>DATKZH010000560.1:0-40706 GCA_035528065.1 Thermoguttaceae bacterium | reverse complement strand
AGGGCGTTTTTCCCAGTACATGGCGTGCGCGCAGGTGGCCTATGACCCTGTAGCACCTGCGCTGGAACCCCAGCGCATTCACCATGGGGCCCCAGCGCACTCCCCCTGGGGCCCGCGCGCACGTGCGCTCACGGTATCTGAAGGGGGTAGCACCCCTCATGCGCCGTAGAAACGGGACGCGGCCCAATGTGACCGCGTCCAACAAAAGCCCGCGACGCACACGGCGGCAGGGGCCCACGACGTGATAGGGAAAAGTAGGGTGCGTGAAACGCACCAACTCAGCTTCATGGAACCAGCAGTCGACTGGTCGCAGAGCCGCACAAGCTGTGCCCGGAGAATGGTGCGTTTCACGCATCCTACGGCTCTACTATTGACCACCGTGCCGAGGTTTTCCGGCGGGCCGAGAAACTCGACTGGGCCGACGCGTACCGGGTAGGTGGTTTCCGCAGCGGCGGTTTGTGTATCGACCTGTGCCTGCTCGGCCGGAGTGTTGGGCTCCGGGCTCATCTCCGTCGATTCTGCAGGGGTGCCCGCCGGCGGCGCTTTGGACCCCGGTAAGTCACGCAGGGGCAGCGGCCCAGCGCTGTTGCGGAAGAGGTTGTCCCGTTCTATGCGGTTGTCGGGGATCTCTAAGACAACTCGAAATCCGGCGTTGAAACCTCGGCTTGTAGGCTCTGCTCGCCTTCGGCTAGTCGACACGACATGCCTCGGAAAGTAATCGAAAGCCCCTCCCCGCTGGGTTCGTGTCTGTCCCGAATCCGGCCCTGGGGGATTCTCTGTGCGCGAGTCCTTCCAGTAGTCTTCGGCGAACCAGTCCTGGCACCATTCCCACACGTTGCCGTGCATATGGAACAGGCCGAACGGATTCGCGCGGAACCCGGCGATGGGCGCGGTGAACGCGAAATCGTCGTCCCAATCCACTTCCCAGGTGACCGACGGGCGGGAACGCTTGTGGGAGGCGTCGGCGATGTTCGCGAAACCCTCTAACGACTTCGCTTCGCCACCCGTGCTCCAAGCAGTTGTCGTACCCGCCCGACATGCATACTCCCACCGGGCCTCCGTCGGCAGAGAATAGGGTGCCTCCTCCTTCTCGCCAAGCCAACGGCAGAACGCCTGCGCATCGTTCCACGTGACGATTCCAACCGGGTGGTCCTCGGGTTGCGGGAAGCCCGGACTGTGCCAGTTGTAGCTGCGGAGCGTGAAGTCCTTCCGCTCCAGGCTGAATCCCCAACTCGCTACACCGTCGGTCTCGGCCTCGGTCTTGTAGCGAGCGGCATCCGCAAATTGCCGGAACTGACCAACGGTGACCTCCCCGACACCCAAGAAGAATGGTTTGGTAATCGTCACACGATGCTGCGTTTCTGGCGGGCCCATGTCAAATTCGCCGGGCGGGATGACGACGAACTTCATGCCAAGCGAGTTGGCCCACTCGACCGGCACGCCGAGGTAGTCGGCCCATGCCTGCTGATGGCGCTTGGCCTGCTCGGCATCGAACGGGGCGACGGCCAGCGGCGGCCTGTTCGCGGGGCTACTGAGATCCTCCTCTTCGCCCGCAACAGCCACTTCTTCTGCTTGCTTCGTCTTATCGCCACCACCGACGAGCGCGAACAGCAAGCCGGCCACGACCACAAACGCCGCTGCGCCGAGAGCGATCCAGCCATACACCATCATGCCGCGCTTCCCCGGAGGGACCAACCGCTTCCAGAAGGCCGTGCCGGTCTCTTGCTCCACGTGGGACTTGATGGTCTCTTGGGGCTCCCCGGTCAGTCTTGGGGGTGGCTTCGGAGCGGCGTCCTCTTCGGCCAGTTGCTGGAGAAACGAGGTAAGGGCATGATCGCTGGACGGCTCCGCCGCAATCGGCTGGCCGTGCTTGGCGGCCACGCGGGCTTCCAGGGCGGCGATGACTTCGGTCATCGACTGGTAGCGGTCGGCCGGGCTCTTGGCCAGCATCTTCTGGAAGACGGCGTCCAGAGCGGCCGGCACGTCGGGCCGGGCGTCGCAGAGCGAGGGGATGGGGGCGTCGCGATGGGCCAGGAGGATCATGATCACCGTGTCGCCCTGGTACGGGTTCCTGCCGGTCAGGAGGCGGTAGAGCGTGCAGCCGAGGGAGTAGACGTCGGCCCGGGCGTCGGCCGTGTGCGTGTCTTCGGCCTGCTCCGGGGGCATGTAGTCAAAGGTGCCCATCACCTGGCCGGTCGACGTGAGGCTCTCCGAGTCGTCCGAGTCGGCATCGCCCGGCACGCCGATTCGAGCGAGGCCCATGTCGAGAATCTTGACGGTGCCGTTCTTGTCCAGGAGGAGATTGGCCGGCTTGATGTCGCGGTGGACCACGCCTTCGGAGTGAGCGTACTCCAAACCTCGGGCCGCCTGGATGATGCACTCGACGGCTTGCTCGACCGGCAGAGGGCCGCGCTCGGCGACGATCTGGGCCAGGTCCTTGCCGTCGACGTATTGCATCACCAGGAAGTGGATCCCGTCCGCTTCGCCGGCGTCGTAGGCGGTGACGATGTTGGGGTGCTCCAGCCGGGCCGCGGCTCGGACCTCCCGATGGAACCGCTTGACCATCTCGGGCGACTTCATGGCCCTGGCCGGGAGCACCTTCAGGGCGACGACCCGCTTCATCGTGCGGTGCTGGGCCTTCAAGACCTGGCCCATGCCGCCGGCCCCGATCTGGTCGAGCACCGTGTACTCGCCGAGCACCAGCCCCCGCGTCTTCCCGTGATAAACGGCCGCCGCCTGATACCGGGTGAGCTTCCCCGCCTGGATCAGCTCCCGAGCCAAATCCTGCACGTCCCGGGGGCGCTTCTCGGGCGGGAGCCCCTCCTGGAACGCCGACAGCTCGGCCGCTGACATCAGGCCGCTTTGCGTGAGATTTTCGACGAACTGCTTCAGGGTGACCGCCATCACATGCTTCCCGGGGGAGAACTGCTCCCTGATGTTAGCCCACAGGGCAGGGCGAGAGCAACCGTAGGGGCGGTGAACGGTGCAGCAAGTGTTCCGGGCAGGGTCCGGCGAACTCGTAGCACAGGCATCTTGCCTGTGTTACACGGTTGGGGAATGGCTGCCATAGACAGGCTGGAAGCCTGTCCTACACGGCGGCACGGATCACTCGGCGGTCAACCGCATGCAGACCAGGCGGTCTACGCCGCGGGCGTACAAGAGGCCGTGCGAGAGGATCGGGGCGGCCCAGGCGGGCGGGTCGATCAGGACTCGGCCGCCGGGGCGCTCGCGCACGACGGCTTCGGCCACCTGGACGTATTCCTGGGGCGTTGCCTTGACGAGCCGGAGCTTGCCGTCTTCGCTGAGGCAGACGAAGTGGCCGTCGACGTAGAGGAGCGAGGCGAGCCGCAGGCCCGGCCGGCTCCACATCACCTCGCCGGTCTTCCACTCGATGCACCGAAGCTCGGCGGTGCCCGAGTAGCGTCCGCTGGAGCCGTAGAGATAGCCCTCGTGATAGATGGGGGTGTTCCAATGGGTCTGCATGGCCTTTTGGCGTCCCGGCGGATCGCTCCAGACGACGTCGTAGTCGCCGGGCTTGACGCGGAGCAGGGAGCTTCCCGGGCCGTACGTCTCGGAGATGAACACGTCGTCGCCGACGACGACCGGCGTGGCGGCGTTGACGCTGTCGCGGAGCCTGGCCCGCCACGGGTAGTGGAAATCGACCTCGCCGGATCGCGGATCGAAGCCGACCAGGCCGCCGCGGGCGAAGGCGAAGCACCAGCGGCGCCCGTCGATCGTGGCAAGCTGCGGCGTGGCGTAGCCGGCCAGCTCGTCGCTTGCGGCGTACTTCACGTCGCCGGTCCGCTTGTCGAACGCCACGATGCCCGTGCCGTTCCCCACGGCGCGATCCAGGTTGAAGCGGCCGATGTCCTGACATTCGGGCGGGCTGCCGCCGACCATCACGATCAATAGATCGCCTTCCACGACGGGCGTCGAGCCGACGCCGAAGTAGTTCTGCACGACGCCGAACCGCTCGGCCGTGTCGACCTTCCACACGAGCCGGCCGTCGTCGGCCCGCAGGCAATGGAGCATTCCCCCCGCCCCGAAAATGTAGACCCGGCCGTCGTCGATCACCGGCGAGCTGCGGGGCCCGTTGTCGTAGCCCACCAGGTCCTCGTAGTCGGTCGGGTAGGCGAACTGCCAGAGGAGCTTTCCCGTGCGGCGATCGAGGCACCGGAGCCGCGCTTGATCGCCGACCCGGTCGAACTGATAGAAGCCGTCGCCGGCGACCGAGCCGATGCCGTAGCCCGTGCCCAGCTCGCAGTGCCAGAGGACCGGCGGGCCGCACGGGCCCCATGCGGTGAGGATGCCCGTCTCCGGCGACTTGCCGTTCCCGTCGGGGCCGAGGAATCGCGGCCAGTCGGCGCCCCGTGTGGGCGCCCGGGCAGCGGAATCACGGAGTTCCGGGCGGCCGGGCTCCGCTTGCCCGAACGCCGCGTGCCCCAGCCCGGCATGGAGACCGATGCTTCCGGCCAGGCAGAGGCCCATGAGAACGAACCGACCGAAGAGCCGTTGGAACATCCTTACTCGCCCGTACGAAAGCAGACGCATGGGGGACTGCGACCGTTCCGCTGGCGACAGCTCGCCGTGTCGGGTGGGCGCAAGTCCCGGTGTTTGAAGGCGAAGTGATAGTCTAGGGATCGGGCGTCTTCTCGGCAACTGCTTGGACTGCGGGCGCGTGGGCTCGTGCCGATTTGCGTTGCCCGTCGCCGCTTTCATCGGTCCGGTTCGATCAATGCGTCAAGGGCGTCCCTTGCCGGTAGTCCGGGCAGCAATCAGAATGACCTGTAGAGGCCGTCAACGGCTCGTCGCCCCGCGTTCGACTTCGTCCCGTGGGATCGGACCGATCCCGGCACGCCATGAGCGAGCAGTTATGTCGCTGATCAAACTCGATGAGATCCGCAAGGTCTACTCGCTGGAAGAGACGGAAGTCGTGGCGCTTCGGGGCGTGTCGCTGAGCATTGACCGGGGGGAGTACGTGGCGCTGATGGGCCCCTCGGGCTCGGGCAAGTCGACGCTGATGAACACGCTGGGGTGCCTCGACCGCCCCACCAGCGGAAGCTATCTCTTGGACGGCGAGGAAGTGGCCAGGATGTCGCGCGACACGCGAGCCAGGCTGCGGAACCGGAAGTTCGGCTTCGTCTTTCAGAATTTCAACCTCCTCGCCCGCACCAGCGCACTGGAGAACGTCGAACTGCCGCTGCTTTACGAGCGGGGAACGTCGGCGCGGGAACGACGCCGCCGTGCGATCGAGGAGTTGGAGAAGGTCGGGCTGGGCGATCGGCTGCACCACCATCCGGGGCAGCTCTCCGGAGGACAGCAGCAACGCGTGGCCATGGCCAGGGCACTGGTCAACCGACCGGCGATCATCATGGCCGACGAGCCCACCGGGAACCTCGATTCACGCACCAGCCGGGAAGTGATCGATCTGCTCCGTCGCCTGAATGAGGAGACCGAGATCACGCTGGTTCTGGTCACTCACGACCAGTACATCGCCCGGCATGCCAAGCGCATTCTCGTGCTTAAAGATGGGGAGATTGTAGAAGATACGACCGACTTCGAGCGAGCGCTACGGGCACTCCACTCCGAGGACGAGGAAGAATAGGACGTCTGCGTTGTGTTTCCTGCTCCTGGCGAGTGTTCCGGTTACAGGGAATGTAGCGATTATACTACATACGGCGGGCCGCTTCACCGATTAAGAGGGTATGGTCGTTAGCCCTCGCATCGTCGGTCTGTTGGTCTGCGCCCTGGCGGCCTCGATGGCGTCGGTCCCCGCCCATGGGCAAGGGATGTTGGGGATCGTCTTTCCCGAGCAGCGGCGGATGGAGATCCGCGCGCCCTCTGAGATACCGGTGGCACGGCTGCCGGACGTCCCCGCGCCGCCCACGGTCTCCAAGCCCGTGCAGAAAGAGCCGCTCGAACTCTCGCTGGACGACGCGATTCGGATCGCCCTGAGGAACTCGCAGGTCATCCGTGTGCTGACCGGCGCGGGCGCGACCTCCAGCGGCAGCACGATCTACGACCCGGCCGTCACGAATACGCAGATCGACGAGGCCCGGGCGCGTTTCGATCCCAACGTGCAGGTGCTCAACGACTTCGACCGGATCGAGACCCCGCAGGGAGGCTTCGATCCCGCCGACCCGACCCGGGCTCGGATCGAGGGAGACCGGATCGACCAGTACAACCTGGGCCTGGGTGTGTCGAAGACGACGTCTACGGGGGGGACGGCCAGTCTGGACGTCCACACCAACCCATTGCGGTCTTCGGCGGACGGCCTTCCGCTGAATCCTCGGACGACCTCGTCGGTCGACATGGGCTTCTCGCAGCCGCTGTTGCAGGGGGGCGGGATTCGGGCGAACCTGGCCCCCATCGAGATCGCGCGGATCGACACGGAGCGGTCGTTCTATCAGCTCAAGCAGAGCGTGCAGCAGTTGGTCCGCGGCGTGATCGAGGCCTATTGGGCCCTGGTGTTCGCCCGAGTTGAAGTCTGGGCACGCGAGCAGCAAGTGAAGCAGGGCCAATGGGCCTTCGATTTCGCGGAGGCCCAGTTCCGTCGCGGCTTGGGAAACGCAGGTGACCGGGCGCAGGCCCAATCCTCGTTGGCACGTTTTCGCGCCAACGCGATCACCGCCCGAGCGAATCTGCTGCGTCGCGAGGCCGCACTGCGGAACGTTCTCGGCCTGTTGCCCTCCGACCAAAGGCAGATCGTTCCCGTCACGCCGCCCTCGACCGAGTGGATCGACGTCGAGTGGGAGACGATTTTGCGAATCGCCGAAGAGTACCGGCCCGATCTCATCGAGCTGAAGCTCCGCATCGAGTCCGACCAGCAGCAGCTCCTGCTGGCCGAGAACGACGCCTTCCCCCGGGTCGACGCCAATGCCTTGTATCGCTGGGACGCCCTGGGCGGCAGAGACCCCAGCGGCGCGTGGCTCGCCTCGGGCCCGGGCCAGTTCACCGGCTGGCAGCTCGGCATCGACGTCTCCGTGCCCTTGGGCTTGAGACAGTCCCGAGCGGTGCTTCGCCGGGCGGAGCTATCCGTGATGCGGGACCGGGCGAACCTGGAGCAGGGCCTTCACAACGCCACGCATCTGTTGGCCGATAACTACCGCAACCTGGCGCAGTTCCACGAAGAGTACCAGGCATTCCGAGAAACGCGGCAAGCGGCGCGCACGAACCTCAACGCCCAATCGGCACGATGGGCCGCCGACCTGACGATCTATTTGAACAGACTCCAAGCGCTGACGAGCTGGGGCGATGCGATCGATGCCGAAGCCCAGTCGCTTCTCCAGTACAACAGCGAGTTCGCCAATCTCCAGGAGCAGATGGGGACGATCCTGGAGGTGCACGGGGTCCGATTCGTCGAAGAACGGTACTGCTCGATGGGGCCCCTGGGCCGACGGTTCCCCGGTCGCTGGTATCCGCAGGGCCGTCGACCGGGTCCTTACGAGGAGCAGTACGAGCGCGGCAGCGAGCCCTCCGAGAATGCCTTCGACCTGGACGAGCCGGTCATCCCGACGCGGCGCGATCTGGACAGGCCGCGTCCGCTGATGCGAACGCCCGACGCACCGCCCGAGGCACCGCCCGACGCGCTCATCCAACCGCGGCTGGACGCGGAGCGGCCCCCTCTGCCCGCGCCGATGCGAGAACCGGAGCAGATACCCCTCCCGGCTCAAGCCCCGGAGCGGACGGAGGTGCCGGCTTACAAGCCGAAGTGGCTCCCCGTTCCGGAGCCCCGGATCCTGAAGCTGCCGTGAGGCGCCGCGTGCCATTCACCGAGCACAAGGCGCCGCTCGGGATGGAAGGAGGGGAAAAAGGGGTCAGGGCTCTTTCTTCAGCAGGAGACTCGCCCCTGCAAGCTTCCGTGGGAGAAACAAGAGTCCTGACCCCTTTTTCGGATCGCGGGAGCAGCGTCCCGGGTGACGAGTTCTCCGATCTCGGGTTCCGAGTCGTGAGTCGTGAAGTGATCCCTGCGCCCGGCAGCGTTCCCGTATGGTCTGGGCCTGGGGTAATCTGTTTGCTCTAGTGGAGACGCCGCGCCGGCGGCCGTGAGTCAGCCGAACGTACTCCTCACGCTCCGCGTGAGGGCAACACCCGGACCGCATCGGGCAAAGGGCCTCACGCGGAGCGTGAGGAATACGACGCGGAGCGTGAGGAGTACGAGAGCGGGCGTCCGGGCCCAACGCGCCGGTTCGTGTCGTGGCTTGCGCGGCGGCTCGTTCAACGACAACCACCTGCACGCCTCGAACCGCAACAACGAGAGGCGCGGTCCCATCACAAGTCAGGCCATGAACCGATTTGTCGGCTCACGGCCTGCTTCTGTCCACGTCTTGGGGTTCTCCGGGTCGACGGTGTCCCACTCGATATCGAGAGGGTATTTCATTCGTAGCGCAGGGCTTCGATCGGATCGAGTCGGCTCGCCCGCCACGCGGGATAGAAGCCGAACACCACGCCGACGACCACGCCGAACAGAATCGCGATCACGGCGGCCGTCAACGAAACGACGGTCGGCCATTTGGTGCCGCTGGTCCAGGCGTTGATGACCGCCGTGAGCCCGGCCGACGCGGCCGTCCCCAGGGCGAGACCCACCAGGCCGCCGATCGTGGAAAGCAGCACGGATTCGACGAGGAACTGCCGGAGGATGTCCCACTGCCGGGCGCCCACGGCCATGCGGATGCCGATCTCCCGGGTTCGCTCGGTCACCGAAACGAGCATGATGTTCATGATCCCCACGCCGCCGACCAACAGCGAGATGCCGGCGATCGACGCCAACAGCGCAGTCATCGTGCCCGTGATGATCCCCAGCATCTTGGCGATCTCCGTGGTCGTCTGCACCTCGAAATCGGCGGGGTCGCCGGGCGGGATCTTGTGCCGCTCGAACAGGAGCTGCTTGATCTCGTGCTCTGCCTCGGCCATCCGATTCATCGATCGGGCCGAGGCGAGGATAATGTCGACGTTGTCGAATCGCGAGCCGCGGAGCCGCTTGCGCACGGTCGTGTAGGGGGCCAGCACCACGTTGTCCTGGTCCTCGCCGACCATGTTCGCCCCCTTGGCCTCCAGAATGCCAATCACGCGGAAGGGGATGTTCTGAATGCGAATCGTCTCTCCGAGGGGATTGGTCGTCTGGAAGAGCTTCTCCACGATGGTCTGGCCGATCACGCACACTTTGGCGGCCGAGGCGATCTCGCGATCGGTGAAGAACCCGCCGCGACGAAGCCCCCAGCTACGCACGGTGGGGTAGTCGGTTCCCACGCCGAACAGCTCGCGCGGGCTCCAGTTGGTGTTGCCGTAGACGACCTGTCCTCCGGCGCCGACGATAGGCGATGCGGCGAGCACCGCCCGGCACTCCTCAACCATGGCGTTGCAGTCGTCGTCGGTGAGCGTCATCATGCTCCCCCGGCCGTGGTGCACGCCCCCGTGCCCCCGCTTGCTTCCCGGGAAGATGACGATCACGTTGGTCCCCAGGCCCTGAAGCTCGCCCTGGACCAGTTTCGTGGCGCTTTGCCCGATCGAGACCATCGTCGTGACGGCGGCGACGCCGATGACGACCCCCAGCACGGTCAGCCCGGCCCGGAGCTTGTTCTTGGCCAGCGCTCTCAGAGCGATGCGAAGCGTCAAGAGCACGTTCATGAGCGGTCCTTCCCGGCAGGGTCAGTCCTTCTTCAGTCCGGCGACCAATTCCTGTCCTTCTTTGAGGGGGCCGGATTCCATCTCCGTGTACTTGTAGTCGCTCATCCCGATGGTGATTTCCACGGCCTTGAGCTTCTCCCCTTCCTTGACCCAGACGTGTCGCTTGGTGCGTTCTTTGCGGGCGAGGATTCGCTCGACGGCGGATCGCAGGTCGCCGGAGTCCTCGTCGTCCTCGGAATCCTCCTTCTCCTCGGCCCCTTCCAGGATTTTCTGGTCGTCCTTTCGAACGTGCCCCTTTTCCGGGTAGAAGCGAATCGCCGCGTTGGGGATCTTGACGATGTCCTCGCGTTTCTCGATCTGAAAGGAGAGATTCGCGGTCATGCCCGGCATCAGCTTCATCTCAGGATTGGGCGTGGTGACCACGACGGGATACGTCACCACGTTCTGGAGGGTATTGGGGTTCTTGCGAATCTGATGGATTTTGCCTTCGAAGAGGTCTTTCGGGTAGGCGTCGACCGTGAAGAAAACGGGCTGCTCATCCTCTTTGGCCTTGCGGATCAGGCCGATGTCGGCTTCGTCGACCGACGCGTAGACGTACATCTCCTTGTCCATGTCCGGCGCCACGACGAACAACTCCGGCGCCTGAAACTGGGCGGCCAGCGTTTGCCCCTCGTCGATCTTCCGGTCGATCACGATCCCGTCGACCGGGGAATAGATTTCCGTGTAGTCCAGGCTCGCTTGGGAGTTCTCCAGGTTCGCTTCCGCCTGATCCAACGACGCCTCGGCGACTTCCACCTGCGCGTCGAGAGCCTCCCAGTTGTATCGGTACTGATCCATTTCCGTTCCGGAGATGAAGTCTTTGTTGTCCGCTTCCAGGTCCTTCGCCCGGTCATAGTCGCTCTTCGCTTGTTCGCACAAGGCCTTCGCGCGCTTGACGTCGGCTTTCGCCCTGGCGAGCATCGCCTTGTCGCGTTTCACGTTCGCGTCGTAGAGCCGCGGATCGATCTTCGCCATGAGGCGTTCTTCTTTTTCCGCGGCGGTGAGCTCCTCGTCGGGGTCCACCTTCTTCACTTCGTCGTTGTAGTCGGCGTTGAGCGCGACGATCGGTCCGGAGACGAACGAGCCGACCGAGACGCGGAGCTTCGGCTGCACGGTTCCCGTGGCGTTGACCACCGAGACGATCTCCCCGCGCACCACCTCCGCCGTGCGAAACTTGGGGGCGCTGCGGGCTTTCCAATACCGCATGCCGTAGTAGTACGCCGCCGCGCCGCCCCCGACGAGCACGGCAAGCACCACGATCAGCTTCACCAGGAACTTCATCACGTGCCCATAGCTCGGGGGGAAAAACGTGAATCGAAGGAGATCGGGCCGAGCGAAACCCGCCGGGAGAGGGGGTCTGTTCCAACTCCTATTATACTCGCCGCCGCAGCCGGTGTCGAACGTCAGCCTCGGCCGTCGCCCCACTCGTCACACCTCCTTCGGCACGACGAACGGCTCGCGGTACGTCCTGTTGTGGCACGGTCTCCTGACCGTGCCACTTTCGGCGTAACCGATTGTGCAGCAGGGCTTTCAGTCGGCCCGTCGACGAGGTCGGGAGACGCGCCGAACAACGCGGCGTCGACTTGAGGACTCGCCCTCAGCTCGTCGCTCTACCAAGGCTCCCACGCCTCGAAGTAGAGTTGGAGGAGATGCCAGTCACGTATCGGCGTGTTCACCAGCAGCCAGTACACCGGAGCGTACACGACCTGTGCAATCACCATCCAGACGTCATAGGGCCAACCGAGATACCGCACCAGCCCCAGCACCGGCGCGAAGCTAAGGGCGTAGAGCAGGAGCCAGGAACCCAGCGTGAGCAGCCACAGCAACGCTCGCCGGGGCCTCGCGAAGATGGTCGTCGAATGGCCTCGAATGCGGTGCCCTGTCCTCATCAGAACGACGGTGAAGAGCACGGCAAGCGCGATTCCCACAAGCAGGACGGCAACGTGCGGCGCCGTGCGACCGATGGAGCAAAAGATGGCAGCCGCGGTAACCACGATCATCAGAGACCGCAGGCTGTAGGAGAGCTTCTTCGCCTTCCTGATCGGCTCCTCCCTGATCGGCTCTGCGCAACACTCTCCCGTCAGGCGCTCTCCCGCTGCCCTGGCCCGGCGCGCCTTGCGACGTCGGTAGACCAGCCAAGCGCCAAGTGCGCCGAGGACCGCCAACGCGGCCTTGCCAACACCGGCAACCCATCTCCAAAACCTGTGCTCTTCCACGATATCGCCCGTGGTGACGTCGAATCGATACCTTTCGCGGGTCGAGGTTTTCAAGACGTAGAACCGATCCTCAATCTCCGTGTGGTACGCGCTCGGGTCGAACCAGAGGAGGTGCCAGTCGAGCGTTTCCAGCTCCATGAGCGATGGATAGTCCACCAATTCGCCCACGTCGTAGCCCTTGATTGCCATTTCCCCATCGTAAAACCTGATCCCCCAGCGCAATCGAACTCCCTGGCCGTACCCCCCGCCTCCAAACCGATTGATGCGGACCATGTATCGGCCGTGCTCAGACAAGCGCACGAGTCCCTCTTCCCCGTACCAACCCACCGTCCAGACGGGCACGGTGGAACCGACTTCATAAAGCCCGCTGGAAGGGAACGTCTCCCGAAGTTTCACTTGCTCCCCGTTCGGCAACGTGCAGACGTTTCCCTCGTCTTCAACGACAGGTACGGGAGAGAGCATAACGAGCATGTGCTTTCCGTCGCGCGCCGGGACGACGAACGACGGAGGCGGCCCGGACAGGCTGGCACGTGCAGGACTGACGAGTGCGCATAAGGAGCCGGCGATTGCAGCAAGGAGCACGGCGGCGACGTGTTCGTCGTTCATCGAAGCCGGTGCCTCAGCGGCCGTTCCACCGCACCACGTGCCCGAAAAAAGGGCCGGATTGGCAAGCGGCGTCTTCTCGGAGACAGGAGCCCATTGTCCATTCGCATTCTACCCCAACACCGGGACGAAATGCAAAGCCGTGTTGGTCCGGGGAGGCAACGCACATGGGTCCGACGGGTGCCGCTTCCGCCCCGGCACCGGCTCGCCAGGCGGCTCGATTGCGGACGTACGCGGAATCGCCCCGCTCGTCACACCTCCTCCGGCACGACGAACGGCTCGCGGTACCGCTTCGTCAGGTACGCGTCGGCTTCGGGGTCGTCCACGAAACGCTCGGTCGTCGGATCGAACCGCAGGGTACGTTCCGTGAGGTAGGAGATGTTGCCCAACAGGGCGATCGACGTGGAATGATGGCCTTCGGCGACGTCGGCAGTCAACACACCGTGGTCGCGCCGGCGGATGGCCTCAATCCAGTTCGGATGGTGAACGTGGTCCATGGCGTGCCAGTTCTTGACGTGCTGCGGCGAGACGGCAAAGGGGCCCGGCTCTCGTTTCGGCCCCAGAAAGGTGTAGTAGCTCGTGTAGCTGGGAAACACCATGTAGCCCTCCTTGCCCAGGAGGATCGCGCCGACGCAGGTATCCGGACTGGCGCTGAACGGCCACTCGTCGCGGAAGCCCGCCTCGCTGGGCGTCCACCAGTTGCGATGCTCGACCGTGATCATGCGGCCGTCTTCGAACTGGCAGGCGAAGGTCTGGTTGTCGGGCCACTCGCGGTCGTCCTCGTGCACCAGCAGACCGCCCATCGACTGGACCTTCACCGGATGGGTGTCCAGCTTCATGGCCCAGCGAATGACGTCCAGTTGGTGGACGGGCTGGTTGGCCATGTCGCCGCTGCAAAAATCGCGGAGCCAATACCAGCGCGTTTTCCGGAAGCTGCTGTACTCCTGGTCGGGCGCCGGGCCCAGAAACAGGTCCCAGTCCAGGTCTTTCGGCGGCGGGGACGGCTTGTGCCGACCCAGGTTGCCGTGGACCTTGTAGGAGATCGCCCGGGCCATGTAGATGTCGCCGATGATCCCCTCCCGGGCCTTCTTCACGCCCTCGATAATGTTCGGGCTGGAGCGGCATTGCGTGCCGGCCTGGACCATGCGGTTGTACTTTCGGGCGGCCTGGACCATCTTGCGGCCCTCCGCGATCGTGTGCGCAACCGGCTTCTCGACAAACACGTCCTTCTCGGCCTGACAGGCCCAGATCGTGGCCGGCGCGTGCCAGTGGTCCGGCGTGGCGATGCTCACCGCGTCGATCGACTTGTCGTCGAGCAGTCGTCTCAGGTCCTGGATCACCGGCGGCCTCTTCCCGTACGACTTCTCGATGACGTCGGCCGACCAGTTGGCGGCCTTCAGGTCGCAGTCGCACACGGCGGCCACTTCCACGTTCTCGTTGTCCTTGGCCATGGCCACCAGACTCTGGGCGTGGGCCAGACCGCGGTGCATGCCGATCACCCCCACCCGAATCCGATCGCCCGGGCTCTCGTGCGACGAAGCGATGGCCGGGGCGCCCAACGCGGCCGCGCTGGTGGTGAACATCGCGGACAACTTCAAGACATCTCGACGACTCGACTTGGACATGAATCGACCTCCCGGAACGGGTGATGGTTGCAGAGCCTCGGCAGAGCGTCCATCATTGTGGTAGAGTACGCCTGTGGCCGTGCTGGTCCCTCCTTCAGCAGCCTCCTGCCGAGACTTCAGAGTGGATCAGGAAGACCGCCCATTTCATGATGTCCCTGGCTCAGTTGAAAGTTGATTAGGATCGCGCAAGAAACAACTCTCGCGATATGGCCGTGGGGCACGTTTCCAACGTGCCTGGCACGATGGAATCGTGCCCCACTTATTGTTTCTGCGATCCTTAGGAGGTGGTGGCTCCTTTGCCCGGTCGGTTTGGTACGATCGGGCGTACATTCAGACCTCCTGACATAGGCCCCTCACGAAATGATGGGTTCTGGGGGCTCTACGGTCAACCGCAGGCGGAGATTGGTGCCGGGGAAGGGGGTTGGGGTGGCGTCGAGTTGTTGGCAGAGGCCGGTCTGGGCGGCGGTGCGGTGGGGGGAGGACTGGGCGGCGAGGGGGACGTGGAGATCGCCGTCGATCACTTCCAGACGCCCGGGGGATTGGAAGGCGGCGTGCAGGAGGGTGCGGCCCTCGTCGCCTGCCCGGGGGTAGTGATCGTGGAGCAGCCGGAGCAACTCCGTCTCGGCCTGATAGGCGGCGATCTTGATCGCATCGACGATGAGCTTCTTCTCCGTCTTGAGGGTTTCCAGATCGCTGGCCGGGATTCGCTTGGGGATCGTCTTCCGTTTTGCGAACAGCCGCCTGACGCGGGCCTCGGCTTCGTGGAGTTGCCGGCGGAGGTCGGCGCGAGCGATCTTCAAACCGCGCATGGTGGGCCTCGTGGCCTCGTCGGCCACGCGGGCATAATCGACGTCCCAGGCCACCGAGAACCGCCTACGGACCTGACGGCGAAATGGCGCGATGGCTCGTGGCGGGACTTAGGAAAAACCCCATTGACGCAAGTCGAGTGCGACTCGACTTACGTCGAGAGCATTTTTCGTAAGTATCGAAAGAATTGGCCCGGTGTGGAAAGGTGGACATTGCCGCAAGTTGCGTCGCGACAAGAATGCAAGCACCCCGGCGGCGACCGCCTCACCGTCCCTCGCTCAAGCTGCCGACCGCCGTGCACCCGACTGACCGGCGAGGAGAGAAATTCGCGAAAATTGCAGGGCAGATGCTCGGAAAGGCTGCAAGACCGGTTACGCCCACTGCAAAATTGCAGATCGCATGCCAAGCGGGACAACTCATCGGGGAAGTGCGGGGCAATGGGACAACGGATGGGGCCCCGCCTTGCACTTGCAGCGACGGGACGACCATGGTAGAACCGTCGGCGAAGCGGGCGTCCTGATCCCCCTTGCGAGAATACCGATGGGTGCCGAACCGATTCGCGTCACCGTGTGGAACGAGTTTGTCCACGAGAAGACGAGCGAGGCCGTCGCCCAGGTCTACCCCGACGGCATTCACGCCGCGATCGCCGCGAGGCTCGCCGAGGATCTCGGCTCGGCGGTCCAGGTCCGCACGGCCACGCTCGATGAGCCGGAGCACGGGCTGACGGACGACGTGCTGGCCGAGACCGACGTGCTCACCTGGTGGGGCCACGCGGCGCACGACCGCGTCGCCGACGAGGTGGTCGAGCGCGTGCATGCCCGGGTGCTCGGCGGCATGGGCCTCCTGGTGATGCACTCCGCCCATGCCTCGAAGATCTTCAAGCGGCTTCTGGGCACGAGCTGCATGCTCCGATGGCGCGAGGCGGGCGAGCGGGAGCGGCTGTGGATCGTGGACCCGTCGCACCCGATCGTCGAGGGGCTAGCCGGCGAGTGCTTCGAACTGGAGCACACGGAGATGTACGGCGAGTTCTTCGACGTGCCCGCGCCCGACGAGGTGATCCTCATCAGTTGGTTCGAGGGCGGCGAGGTCTTCCGCTCCGGCTGCACCTTCCGTCGCGGCAAGGGCAAGATCTTCTACTTCCGCCCGGGCCACGAAACGTTCCCCATCTACGGCGACCCGAACGTCCGCCGGGTGATCGCCAACGCGGTCCGCTGGCTCGCGCCCACCGGCTCGGCCTACTTCGGCCGAGGGCGGAACATCGCCGAGTCGCTAAGCCCGATCACGACGACGCACGAGCTCGACGAGAGCCTTCACAAACCGAAGTAGGCGGCGGCGCATTCCCCGCGGCGAGCTAGTGGCTGGCATGCTCGCTCGACCGGGTCCGGCCGGTGTCTCAGGTTCGTCGACGGACCAGACCTCCGTGCCGATGGGGACATCGTCCTTGTTGAGCTCTCGGGAAACCAGTACGCCGTACCGAGGGTCTTCAGGCCGTTGTCCAACGCATTTGACCGAGGGCGGGTACTCGACGCCCACGATCTCCGCACGGAGCACGGTGCCGTCGGGGCGATTCAGATCAACGTGACCGCCGACGCGGAAGAGTGGGTATTGCTCTGCCCTGAAGCCCTCCAGAACGAGCCCACGGCTCTCGATCGTCCAGACCGCTTCGACGGTATACAAGTGGTGCGGCATCGTCGCCCGGCCCTTCCCTCGCTACCGTCTTACATTGTACGCGGTTTCACGCGGCTCATTCCACGCTCTGCTCTCGTTTCCAGGCAGAACCGGCAGAGCCTGGGAGCGAGGGCGTACAAGCGGTGCGACATGGCAGTCTGGGAGCAGAACGCGTTTGATCAGCGGAGCAAGTAACCCGCGTTGCGCAGCTTCTCCATTTTGAATCGCAACAGATGCTCCTCCACCTGCAAGCCAGAGCACGCCGGCCGGACTACCTCCGTTGGGTAGCGTTCGAGGGCCGTCCCCTCCAAATCACCTTGACCGAAGCTGCCGGATTGCCTAAACACCGGGCGTCCGTCCGGCGCGTGGCACCTCGGGGATTGCTCGGCAAGCAGCTCGGGCGGGGGCCGCCGGCATGCGTCTTGCCGGACGCCCGTGTGGCCGGATATCACGTTGCCCCTGAGCCGCCGGATGATCATCGACTCCCACATGCACGTTGGATTCCGCGGGTTTTCCGCCGATCGCATCGTGGAGTACCTGGACCGAAACGGGATCGACGCGTGCTGGCTCCTGACCTGGGAGGAGGTCGATCCGGCCGTGCCGCAGGACTACCTCCATCTTTCGATCGAAGACGTGTTTGAGGCGTACCAGAAATGCCCGGACAGGATCCTGCCGATGTACGCGCCGGACCCCTCGCGTCCGGATGCTCCGGAGCGACTGCGGCATTGGCAGCGCCAAGGCGTTCGCGGCTGCGGCGAGCTCAAGGTCTCACTGAACTGGGATTCCGAGAAGTTGGATGGGCTTCTCCGCTGCGTCGGCGAACTGAACGTCCCGCTGGCTTTCCACATGGAGAATCACAGGGCATGCTACGCGTCGGATTCCGGCTCGGCCGCGGACCGGCTCTTCGCCCGGCTGCTCAGCACCGAGCGGCTCCACGGGATTCCGCGAGCCGTGGCGGAGCGTGCCGCGAAGGCGTGCCCTCCGCTTGGAGCGAGGCGAGAACGCCTTCGGCGATGGTTCCCGGGCTACCTGTTGGATTTCGACGGGCTCGAGCGACGCCTCGAAGCCTATCCCGAAGTGCGTTTCGTCGGCCACGGCCCCCTTTTCTGGGCGGGGATCTCGGAAGACGTGCAGCCGGGGGCGCAGTATCCCAAGGGCGAAGTCGGCCGGGAAGGCATCACGTGCAGACTCCTCGTGGAGCACGACAACCTGTATGCCGACGTTTCCGGAACGAGCGGATTCAATGCGATCACGCGGGACCGCCCGTTCACGAAGCGATTCCTCCCCAGATTCGAGGAAAAGATCCTGTTTGGGACCGACAACTTCCGCCTTGGCCAGAAGGAGTACCTCGACTCGCTGGGACTCTCGAAGAGGACGTACCAACGGATCTACTATGAGAATGCGATGGGATTGACCGGGAGATGACGTCACCGGGCTGACGTCCGGGCGATGACGCGGACGTCTCGGAGACCGGAGAGGAACGGATGGTAAAAATCGCGATCTTCTGCCGCAAGACCGGCGGGACGGCCGTGAAGACGGCGGCGCACTTCCGCGCCAACGGGATGGACGTCTCGTTGTTGGTGGTCGAGGTCGGGGTCCGCAAGAAGCGTTCGGCAACCGAACGGCAGTTTCAAGCAGCCCACGAGCAGTTTCGCCGGTACCTGCTGCGGCGAAGCAGTCTCAAGGAGAGGATGCGGCTGGCTGCAAGAGTCGCTTTTGACGGACTTCCGTCGGCGTGCCGGGACCTGGTGCGTCCGAATGTATTGCGGCGGGCGAGAGCCATGGGAATCCCGGCTTGCGTGGTCCAGAAGCATTCGTCGCCGGAAACGAGGGACCTCCTGGAGAAGAACGAGATCTCTTACGTCCTTCTGGCGTCTTCCGCCTGGCTCGTCAAGGAACCGTTGTTGTCGATGGCGACGACGCGAATCATCAACGCGCATTGCGCGAAGCTTCCGGAGCACCGGTCATTGGACGCGCTGCCGTGGTCCGTCTTGGAGAACGACCCCGTGGGCTTGACCGCCCACTTCGTCGACCGGGGAATAGACACCGGTCCGGTCCTGCTGTTCCAGGAAGTCGCGCCGCAGCCGGGCGACAACCTGATCCGTCTTCGCCAGCGAGTGGACGCGGCGAAGCCCGAGGTGTTCCTCAAGGCCGTGCGCGGACTCGTCGCCGGAACGCTCGAGCCCGCCGCTCAGCAGCCCTCGGACGGCGTCCATCACCGTCCGATGACCTTCGACGAGCTTGTCCAGGCCGAGCGGGCGCTCCAGCGGAGACTCGCGTCAGCGAAACCGGGGAACCTGGGCCCCTGACCCCATGCCCGCCCGCAGGTCCGCCCCCCGAGGGTCCCGGGGAACTCTTGCTGGCCTCGTCCGCTCGACGTAGGCTATTGCCAAGGCAACGGTCACCTTTTGGGGAGACACTCCCGTGCAATCCGAGCCAACGTCGAGAAGGCGTTTTCTCCGTCAAGCCGCCGTGGGAGCGGGCATCGGTGCCCTCGGCGCGCCGGCCCCCGCAGCGCCGGCCTCCGCAGCGCCGGCCCCCATCGCCACCTTCCGCGAAATCTTTCCGCAGCACGCCGAGCTGGTGCTCCGCCGAAGCCGCCGGGAGCACGAGCGGATCGAGCAATCACTCCGCCGCGCCGACGCCCGACCCGTGACGGTGGCCGTCTATCAGATGCGAAACCACTGCGGCGGGACGCAGGGCAAGCAGGCCAACCTCGCCCGGATGCTCGACGCCGTCTCCGCAATGGCCCGCCAGAAAGTGCAGGTCCTCGCCTTTCCCGAGATGTGCCTGCCCGGCTATTTCACCGCCGTTGCCGGCACGCCCGCCGAAGCCCGAGAAGCCAACCACGCGCTGGCCGACGATCCGCACCAGAGCGACGACGTGAACAAGCTCCGGGCCGCCGCGCGGGAAGCCGCGATGGTCCTCGCCTTCGGGTTCTGCGAAAGGGCGGGGCAATCGCACTACAATGCAATCGGCCTGATCGACGCCGACGGGCGCTGGCTCGGGACGCGCCGCAAAAACCCGCTCTCTCCCGGGCCTTACGACCTCGAATCATTCGTCGAGCCCGACCCGGCGGAGCGTTCGGCCGTGTTCAAAACGCGCTACGCCACGCTCGGCATCTCGAACTGCTTCGACGGGGAGTTCCCCGAGAGCATTCGGCGGATGCGACTCGACGGGGCCGAAGTGCTCCTCTGGTGTAACGCCGCCACGGGAAGCCCCGACCCCGGCCACAGCAACCGGATCAACTACTCGGCGGCCTACGCCCAGGCGAACCGCATGTGGGTGGCCTGCTCGAACGCGGTGGCCGAGAACGCCTACGGCACCAGCCTCCTGGTCGGCCCCTCCGGCGAGCCGCTCGTGATCCTCCCCACCGACCAAGAAGCCTTCGGCACCGCCACGTTCAACCTAACCCTGAGCGCCGACTGGACCCGCTGGCACGACCACCTCGACCCGCGGCTGACGGAGTAGCAGCCGCACGGGAACTCACGCGTAGAGACTACGTCAACAATCAGGCGGGATTGGCGTCGCGACCGGGGGCAGCGGGCCCTTTGTCGTTAGACCAGCGATCACCGAACCCGCTCAATGACGAAGTGCGCTCTGCCGCGCGCCCCCAAGTCGATGGCAGCCGGGACGACGGTTCGACGACGCAGCCCGCGCCGTGGCGGCCTACCTCGCACGGCGTCACTTCCGTCATCCGGCCCGAGAGGTCAGCGCGGCGTTGGGGTACGGCAGTCACGGCGGAGTCCACAATGCCGTCCGCCGCGTCGATGCCAATGACCACCTCCGGCAAACCGCCGAACAGCTCGCCACGCGGCTCGACTAATGACAAAGTGCGATCTGACCCCGATGACAAACGGCCACCATTCTATGCGATGGAAACGATCCGTGCCCTCACGGCTAGAATGATTTTACAGCGCATCTGGGTGCGGGTGGGGGTGGTGTGCTTGGGAACTGCGGCTTTGCCTCACAGCAATGCTTGACACACTCGTTGTGCCGCTGCATCCACATCTTCCTTGATCTCGTGTTCCCATATCCGAACGACTGTCCACCCGAGGGCTTCGAGTAGTTGCGTCTGCCGCAGATCTCGGTCAACGTTTGCCTGAATCTTCTCGACCCACCAAGCACGATTTGTCTTTGGTGGCGTGAAGTGAAGTGGGCAACCATGCCAGTAACAGCCATCCACGAAAACGCACACCCGTTTGCATCTGAAAACGATATCCGCCGTGCAGCGAATCTCGGCTTCTGGACGACATGACTTGCGGAAGTGGAGACCACGGGAGTGTAGGTTACTTCGCAGGGCAATTTCCGGTGCTGGTTCCCTTCCTACGTTTGCCTGCATCACTCGTCGGACAGCCGCAGAGGATGCAGCCGGTGCCCTAGAACGAATTGACCTACTCGGCATCATCTCGCCGCCAACGGCACATAAGACCGTTCGTTAGGATCGGTCGATGCGAAGCTCATCACCACCGACTGCAATCGTTATTGAGTCTTCTGTCATACGAAGGGACATTTCTGGCAAGACTTCCGGGACGTGAGAAAGTAAGTCCGTGATCGGTGCTCTGACATACTTCTCCAGAAACCGTGCCATAGTCGGCCCGGCCTCGTCGTCAAGATGCTTCCAAGCATCGTCGCCGATGTACACCTCTCCACCAGCGTTCGTAAAGGCGTTCGACAATTCTGTCATTTTCGGGTTCGGTGTTGGATCGAGAATGACGAGGACTGGAGTAAAATTGCTGCTCTTGCAGTCAACCGGAAAATCAAGCTCTTCACTCCACCGGCCTTGGCCTGATGCCGCAATCGTCACTCGAACCTTGAACTCGTAAGCTCGTTTATCTCGAATACAATCTACTTGGCGGCCCTTCGACGGATTGTCGGTGCGACGGACAGGACTTTTCTTGCTACCCACGGGCGTTCCGCCGATTGAAAATGCAATGATTGGCTCGAACAGATAGCCCGTCTCCTGTCCGGCTCGATTGTCAATGTCGAAAACCCATTTCCGCCAAAGTAGCAGTCCCGTGAGTGCTGATGCCGGGAGGGAGCCATATTGCAGGAGACCACGAGGCCCTACTTGGTCCATCGTTGGGAGCGGTTGTTGATTCAAGATGTTCGCATACTTGAGTCGGGCCTTGTACAGCGTGCCAAGGCACGAGAAGAAGGTATCAGCATTTGCATCTTCTGCAAGTAGCCGCTCGAACAACTCCCAGAAATCCCAGTTCGGTGGATTCGGTCGCCTTTTCAAGTCAATGGCGAAGAACTTTGGGATCGGCTGTTCCCCAAGTTCTGGTAACTTGTCGAGTATCCCTAAGTCTTGAGCGATTACACTGAGCAAGTATCGGCAGTCGCCATCGGAAAGAGGCTCGGCCTCTTTTGCAGTGCCAACCGAGCGAGTCTTTTCGACAAGGCTTCTATGCGCCTGAGTCAGGACCATAGCATCCTCTGTACTACTGGCTCGACGAGCCCAAAACGCCTCTTAACCGTATCCGTGGTTTTGCGCAGTGCTGGGCTCATTCCGTTTGAGGCAGTCGGAACGAAACTCAATAGCTTGCCACCGGTCGCCTCGCATTCCCTGTGTCGGAGACCTGACAACAGGGCCAAACCAACATTGTAAGCCAACAGCGGCGGCACGGCATTTCCGATCAAGATCGAACGCTCACTCGCTGTACCGACGAAGATGAAGTCATCAGGAAATGTTTGCAGCCTTGCACACTCCCTCAGCGTCAGGGTGCGGGGATGGACCGGGTGAACGAACTCGTTTCTCGCTGCCGCCGTGATCGCCTTTGAAGGTTCGTCGGGTCGCAGTCGGCGAACACCGGAGGGGGCACCGCCACGACGTTCAGTTGGCGTTCCGTCCATGACCCGACGATTCGCCCTCCTTGTGTAGCTGGGATGCCAGAGAGACTCGGGAAGATCACGCATTCTCTGTCCGGGTTTCAGCAGAGAAGCTCTCTCCAGATCAATCTCAGACATTGCAGGAGCGAAATGGTCAGGGATTGGAGAATCGTCTTCCGCCTCGCTCGGAATCGGAAGGCTTCCGATGCACTCAATTAGTGTTGGCGTCGGTGGAAGATCGTGCCCGACGAGCGAAGCACCCGGTGCTCCGTATGCGAAGTGCGTAGGCTTGGGAAACGTCGGTGCCCAGCCAAGACCGCCGATTGCGAGGATTCTCTTTCTATGCTGAGGAACACCGAAATTCGCAGCGTTCACCTTACGTAAGTGAATCTGGTATCCGGCCTCCACCAACGGATCGAGCAGATCAAGGACTCGCCGACCACCTTCGGTAGTCAGGAAACCCTCGACATTCTCGAAGACAAACGCCTGTGGCCGGTGAACAGCGATCAACTTCGCAAATACCCTCACAAGACTGTTTCGGGCATCGCCTTGTCGCCGCATTCCAGCCGAGGAGAATCCTTGGCAAGGAGGGCCGCCGACGTAGACTGTGGCGGACGGAAGCTCAGTGGCTTCGCTGATCTCTTCGCACAGGGCGTGGTCACCAATATTGGCAGAATACGTTGTGACCGCAGCGGGGAAATGGTCCAAGGCGTGAATCGGTTTCAGTCCGCTCTGCGCCAGACCGAGCGAGAGCCCACCAGCCCCGCAGAAGAGATCTACTACGCTCCGAGATTCGCCACCGTGCTCGCCTCGCTTCGCCACAGTCCCTCTTCCTCGATTTCTGCGTAGTATGGTGCTTGATGCCCGGCTCGCTCCCCTTTGAAGATTGTCACAGCCGGGGACTACGGACCTTCATCCATAATTAAGCCAGAGTCAGCCCTGACAGTCAAGGGCCCCTCTGACCGAATACAGGCGTCAGCACGGCGGACGGCGATGCCCGAGACTAAGCTGCCATTCGGAAGCGAGTCTTCAATGAATTAAGGCGAACACGGTCAGTCTGAGCGGTTCGCCCAACGGTCCTTCATGCTCTTGGGTAGTTTCTCTGGATTCGGTTGTACATCAGGAACCCACAGGTCGGTAGCCTCCAGCCCGAACAGCTTCGCCAAATAATACAGTCGGCCACTACTTCGATAGTCGTTTCGGGCTAGGCCAGAGTGCCACACTCGACTCAGCCACTTCTTATCTTCACGTCGCCAGCCGAGAACAGCAGTGAGCCCCCCGGCATCGAGGCCGAAGACTGCGGCCAGTCGGCGTAAGTTGTCTCGGAATACCTCACTTGGGGTGGCCATGAGGCCGCTCCTTTTCTGACCGTCTAGCTGCACCAGTTGTGGCTTCTGCAATTATCTCCTTGCGCCGTAGGCGTCTGCAATCCCCCAAGCGGCACAAGTCCATTGCCACTCAAGCCATAGCGTTTGGAACGCACCCATCCGGCCCCTCCCCACCACCCTTCCACCACGTCGCCCCACGCCCCCGCCTATCCATCTCCCGTCCGATCCCCCACCCAAACCATCCCTCCCCCAACCCCGTCCACACGGGCCAAATACGGGCGTCTCCCCCGCCGAGTCGGGAGCACATCAGCCCATCGCTCCCCGCTAAGTCGGGCAGGGCATCTCCCCCAAAATCGAATTTCTCCGACAAAATCGCCGATCCGCCCATTTTGCTGCTTCCCGTTGGGGTGAACGGACTCGAAGCTGCCAACGGACAACGTTGATTGTCCGTGCTCTTTGACAACCCGTTTTTCGTTTCAACCCCAATGTGAGGAGATGTATCATGGCGAAGCGCAACACCACAACCCGCACCCGTTCCAACGGCAACGGCACCAGCAAGGCCGAGGCTATCCGCCAGTACAAGGCGGCGCACCCCGACGCTGGACCGTCCGAGATTGCCGAGGCCCTGACGAAGAAGGGCGTCGAGGTCATCGGGGCGAGGTCATCGGGAGGTCATCGGGGTCAGAGTCATCGGGGTCAGAGCGCACTTTGTCACTAACGCCGTTCGCGCGGTGCTCCTCATCTCCCAGCCAGCCGCCACCTCTTGGGGGGCTTGCATGCCCATCTCGATAAGGCCACAATGCGGGCGATGTGGGTCTGCTTGCTGGGGGTCTCGATCCTAGCCCTTCTGGGGAGGGGCGGAAGTCGGGCGGGCGCATGCTGGCGAAACTCAATACGTTCTCGCTCCTGGGCATCGAGGCCCTGCCGGTCGAGGTGGAGGTCGATGTTGCGCCCAGTGGGCTGCCCAAGACCGTGCTGGTGGGGCTCCCCGAGGCGGCGGTCAAGGAGAGCACGCACCGGGTGGAGAGGGCGATCGTCAACTCGGGGTTCCAGCGGCCGCGGAGCCGGGTGGTGATCAACCTGGCCCCGGCCGAGCTGCCCAAACAGGCCGCCTCGTTCGACCTGCCGATCACCCTGGGCATTCTGGCCGGGAGCGGGCAGCTTCGGTCGGATCTGTTCGACCGGTACGCCGTGGTCGGCGAGCTGGCCCTGGACGGCGGCACCCGGCCGACCAAGGGGGCGCTGTCGATGGCCATCGCCGCCGCCCGGCAGGAGGGGCTTCGCGGGATGCTCGTGCCCACCGGGAGCGCCGCCGAGGCCGCGGTGGTGGAAGGCGTCGAGGTGATCCCGGTGGCCAGCCTGGCCCAGGCCGTGGGGTTCCTGGCCGGCCAGATCGAGATCGAGCCGGAGCCCTCGCGGTTGGACGACCTCTTCCGCCAGCTCGCGGGCTACGAAGAGGACTTTGCCGACGTCCGCGGCCAGGAGGTGGCCAAGCGGGCGCTGACGGTCGCGGCCGCCGGGCGTGAACCTGCGATCAACCCAACTGGCCGTGGCGCCCATGGCTGATGCGTCGCAGCGCCGGGTACAGTTCCCTGTAGATCTGGAACCACTCGGCGTAGCGGGCCGACAGCTTGGGGTCGGGCTCGTACGTCCTGCCCGGACGGTAGACGTGCTCGAAGGCGTCTTGCTCGTCTCGGTAGAGGCCGATGCCGATCCCCGCCAGGATGGCGGCGCCCAGGGGCGTCGCCTCCTCGATTTCAGGGACCTCGATCGGCCGGCCGACCACGTCGGCCTTGTTCTGCATCCACAGCTCGTTCCGGATAGCGCCGCCCACGGCGACGAACTTCTCCAGCTTAACGCCCAGGCCCGATTCCATGGCCGTGACGATGTCGAGGAACTGGTAGTCGAGCCCTTCGATGATCGCCCGGAGCATGTCGCCGTGCGTGGCCAAATTCCCCAGTCCCACGAAGGCCCCCCGGCTGTTGGGATCGACGACCGGGCAGCTTGCACCCGACATGTGCGGAAGAAACATGACGCCGTGCGATCCCGGCGGCGAGGCGCCCGCCGCGGCCATCAGGCGATCCCAATCCGAACCACCCTCTTGCTCCGCCTTCTGCGCGGCGTTGAAGCCGAACTGCTTGCGGAACCACTCGAGCATCTCGCCGGCGACGTTGGAGCCCCAGGTGGCGTACTTGCCCCGGGCGACGTGCGCCTGCACGGTCACGCCCATCTTCTGAAGCTCAGGCGTCAGGACCGGCTCGCCGGTGACAATCTGGACGATCTCCCACGTTCCGGTCACGTCGAGGACCACGCCTGGGCGAAAGGCCCCCACCGGCAGGGCGCCGCACAAATGGTCGTGCCCGCCGAGCACCACGGGCGTGCCTGGAGCGAGGCCGGTTGCGTCGGAAGCACGGGCGGTCACCTCGCCCAGGACCGTGCCGCTCGGGTGCGCGTCGCACATCAGCCGGCGGTCGATGCCCGACGCTTCGAGCATCTCGTCCGACCAGTCGAGCTTCCGCTGGTCGAACAAGAGCGTGCAGGAAGCCATGCTGTAGTCGGTCGCCCTGCGCCCGCAAAGCATGAAGTTCAGGAAGTCTTCGATCAAGAGCCACTTGTCGGTGCGAGCGAGAATCTGGGGTTCGTTTTCGGCGACCCAGAGGATCCGCAGGGCGCTGTTGATCGGCCAGAGCGGATTGCCGCCGATCGAGAAAACCTTCTCGGCCCCGATGTTTTTTTCCCACCATTCGAGCTGCGGGCCGGTGCGCGGGTCGTGCCAACTGATGAAGGGATAAAGCCACTTCCCCTCCTCGTCGATGGGCACCCCGTCCATGCCCATGCCCGTGACCGCCACGGCCTTGACCTGCCGGGGGTCGTCCAACGCCGCCAGGGCATCCCGGATCGCCGCCGCCGTGCCGCCCCAGATCTGCTCCGGCTCCCAGACGGTCCATTCCGGATGCTCGGGATGGGGATGAAAGCGTTCGGTCGGTCGACTCCCGCCGGCAACGGCGCTGCCGTCCCGATCGTAGATCACGGCCTTGAGGCTCGTGGAGCCCAGGTCGATGCCCATCAGATAGTCCATCGGTTCCCCCTTTTCATCGCCCCTCCCAGCCGGCGGCGCGGCGGAAGGAGATCTCGAACGTCCCTACACGTCCTCGACCAAGATCATTCTCACCACGCCGGTAAGCGCTTTGGCCATGTGCTTGTGTTCCTCACCCGGCGGAATGAAGATCCCGTCGCCGGGGTTGAACGCGATCCTATTCCCGTCGAAATCGATCTCCAACTGTCCTTCCAGGACGTAGCCGACGTGCCCCTTGAGGCACCAATCGGGTTCCACGAATTCGTCGGTGAACTCGACCAGACGCAGTTGCCTTTCACCCTGGCGATGCGCTTTGAACCGTACGCCGGCTGCCGGGGAAGACCACGGCAACGATTCGAAGGCCACTTTGTGTTGCTCCACGGGAACCTCCTCCCCAAGGGCACGTCGGCGAACGGTTGGCGAATGTCCTGTGATCCGCCTTTACCGCATGAGCAATCCGCCGCTGACGTTCACCGTCGCCCCGGTCATGTAACTCGCCGCCTGCGAGGCGAGGAACACGACCACGTCGGCCACCTCGACCGGGTCGGCGATGCGTCTCAGCGGGATGCGGTCCAGGTACTTTTCCTCGTTTGCCTTGAGCGTCTCGGCGGTCATGTCGGTGTACATCATGCCCGGGGCCACGGCGTTGACGGCGATTCCGCGCGGCGCGACCTCCCGGGCGAGGGAGATGGTAAATGCGATCACCCCGCCTTTGCTGGCGTCGTAGGGGGCGTGACCGGTGGTGGAGCCGAGGAAGGCCGCCGTGGACGAGACGTTGACGATCCGGCCCGGGCGGCCCGCGGCCAGAAGTCGCCGCACCATCTCCCGGCATGCCAAGAACGTGCCGGTAAGGTTGACCTGGAGCGTGCGGGTCCACTCCTCTTCGGAGAGATCCTCAACGCGGCAGGTAGGGCAGACGGCGGCGTTGTTCACCAGGACGTCGACTCGGGAGAACGTCTCCTCGGTGAGGCGGAACATCCTCTGGACCTCGCCCTCGTCGGCGACATCCCCCACGACGGCCACCGCCTCGACGCCGTAGTCACGTCGGATTTCGGCGACAACGGCCTCCGCCTCGTCGCCATGCGTTCGGTAGTTGACGGCGACCTTGGCCCCCTCGGCGGCCAGCCCGAGCGAGATCGCCCTGCCCAGCCCCCGCGAACCGCCGGTGACCAGGGCCACCTTGTCCTTCAGCTTCAAGTCCATGCTCGTCCTCGCAACACGTCTCGAAAGCGGCGACAAGTCGCCGCACTCCAAAACACGGTCGATCGTTCAAGGGTTCGCGGTCAATGCTTGGTGTCCAGGATGAGGCTGGCTGGCGCGAAATGCCGGAGTGGGACCTCGATCTGTCCCTCGCGGACCGGGATTGGATCGCCCTGTGGTCGGCCTCGCAGATCGCATGGCTGAGCCTGCGAGACGCTCATCCCGCCAGGCAGCCGGACGCGGCAGGGCCCGTCCTCGCCCGCCTGTTCCCAGAGCCGGAGCAACATGCCGTCGCCGTCCGGATTGGGGCCGAAGGCGGTCACCAGCACGCCTTTGCGCGAAAGTTCGATTCCCGATTGCGACGGCGGCAGCGTGCCGGCCGGGCCGTCGAAGAACGCGGCCTTGCACGGCGACCGCGCCTCCCATGAAGGCGTGATCAGGTCGGCTTCGATTCCCGTCCCGTCGACCGCCCAGATACGAATCCGCGATTGCCACGCGCCCTCGGTCCACTGCTGGAAGTTGGTGCCCCACACGTTGTTGAACAGGTTCACGAACACCACCGGATCCCGCGATCCGAACTCCTTGGAATACCGATAGAGGCCGGGCTGCCCGATGCTCACCAGCGGCGAATCGAGGGGGCACAGCCCTACCCCCTTGCCGTCCGGCCCGGTGATCGTCATGCCCGTGCTTAAGCAGAACACGTCGAAGTTGGCCCCGCGACGCGCGTCCTGGGCAGGGTCCACCACCGAGCCGAGCCGGCCGAGGCGAAACGTGGGATCGTCGGTCCGAAACGGCAGACACAGCCAGCCAGCCTCGGGCCACTGGTCGGGCCTCTTGTCCAGCACGGTCCAATCGAGATCCACGTACGGCTGGTCGACGTAGAGCCTCACGGCAAGCTCGATCCCGTGAGGCACGTCCTCGCCGCCTTGGGCGCGAACACCGGCCGTTGCCGAGACCAGCACACGCAGAGAGTCACCAAGATCGCGGCGTTCGACAGAATCGCTCGGCTGGAAACTCTTGGGCGAGGCACTCGAGTAAGGGGCTTTGTCGGCAGGAGGGAGGTTGCCTCGTGCAAAGTGGGGAGACCAGCCGGGGATGTACTTCAAGTACGTATCGAAATACGACTTGATGTTGTCTGCATCGAAGCGCTCATAAAGGTATTGCCCGAGGCCATACCGGGACGAAGCGTCGACCAGCTCCCGGCCGGACTGCTTGTCGACCAGCGAGGTCACCACCCCGCGTTGCGGATCGACTCGCACGCGGAAGTACTTGTTCTCGATCGTGTCGCGATCGGCGTTGACGCCCTCCAGCGTTCGGGGGGAAGAGCCCGTCGGGACGTAGGTCCGATATCCCAGCGGCGGCACGTTCCGCGCCACGAAGACGAGTCGATCGCACGGCTTGCCTGCCGGGGCGGAGCTCGCCGGCCCGGCGCCGCTGCGAGCGTGGACGCCCGAAGTCACCTTTGCGTCGATGGGCCGTCCGGTCGCCGCGTCCTTCAGTCCCCGGACGTTTTCTCCCGGCAACTCAACGGTCGCCACCTGATCCCGAGCCCAAGGGAGTGGGTTGAAGACCACGATCCGCCGGCCGTCGACGTTCACGGCCCGGGCCAACGCCTTGACGTTCCCCTCCAACGCAGGCGCGACGATTTCGCGGGCCTTGCGGACATGCGCGCCATGCTCGGCCCACGACTGCTCCAGCCGGGCGTAGTGCCCCTTCTCGCGCAGCTTCGCCCACTCGTCGCCATAGTGATACCCGAATGGGCTCATCGAGTAGCCCCAGGTGTGCTCGCCGTACATCAAGCTCCCCTCGTACGCCCCGGCGAGCTTCTGCTTGACGGAAGTCACCTCGACGCCCCACGCATCGAGCAACGTGTTCAGTGCATCGAGCGTGCCGATGTCCGGTCGGATGTTCCTGGCGATCTGGGTCTCCGAGGGCATCGACATGATCCCATGGATCCACGTATCGGGCATGTCGGCGCGGATGACCGGCAGGTCGGGCTTCTCGGCCAGAATCGCGTCGGCGAAGTCGGAGAGACGACCCATGCGGACCTTCACGCCCGGCAGTTCCCGCTCGGCTTGCGCCAGGAGCTTCTGCACCTGGTCGGGCGGCGGCGGGCCCTGGTTGTCGCCCGTGTGGATCAGGGCGAGCCAGGTCTTGTGCGGCCAGTCGTCCGGCGGCTTCAGCCCGCTGCCGTAGCCGCTCGCCTCGTACATGGTCAGAAGGCGCGACCCGTCGGGCCCTTCCCACCAGAAGAGCCGGGGCACGTCCGGCGAGCCGCTCGCCGAGTTGCAGCCGATGTGGAGGAAGTCGACGCCCGCGTGGCGAAGCACCGTGGGCACGATCCACGTGTGCGACGGCACGTCGGTCATCTTCGCGTCCCGCGCCAAGGGCGTGCCGAACTGCCGGGAAAGCTCCGAGGAGAACCCCATGCCGCGCACGAAGTCCTCCAGGTCGAGCGATTCGGTGTGCGTCGTGCCCGGCAGCGCGTGCCACACGAGCCGGCCGTCGCGGATCGCCCGCTCGATTCGCTCGCGGCGCTCGGGCGTCTGATCCGGCCAGAGAATTTGCGCCATCGGCCAGCCGGGGATCGTCCAGACGAACTGATTCTCCCGAGGAAGGTCGCGAGAAGCGTCGCAGACGTCCAGGGCCTTGTCGATCATCGACGTCCGGTATCGCTCGACGACCTCGCTGGCCAGCCCGGTGTAGCCGATGTCGAAGTGCGTCTTGAAGACGACGATCACCTGCTCCAGGCCCGGACTGCCGGCCGATTCGGTCCCCTGGGGTTCCGCGGCGTGCAAGCGCGGGCCGCATGCCGTCGAAAGGACGAGAAGCGAGAGGATCAATGAGCGGATCAGGATCGCCCGCTGCATGGCTGCGTCCTCCGTTGCTGGGCGAAGCCGCAAGCGGCCCCTGTCATGCCTCGAGATACTCCTTCGGGAACACCCACGGCCGGCGATACTCCGGCACCGCCAGCCGGGCGGCCTCGTCGTCGCCGACGACGCGTTCCGTCGCCGGATCGAAACGGACCGAGCGGCCGAGCTTCCACGCGAGCGTGCCCAGGCAGATCGCCGCGTTCAGCTTGTTGTGATAGAACACGTTGCAGCTCGGCTGCTGGCGGCTCTTGATCGAGTCGAGCCATTCCCGCTCCTGGCCCGGCGAGGGAGGAATCGATTCTTCCGGCGCCTTCGCGTCCTTCATGCGGTCGCCCTCGGGCACGATCTCGTACAGCCCGTAGTTGGCATACAGCGTCCCGTTGACGCCGTGGAAGTAGATCCCCAGCGCGCTCTTGCCGCGAAGATCGAAGCTGTAGCTGCTGACCAGCGACATCATCCAGGTCATCGTCATGTTGGGGAACTGCCAGAGGATCTCGTGCGAATCGGGAGCGTCGCCGGAATCCTGGATGACGAAGCGTCCACCGGAGCTGCTCGTGCACGTGGGGTAGTCCAAATCGAGTGCCCAGTAGGGCAGGTCGACGATGTGCGGGGCCATGCCGGGCGTCATCCCGCCGCCGTAGTCCATGAACGATGCGTGCGGATACGCGCCGGCAATTGCCAGCGGATTGCAGCGCCGCGCGCGGGCCGGCCCCTGCCAAAGGTCCCAATCGAGCCCTTCGGGCGGATCGCCGTCGGGTTCCGTGCCGATCCCCTCCGGGCCCTGGTTGTAGCAGACGAACGTGCGTACGACGCTGATCTTGCCCAGGTTGCCGGAACGGACCTGCTCCACCACGCGGCGGTAGTTGTCGCGGGAGTGGACCTGGGTGCCCACCTGCGTGATCGTCTTGTGCTTCTCGGCGGCCCGCTTCACCGCGAGGCTTTCGGCCAGGTGAAGGGTCATCGGCTTCTGCACGTAGACGTCCTTGCCCGCCTCGCAAGCGTGGATCGTCTGGAGGGCGTGCCAGTGCCCGGGCGCGGCGACGATCACGCCGTCGACGTCGTCCTGCCCCAGCATCTCCCGGTAATCGTGGTACGGCTTGGCGCTCGGCTTGTACTTCTCGACCAGGGCATCGCGGCGCTCTTTCCAGACGTCGCAGATCCCGGTCACGGCGACGTCGTCATACTCCGCGCAGTTCTTCAAGTTGGCCGAGCCCATGCCGCCGCAGCCAATCAGGGCGATCCCCAACCGGTCGTTGGCGGCGGGCTTGTCGGCAAGTCCCAGGGCACCGGCCGGGACGAAGTAGGGGGCCGCCACGCCTGCCGTGCCGACTGCCGCGGTCTTCTCGAGGAAATTGCGTCGGGAGAGCTTGCTCGTGTCGGACATGGAAAAGAACTCCTGAAAAAAACTGTCCCCGGGGAATCGGTTTTCGTTCTATGCCAAGGCGAACGCGCAAGCGGCGGCCTACGCCGGCAAGTACTCCTTGGGAAACTCCCACGGATCGCGATACTCAGGCACGGAGAGCCGAGCGGCCTCCGCGTCGCCGACGATCGCCCGCATGGCCGGATCGAAGCGGATCGAGCGGCCCAGCTTGAGCGACAGGTTGGCCAACACCAGCGGCACGTCGATCTTCGTGTGGTAGAATACGCTGCAACTCGGCTGCTGGCGAGATTTGAGGCAATCGAGCCATTCCCGCTCGTGGCCCGGCGAGGGCGGGATCGACTTTTCCGGCGGCTCCATCCCTTCCATCCGCTTCCCTTCCGGCACGATCTTGTACATCCCGTAGTTGCAGTACATCGTCCCGTTGACGCCGTGGAGGTAGATCCCCAAGCGCCGCTTGGGGACCGGCTCGCCGTGCAGGTCGAACCCGTAGCTGTTGGCCAGCATGCCCATCCACGTCATCGTCATCTCGGGGTACTGCCAGAGGATCTCCTGGACGTCGGGCGCGTCGCCGTCGTCGTCGATCACGAACCGCCCGCCCGAGCAACTGATATTCGTCGGGTAGTCCAAATCGAACGCCCAGATGGGGAGGTCGATGATGTGCGGTGCCATGCCGGGGAGCCAGCCGCCGCTGTAGTCCATGAACGAGCAGTGGTTGTAGCTGCTGGCGGCCAGGATGCGGTTGAACGGGCGCATCGGGCCGGGCCCGATCCACATCTCCCAATCCACGCCCTCCGGCACGGGCGTGCCGGGGTCCTTGCCCACGCCTTCCGGCCCCTGGTTCATCACGTTGAAGGTACGGACCACGCTGACGTGGCCCAGGTTTTCGGAGCGGACGTACTCCACTACACGGCGGTAGTTCTCGCCGGCGTGGATCTGGGTGCCGATCTGGCTGATACGGTTGTGCTTCTTGACGGCGCCCATCACGGCCAGGCTTTCCGCCAGGTGAAGCGTCATCGGCTTCTGGAGGTAGATGTCCTTGCCCGCCTCGCAGGCGTGGATCGCGTTCAGACAGTGCCAATGCGGCGGCGTGCCGATGATTACGGCGTCGACGTCCTTGGCGGCCAGAAGCTCGCGGTAGTCGCGGTAGGGCTTGGGCGCCCCCTCGTACTCCTTGACGGTCGCGTCGAGACGTGCCTGTTGCACGTCGCACACGGCGGTCACCGCGACGTCGTCATGTTTCGCACAGTTCCGCAGGTTCCCGCGGCCCATCCCGCCGCAGCCGATCAGCCCGACGTGGATCTTGTCGTTGGCTCCCGGGCTGCCCTGTTGGCCCAGGGCGCTGGTGGAAACGAAGTACGGGGCCGATAGGCCGACCGCCCCGGCGGTGGCCGTCTTGCCGATGAAACCGCGTCGGGAAAGCTCGTTCGACTCGGACATCTCGATTGCCTCCTCGGAAGGTTTGCGAGAATCATTGCTTTTCAATGGTCACCTTGGGTGGTTTCGCATAGGCCGTCCAGACGTCGGCCAGCTTGCTCTGGTCAGGGCCGCCTGGATGAACCCACAGCCGGTGCTTGAGCACCAGCGGCTCGTCTTTCGAGAGCACGACCTCGCGCATCTCCGGATAGGCGGGCATCACGCAGTTGCAGCCGGGATACTCGTGCAAGGGATTCGGATAGTCGGGATTGGTGACGTGCTCGAAGATCGCCACGCCCGATTTGCCCTGGCCGCCGGTAAAGAGGCCCGAGTAGTCGATCCACGAACGGCGCGGGTCGGAGCCCTCGGGGTCGAGATGGAGCGTGATCTTGCGGTCCTCACACGGCGCGGCACGCAGTGAGAAGCCGCCGTAGCCGGCCTTGGGCCGCCCGCCGATGGCCACGTCGTCGGCCAGGGCGGTAAGCTGCACCTCCACGTCCAGGAAGCGGCAGCCATCGCGTTCGGGGAACGCCCGGATCAGCACTCTCTCCCGGACGATCGGGTACTCCTGCTTCCCGAACTTCCACACGTTGTCCGCCTCCACCGTGGCGCAGACCCGACCGACGGTCCATCGGCAGGGGACATCGGCGGGCCGCGACCAGACGCCGACGACCGCCCAGATGTCGGCGACCCGGTCTTTCCACCGGGTGACCGGCCACGACCACCAGACGCCGCGATGGTGCGGATGGTCTTTGGGGTAGTCCTCGGTCAATTCCTCGCCATGCGGTCCGTAAAGAGGATGGATGTAGTCGCCTCGCTCGTAGCTTTCGCCCGCCGCGAAATGAGGATGCGTCCCCTCGGGAACGGGGACGGACCCATGGTTGTAGCGAAGCACGCGCGTCGAGCCTTCGAGTACGTTGACTTGCCGTCGATCCCAGTCATAGTGGTTGCCCAAGCCGGGCCCCGGGCCTTCCCGCCCGGCGGAAAGCCCAAATCGGCGCTCGCCGGCCTGCCCTTCCGGCATCAGCCACCACAGCCGGGCGGGCCGTACCCCTGGTACGTGCGGCTCGAACTGGACGGAAACGAGCGGAGTGCCGGCGTCCGGCGCGCCGTCGATTTCGAGAAGGTACAGATTCGGCGGAGGTTCCTCCTTGCCGAACAGGTCCCTTGCGTCGATTTCGACGAACACCGGCGCGCCTACCCGAGCGGCCGACCCGTCAAGGTCCCACACGCGAAGCGTCACATCGCCTGCCGTTGCCGCTTCGGCACCGCTCAGACCCAGGCAAAACAACAAGGGGACGATCATGCGCATCGTTGTGCCTTTCTTCCAGCCACCGTGGCGACCGACCCCGATTATGGCTTCGCGGCGTCGGCGAGTAAAGCGTTTGCGTCAGTCGCCGATTTCGAGTATCGCCCAGAGGTCCAGCTTCGGCACGGTGAGCGTCAAGGCGTCGGCGGCCAACGTCACGTCGATCGTTTGCGGCTCTTGCTTCGGTGCGTGCAGCACGGCCTTGTTGAGCTTGCGGCCGCCCATTAGGTCGAGCGCCAGCCGAAGCGTGAAATCCTTCTGGGGCACCATCGCGTCCTTCTCGCCGTCGTACTGGCGGTTCAGCAGATGGACGACCACCGGTGCGGTCTCGTCGCCCGGGATCGCCCGCGGCACGACGCCGACGTGGTCCGTGCCTGCGACAATCACCGGCGGCGGCACGAGCTTCGCCAGCCGCTCTTGGTCAGGCCAGACAACGAGCCGGCCGTCGGCTTCGACGGCTTCGACCAGCTTCCGTTGCGGCTCATCCATGGCCAGGTCTTTCGGGACGATGACCGCCTTGAACCAGGCCAGTCGCTCCGCGTCGAGCCGGTAGTCGAGCCAGTCGTCCCCGGCGACGACCACGGTGAAGGGGACGTTTTTCTCGGCCAGCTCGACGCAGATCGGCTCGATGTTGCCTTTGCCCTGGCGTCGGGCGGCGTTGTCGTAGACGACCGCTACCGGCGCGATCGCCTCATACCGGTCGAACAGCCGGGCGCTACCGCGCACGAACTGGTACAGCCAGGCGTACTCCTCCGTCGGGCCTGAGTACCAGTGGGTGCCCTTCTCCTGCGTGTAGCACCACAGGCGGTGCGGCGCCACGAAGGCGTGGCCGAAGGCGTAGGCCGTCGCGATCCACGTGCGGACCAGCCCGGGCAGATTGTGCTCCATGATGAAAGCGTGGTCCTGGCCGCTCCCCATCACGGCCAGCGGCCGATCCAGGCCGTCGGCGAGCTTGAAGACGTAAATGGGGTGTTTGGGCGTGGCGCGGGACTCGGCGTTCTGCCCCACCTCGCAGCAGAAGTAGCTCACGTATGGGGCGATCGCCAGGCTTGTCGGACTGCCCAGCCCGGAGTTGACGCTGAGCGCGACCGGCTTGCCGCGAAGCTCGCCGGCGAGCTTGTGGAATGCTCGGACGTACTCGGTGTTGGCGCGGACCTGGTAGTCCAGGAACTCGTCGGCCAGCGGCAGCGAGGATCGCCGGCGCTTGTAGTCGTCCGGCGAGACGCCCCGGTCGACGAGGAACTGGCGGTAGTCGAACGCCGAGAGATCGGTGATGCCCAGCTCGGCCAGCTTTTCCGGGGACACGTTCTTCGCCACGTACTCGCGAAAGCCCGCCGTGCAGTGACGGCAGAATCCGGCGGAGAGCCAGGTGACCGCGCCGGCGGTGCCGCTGTAGTCGTCGATGTGCAGGCCGTCGGGTCCCGCGCCCATCGACTTGGCCAGCCAATCTTCGAGGAACTCGTGGTAGAGGGGGCTGTTGGTGCATCCCCACCAGACCGGCTGGTCCTTGTACTTGTGGTCCCACAGCCAGGGGACCGCGAACGGCTCGCCTGCGTAGTCTCGGCACGCGGCGTCGAGGTAGTCGTCGCTGAAGTCCATCACGCGGTGGAAGGCCGTCCGGAAGGCGATGGCGGTGGCGTACAGGCGAACCCCCTTCTCGTGCGCCCCCTCGACGCGCTCGGGCTTGGCGGCGCCGCCCCACCCCACCACGGTGCAGCCGTACGGCTCGTACATCGCGGGGTCGTCGATGAAAAACACGACGTCCGAGCGCCGGATTGCGCGCTCGGGCCGGGCGTCAGCGTCGGCCGCCACGGCGAATGGGCCCGCGCCTGACAGCGCAGCGACGACGAACGCGAAGACTGCTTTCTCGCAGGACATGATCCACGGCTCCCTGCTTTGGAGGTGCGTAGTCTCCTGGTCCCCACGCTTCCGCGCGGGAACCGAGTTGCGCGACGCTTTGCGTCGTTTTCCTGCGGCTCGGGGCGACGCGAAGCGCCGCATTAGTGCGTTCACACGCAAAGCGCGGGAACGATACGCCTGTGGTCACTTCGCCGCGGCCGCTTCACGCGCTTTCTGCATTACGCTTTCGATCGACACCGGGCAGCCGCCCTGCCGCTTGCTCTCGTCGGCCGCTTCCATGAAGGCGAAGATCTCCAGGGTTTCCTCGGCGCTTACGGGCGGCTTGCCGGTCTTGAAGAACTTGACGATCTCGACCAACAGGGGCTCGTAGCCGCCGAACCCGCCGGCGGGAAGGATCGCCTTGGTGCCGAAGACCGTGGAGCCATAGCCGCGTTGGCTGTCGCGGATGCCGCGCACGGACCCGATTCGGCCGCCCTCCCAAACGCCGACGATGACGTCTTGCCCTTCGGCGTGCACCCGGGTGACCGTCTTGCAGCCCAACCCCATCACGGTATAGAGCGGCTCGACCCCGTGGATCCCGTACCAGAAGAAGTCGGGATGGTGCTCTTCCAGCGAGCAGGGGCTGTACTGGTCGCAGCCGCGGATCTCCCCGATGGCAGGATTGGTCTTCATCCCGATCGTGTCCGGGGCGAACCGGAGCGAGGAGCTCGAGAAGCAGGGGACGTTGTGCTCCTTGGCGAGTTGGAAGATCTTGATCGCGTCGACCAGCGAGCCGGCGATGGGCTTGTCGATGTAGACGGTCTTGCCGGCGGCGAAGACCGGCTTGGCCTGCTCCAGGTGAGTCCGGCCGTCGATGCTGAGGATCATCACCACGTCGACCTTCGCCAAAAGGGCGTCGATCGAATCGACGAGCTCGATGTTCATTTCGCGGAAGGTCGCGATGCCCTGCTCCAGCAACTCCATGCTCTGAGGGATGTCGGGGCTGCCGCCGGGATAGCCTGCCGCGACGACCATGTCGGCCAGTTCGCCGGGGGCTTGCGGATCGTTGAGGATCTTCGCCCAGACCCGGGCGTGGGCGTCCAGCCCGATGATCCCGGCCTTTAGCGGCAACTTCGGCTCGGCGGCTTGGAGCGACACGCCGTACACGAGCAACACGAGCGTCCCGAGGACGCACACAAGAAGCGAGTGGAGACGCATGGGGAAGTCCTCCATTAGAGGTCGTACTCGGGTCGGATGTTACGCGGCGAAGTCGCAAGCGGCTTGGCGCGGGTTAGGATCGTTCGAGAAATAAGTGTCGCGGGAATGGTAGTCGTCACGCTCCGCCGTGACGTCATGTCATCACGCGGAGCGTGACGACTACATTGAACATACGACAGTCGTTGATCGGCCGGTGCTTACTTTCGGGCGGCGTTGGCCTGGCGTGCTTTTTCCAGCACGTCGGCCATGCTCACCGCGGCGCCGCCTTGACGCTTGCTCTCGTCGGCGGCTTCCATGAACGTGAAGATCTCCAGCGTTTCCTCCTCGGCGACCGGGGGCTTTCCGCTCTTGAAGAACTTGCAGATCTCGACCACCAGCGGCTTGTAGCCCTCGTAGCTGCCCGCCGAGCCGCTGCTCTTCGACCCTTCCACGTCCGCGCCGTAGCCCTTCTGGCCGATGAACGTTCCCTCGCGGCCGCCCTTCCACGTGCCGACGACCTTGTTCTCCTCCACGCGGGTCACCGTCTCGCACCCCGGGCCCATAATCGTGAACAGGATTTCCACGCCGTGGACCCCGTACCAGAAGAGATCCGGATGGTGCGGCTCGGTGCTCATGGGGCTCCAGGCCGTGCACTTCGCCACCTCGCCAAAAGGCTCACCGCGACGGGCCGCCTGGAATCCGGAGCCAAACCGCGCCGACGAGCTGGAGAAACAGGGGGTGTTGTGCTCTTTGGCCAGGCGGAAGATCTCGAGCACGTCGGCCAGCGAAGCGGCCATGGGCTTGTCGATGAACAGCGGTTTGCGGGCCTCGATCACCGGCTTGGCCCATCGGAGGTGGGGCCGGCCGTCGACCTCTTCCAGGAGCACCGCGTCGACGTGCTCGAGCATCTCTTCGATCGTCTCGTAGATCGTGCAGCCCTTCTCCTTGAGGAAGTCCGCGTACTTCTCACGGCGGTCCCAACTCGAGGGGTTGTCCTCGACCCCGCCCATGAATCCGGCCACGACCTCCGCCTCGGCCAGAACGCCCTCGGCGTTCGGGTCGTTGATCGCATTGGTGAAGGCAGGCACGTGGGAGGTGGTCGTGCCGATGATGCCAACGCGAATCACCTTCGACGGCTCGCCCGCCCGGCCCGTCACCGAAAGGGCCAGAAGAACCGCGGCGGCAACCAGAACCTTTTCAATCCAGCGCAATTGCATCTTCAACTCCTTCAAGGTAGTACAGACACCTATGCATGAACCCTATTTCCCGGCGACGATCAGGCCGCGCTCGGCGCGGCTCTCCTGACCGCGCCGCCGCCGTGTCTGTGTGCGGGGTCGGCAGACCCGCGCACCCCGCGATGCGGACCCTACTTGCCGGCGATGATCAAGTCGAGGCGCTTGCTGCGCTCCTCGACCGACAGCTTGCCGCTCCCCTCGATCGTCATCCAGCCGTCGTAGCCGATCTCGTCCAGCTCGCGTCGCACGAGCGGCCAGTCCACGTCGCCGTCGCGGATGTCGACGAAGTCGCCGCCGCGCGGCTTGCCCCGGTCGACGACGAAATCCTTCACGTGCACCTTCACGATCAGCTTGCCCAGCGCCCGGATCCATTGCTCCGGCATCGCGTACTTGCAGTGGTTGCCGATGTCGTAGTAGGCCTGAACCCAAGGGCTCTGGAACGACGCCACGAAGCCGGCGAAGAACTTCGGCTTCACCCAGAGGTTGTTCCAAACGTTCTCCAACGCGATCACTACGCCGGTCTTCTCGGCCACGGGGATCAGCTTCTCGACCGCCTTGCGCGAAGAATCGGTGGCGTAGTTCTGCGCCTCGATGTATTCCTTGTAGGGGGCGTTGTCGCCCTTGACCACGCGGCTCACGTGGCAGGTCTTCTCGTCGCACTCGATGTCGAAGTCCCACGGCTCCGGCATGGGCATGCCGCCAGTCTTGCAGGGCACCAGAAGCACGGCGTCGGCACCATAGCCCTGGGCGGCCTTCAGGGCCGTCTCGACGCTCTCGATGTCCTTGGCCACTTGGCCTTGGTCCGGACTGTTGAAATTGGTCCAGCCACGCAGCACCGCGTGGATTCGCATGCCGAGCTTCTCGGCGATCTTGCGGGCTTCGGTCGCCTCGGCGGGGGTGACGTCCCACTTGTTCGACTCCATGCCCTCGAATCCGCCGGCCTTCCAGCCGGCAAGCGTCTCCTCGTTCGGGGCGCCGATCAGGGCCTTGTGCAGGGTAGTTTTGAACGGGGCCGCATCAAGTCGGCCGGCCATCATGCCTGCACTGAGCGCGGCCGAAGCCGCCAGAAAATCGCGTCGCGTGACGTCGTGCTTCATCGGAGGTCTCTCCCAAGGGATGGTGAGTCGGGGGGTGGTTGGCGGGTGTCGAGCCGTTTGGCCATAGTATGACACGGCCGCCGGGCCGGGTCAATTTCCGGCCTGCGGTCAAGGGGAGTCCTCTCTTCTTGGGCGATTCCGGGGGAATCCGGGGGGCGAAGCCGCAAGCGGCGAGGAAACCAGGACCGAGTCATTCCAGCTTATGGGTATTGACTTGACTCAACCTGCTACAACCTGTAGTGTGTGGGATTGTGACCGAAGATTATCCCCGCACACTCTTGGAACTGGAACAACGCTTCTCCAGTGAAGAAGCCTGCAAGCAGTACTTGTTTGCTCTTCGC
>DATKZH010000559.1:0-5362 GCA_035528065.1 Thermoguttaceae bacterium | reverse complement strand
ACCCCGTTGGGGTTGGGGGGCACTCGGTGCCCGCCAACCCAGGGTAGCTTCGCAACCCTGGGCTGTGTTGTAAAACCGCTTCGCGGTTAGGGGAACAGAAATGGCCCACGCTTCCCGCGGATTCACGGCTCTGTTTTCCGTACGTTTTAGCAGCCCACACGGCGTGTGCCTGCTACGGAAGTCGGGAAGCTGTTTTTCGGCCGATCCTTGAGGCAAGCGTTAATCGTCCTGCGATGTGGAGCCGCCGAATGAAGCTCTTGGCCATCAGCGACACGTACATCCCCTCACGCTTCATGGAGCAGGGCCTTGCCGCGCTGGGGCCGCTGGGGATCGACGTGGAGGTTCGCCGCTGGGAGCACGCGACGCTCGTCGATTTGCAGGAGGCGAACCTGGCCATCGAGAAAGACGGACCGGAGGCGGTCTCGCTGCCGGCCGAGGTCACCCGCGACCTGGGCGCGTTCCACTTCCTGGTCGTGCAGTTCACACCGATCGGCCGCAGCTTCCTCGAGGCGGCGGCCAACCTGCGAGTGATCGGCGTGCTGCGAGGCGGCACGGAGAACGTCGACGTCCGGACGGCGACCGACCGCGGCATCACGATCCTGAATACGCCGGGCCGCAACGCCCGGGCAGTGGCCGAATGCGCCATGGGGATGATCCTCAGCGAAATCCGCAACATCGCCCGGTCGCACGCCTGTCTCAGAGGCGGCGACTGGCGGCGGACCTTCCCCAACAGTGACGCGATTCCCGAGCTGTACGAAAAGACGGTCGGCCTGATCGGCTACGGGGCCGTGGGTCGGCTCGTTGCCGGGTATCTGGACGCCTTCGGGAGCCGGATCCTGGCGTACGACCCATTTGTCGAGGGCGATCCCTCGCCGGCCACGCTGGTTGATTTGGAGACGCTCCTGCGGGAGTCAGACGTCGTCTCCATCCACGCCCGGCTCACCGACGAGACGCACCACCTGATCGGCGAGAAGGAGCTTGCCCTGATGAAGCCGAGCGCCGTGCTGGTCAATACGGCGCGAAGCGGCCTGATCGACGAGGCGGCGCTGGTTCGGGCTCTTTCCGAGCGGCGGATCATGGGCGCGGCCCTCGATGTGTTCGACACCGAGCCGCTGCCGCCGGACCACCCGCTCGTCGAGCTCGACAACGTGACCATCACGCCCCACCTGGCAGGCAGCACCGCCGACGCCTTCCGCAACAGCCCCAAGCGGATGGCCGAGCACTTGACGCGAATGTTCAAGGGCGAGCACGATCTGCCGATCGTCAACGGCGTCCAACCGACGTTGCGGATCGCATGAGACCGGTCCGTTTCCCTGTGGCCGTCCTGGCCCGAATCACCGGAAAGGAGCAGACTGCGATGCCTGACAAACCAGTGTGCCCTCTTTGCTCTGAATCGCTGTCTCGGGAATCAAACGTTTGGGTTCAGACGGGGGGCACGAACACACTCTGCTATTCGCTGGCCTGGGTGTGCACCAACTGCGGCGCCTGCTGGCCAATCGGAGTCACGGGCGGGCTGTTCAAAGGAAACGAGCCGATCTGGGAGAACGGCGAGAGAAAGGCGTGAGCCCTGTCCCCCCAGGCGTTGTAGCGCGTGTCCCGCTCCTGTTGTGTCCAATTGCACGCAGCTTCGTCGGGCGTTTGCGGCTTCGCCCCCCCCCCGTACGGCCGTCCGTCGCCGCCTCTTCTCCAGCTTGTACAGCTTACTGGATGTGGGGCAGGGCTTACTGGATGGGGGGCAGGGCCTCTCTTCGCCGAACGGTTCGGCTTGGTCCCCGGTCATGGTTTCCACGGCCCCCTCGCCCCCCCTGCTAGCGGTAACAGCAATCTCCTCCATCTCGGCCAGGCTCACATCCAGCCCCGGACCGTCCGGATAGGCCTCGCGAGCCAATAGTCTTCCTCACCCCCGCGCAATTTCTCTGATCTCCTCGATCTTCTTCCGCGAAGGCTCCCTCGTCGCCATCTTCCATCCCTCCCTGGATTTCAGACCACCGAACCAACCACAATCCGACGCAGAAGCCTAACCAATGCCCGCGATCACTGCAAACCCGTTCCTGCGCCCGAAGTTGAGGGAGTTGAGGAGGCAATGATTCTGGCCTTGCAGCCCGACAACCCGTCGAGTACGATCCGCCGGCGGCCCGCCGAATCGATCTCGGGCCACATAAGTGCTTTAACCAGAGGAAGTTGCGGTTTCTCTCGACCGCCGCAGCATGCGGCGTCGCCGAGGTGTCGCCGGGAGCCGGGAAAGGAAGTCCGCGTGAGCGATACTGCGATTGAGTTGGCGGTTGTGGGGCTTGGTTACTGGGGCCAGAACGTGCTCCGCAGCTTTGCGGGCGCTTCCCACTGCCATCTCGCGTATCTATGCGATACGAACGCCCGTCTGTTGGAGCAGCACCACTCGCTTCACCCGCAAGCGACCGCTACCCGGGACTACCGCGCGGTCCTCCGTGATCCTCGTGTCGACGCGGTGGCCCTGGTCACTCCCGCCCCTTACCACTACGAAATGGCCATGTCGGCCCTCTCGGCGGGCAAGCACGTGTACGTGGAGAAGCCGATTACGCTGACCGGCCGGCACGCCGAGGACCTGATCGATACGGCCGAACGACGGGGGCTGAAGCTGATGGTCGGCCATTTGCTGGAATACCACCCTGCGGTCGCCCTGATGAAGGACCAGATTGAGAGCGGCCGGTTGGGGGAGATTTACTACGTCTACTGTCAGCGTCTCAACCTGGGGGTCGTGCGACAAAACGAAAACGCCTTCTGGTCGCTGGCCGCCCACGACATCTCGGTCATCCTGTATCTGTTCGACGAGGAGCCGGATCGCGTCACGGCCAGCGGTGCGTGCTTCTTGCAGAGGGGAATCGAGGACGTCGTTTTCGCCAGTCTGCACTTCCCCGACGGACGGATCGCGCAGATCCACGTCTCGTGGCTCGATCCCCACAAGGAACGCAAGATGGTCGTCGTGGGCTCGAAGAAGATGCTGGTCTTCGACGACATGCATCCGTCGGAGAAAATTCGGGTGTTCGACAAAGGGGCAAGCCTGACGCTCAGCGGCACCTCGGAGATCCAGACGATCGGTGTGCGGCACGGCGACATCCACATACCGCACATCGTCAATCAACCGCCGCTGGACCTTGAGACCCAACACTTCATCGACTGCATTCGCCACGACGCCACGCCCCGCAGCGACGGCCGGGACGGCTTGCGTGTCGTCCGCGTTCTGGAGCAGGTCGAACGCGAGCTGCACGGCGCGCGGCGCCTCTCGGCGGATGACGCGGGGCTGTTCGCGTTCGCCTCCAAAGCGGCCTAGCGCGCCCGGGGCGCCTTCTCGGAGAGAATCCATCCATGTCGAAGCCGCCTGAATACTTCGTCCACGAATCGTCCTACGTCGACCATGACGTCGACATCGGCGCCGGGACGACCGTCTGGCACTTCTGCCACGTGCTGGCGAACGTCCGCATCGGGGAGGATTGCCGGATCGGCCAGAACGTGGTGATCGGTCCCCGGGTGGTGATCGGCAACAACGTGAAGATCCAGAACAACGTTTCGGTCTACCAGGGCGTGACGTTGGAGGACGACGTTTTCTGTGGGCCTTCGATGGTCTTCACCAACGTGCACACGCCGCGCAGCGCCTTCCCCCGCAACCGCCCCGAGGACTGCCTTCCCACCCTGGTGCGGCGCGGCGCCAGCATCGGGGCGAACGTCACGATCGTCTGCGGCAACACGATCGGCGAGCACGCGTTGGTGGGCGCCGGCTCGGTGGTGACCAAGGACGTGCCCCCGTATGCCGTCGTGTACGGAAACCCTGCCCGGCACAAGGGTTGGGCGTGTGAGTGTGGCCGGATCCTGACGTTCCGATTGTCCCGTGCCACCTGTGCCGAGTGCGGTCGCCGATACCGTCAACTGACGAGGACGGCCATTGAGAGAATCGACGCCCTGGAAGCAGTCAACGAACCCCACTCCTCCAGAGAACGACCCGCTGCCTGAGAGCCACCACGCCATGATTCCCCTTTGCGATCTGAAGCAGTCCTACGAAAGCCTCAAAGCGGAAATCGATGCCGCCATGCAACAGGTGGCGGCCGAGACCCGATACATCCTCGGCCCCAACGTCAAGGCACTCGAGCACGACGTGGCCGAGTTCTGCGACTGCCGGCACGGCGTCGGCGTGGCCAGCGGCACCGACGCCCTCCACCTCGCCTTGCGGGCGCTCGGGATCGGCCCCGGCGACGAGGTGATCACCACGCCGTTCACGTTCGTGGCCACGACCGAGGCGATCGGGATCGTCGGGGCGACCCCGGTGTTCGTCGACGTCGATCCGCTCACTTTCAACCTCGATCCGGGCAAGATCGAGGCCGCCATCACGGCCAAGACCAAGGCCATCCTGCCGGTCCATCTATACGGCCAGCCGTGCGACATGGATCCCATCATGGAGACCGCGCGGCGACACGGCCTGCACGTCGTGGAAGACGTGGCCCAGGCACTCGGCTCCACCTACAAGGGGCGCAAAGCAGGCTCCTTCGGCGACGCGGGCTGCCTGAGCTTCTTTCCCAGCAAGAACCTGGGCGGCTTTGGCGACGGAGGGATGGTCGTCACCAACAACGAGGAGTTGGCCGAGCGCGTGGAGATGCTGCGACGCCACGGCGGACGGGTCAAGTACTACCACGACGAGCTGGGACTCAACAGCCGCCTCGACGAGTTGCAGGCGGCGATCCTCCGGGTCAAGCTTCCCCATCTCTCGCAGTGGAACGAGCTGCGCCGGACGCGAGCCTATCGCTACAACGAGCTTCTGGCCGAAGTCCCCGAGATCACGCCGCCGCACGAACTGACGGATCAGGGGCCGGTCGTCCGGTGGGGAGAGAGCGCTTCCGAGGGGGAGCCGGTGCTCGAAGCCGTCTATCACCAGTTCACCGTGCAGCTCGACGACCGCGACGCGGTAAGCCAGCGGCTCAAGGAGGAGGGAATCGCTAGCGCGATCTACTACCCGGTCCCCTTGCACTTGCAGAAGGTCCACGCCCACCGGGGGTACGGCCCCGGGTCGCTGCCCAACTCCGAGCAGGTGGCTCAGCGATGCCTCAGCTTGCCCATCTTTCCCGAACTATCCGATGAGCAGATCCGGCGGGTCGTGACCACGCTTGGCGATGCCGTCGCATCGACGTGATCGGGCGGGAATCCTGCAAGTTGAGCAGCCTGGCGACGCGTGCCCGCGCCAGGCACTTCGCTCTGAGGCACCGCCCGAAGGTGGCAAATCCAGGCCAAGCGGCCGACCGTGCTCTTCGCTGCGGCCTGCCGCAGTGGTCTGTCCATCTCGACTTTGCAGGTCGGGTGCCACTGCTGGCTTGCCCAGCAGTGCAGGAAGCACGGTTGG
>DATKZH010000558.1:0-82661 GCA_035528065.1 Thermoguttaceae bacterium | reverse complement strand
CGACGCCGACATACTTCATGGCTTGGCTCCTTTTGTGGAAATCGCTGGTTTGAGACTCGTACAAACCCCCGGTTTACCACGTGTTCAAGGACCAAGCTAGTTCGGCTCGGCCTCCGCTTCCATAGTATCACCCTACGCGTTCTTCGGTCGGTCCTTAAGATCACAAAAATCCGATTCAGCCGGCCGAGAGCCTACCGGCCCGACGCCTCGCCGGACTCAGCCGACTGCTTCGATGTCTCCTGCGACTCGGCCAACTGCTGGAGGGTGGCTGCGACGTCGGGCGCGGTATCGGCATCCCGCAGCGCCTCCTCGTCCGGGAGCGTTTTCGCACGGGCCCGCGCGGCCCGGCGGGTCCGATAGTAGACGTAGGCGGTGGCCAGGACGGCGAACGCGGCCGCCCCGACAATCATCAGCATCGAGGACGAGCGACCCACGGGCGGCGCTTGGGCCACCTCGGGCCTCTGGTGCCAATGGATGGTTCGCGCCAGCAACATCGGCGCCCGGCGAACGGTCCCATCGGCCGCCTTGTACGCCCAGAGCTTGAAGTAGAAACCGGTGACCTCCGCCGGCTCCGCCGCCTCCATGCCGATGGGGAAACCGTCGGGCAAGTGGAGACACCACACGACCATCGGGTCGTCGGGATGGTCGTCCGGCCAGAGCCACGTCTGGTAGTAGTCGGTCAGGCCATACTCGTTTCGGGGCGTCTTGGCCGGGTGCGCGCGACGGATGACGCCCCTGGTCGTCACCAGTTCGCCGCGGTACTCCTTCGACTGCTCGAAAAGCTGCACGTAGCCCACCCCCGTGGTCGCGGCGCTCCGGAGGGAGGCCTCGTCGTTCCGCTCGAGCACGTCGAAGACGTGGAGCCACGCGTCCCACTCCGAGACGCCGAGCGGCTTGTTGTCGCCGATCGAGTCCAGGTGACTTGGGTCGACTCCGGGGAAATACCGCGACGGCGCAGGCTCGTTGCGCACCCCGGGCCCGGGGGAGAGGAACGCGCCGGGGAAATCGTCCTCCGGCTGGGAGAAGACCCGGGGGTCGACGCGGCGGTCTTCGGACGACCGGCCCGGACTGGCCGACCCGTCCGCTCCGCGCTCGCTTTCGGCCAGCAGCCAGCGGTAGTGCCTGGGCTTGCGGGCCTCGAGCATCAGGATCAGCACGAGCCCCAGCATCAGGACGAACATCAGCAAACGCGACTGCTCGCGGCGCGCCAGGTAGTTCCGGGGCTTGGGACCTCGTTGGAAGTCCAACACGGGCACGGACCTAACACTAAGCAGGGCTTGGAATTCCGTTGCGACGACCCTCCATCGCCATTGTATCGCGGGGACTGGAGAGTCACAAGTTTGGGGCACGAAACGGCTCGGTCCCGCGGCCCGAACGTATTGCCCGCCGGCCCGTTGCCTCCTACTGTCTGCCACAGCGCTTGCCACACCGCAGCCCATCGTCTCGCCGGTCGACCGAGGGGCCCTCCACTGCGCTTCAGGAGTCCGCATCGGCCGTCAACAGCCTGGGCGCCGCGACGATAACTCGGAAATAGGTCGCTGATGCCCGTGCTCCAACGGGCCGCTCAAGTCGACGCGCGGGTCCGCCAACAAGCCGCGTTTGCGGAATTCATCCAGCACATCGAGCAGGCGGAGTCGGCAAGACCACACCGAGGTGGGGGAGGGAGGTAAGGTGCGCTCTTGCCGGCAAGATGGGAATCCTGTCGAAAGCTCGCCGGTTGGCTGGCGGAGCGAAGCTGGACCCGCGGCAGCGACCCGCTCTTGGGAAAGCGACCAGAGAAGCGGAAGGAAGAGGGCGAATCGACGTCCTTGTCCTGCAACTTGGCAGTCGTTACCCTGTTAAGCGAGGGTGAGAGTCTCCGACGCAAGCGAGACGTGTCGGCAGCCGGAGAACGGTGTTCGATCACGATCGTCATGTCAACGTGTCTCTTCACGTCCCCTTGAGAGACAACACCACGGCACAACCGTTGAACGGGCTTCCCGTGAAAGATCACAGGACCTTCCATCTGGAATCTGAAACAACCGCGATGCCTTGAACTCGGGTCTCCCGACTTGAGCGCAGAAGAGGTGAAGAACCGATGAGACATTCGACTCGTCTGCGAGGGTTGTTGGTCGGCAGTATCGTCTCCTGTTGCCTCGTGGCGGCAGTTCGGCGCGGCGAGGCCGCCGAGGAGGCATGGCGATTCCTGGAGGGGCTCCGGGAACGCGGCTACTACGACATGGCCCTGGACTATCTCACCCGAATCGAAGTCAGTCCCCAGTGTCCCGAGGACCTCAAGGAGCAGATCGACTACGAGCGGGGCGTCACGCTGATCGCCGCTTCGCGGGTGGCCGGCGCGGCGCGGGAGCAGCAGCTCGACCAGGCCCGCGACGCCCTCCAGAAGTTCGTCGCCGGGCATCCGCAACACGCTCTGGCCGCCACGGCCAACACGCAGTTGGCCAACGTGTTGGTGGAACGGGGTCGGATGAAGGCGGAGCTGGCCACCCGGCCTTCCAAGTCGGCCGACGAGAAGAAGCAGTTGATGGCCGAGGCCCGCAAGCACTACGAGGAAGCCCAAAAGGTCTTCGTCGCCGCGGAGCAGCGGGTGTACGAGCGGGCGAAGGCCCTCGAGGAAGAGGCCAAGACGGACAGCAAGAAGGTCGCCGAGCGGGACGAGGCCCGGCGCGACCTCCTCCAGGCCCGGCTGTACCTGGCCGGCGTGATCTACGAAATCGGCAAGACGTACGATCCTGCGAGCAAGCAGTTCCAAGCGAACCTCACCGAAGCCGCCAAGAAATATCAGGAGCTGTACGACAAATACAAGCAGTTCACGGCCGGCCTGTACGCCCATATGCAGGAAGGCCGGATCTACAAGGACTTGGGCGAAAACGACAAGGCCATCCAAGTCCTTCGCGAGATGCTCACCGTCCCCGGCGGGGACGCTACCGCCCGGATGCTCAGAAACGAGTCGCTGGGCCTGCTCCTGGAGACCTACCTGTCGCCCAAGGTGAAGAACTACGCCGAGGCCCTGACGCAAGTTGCCAAGTGGCAGGAGGCCGCCCGCGGAGCCGAGGAATCCAGCCCCGAGGGGCTAAAGATCCGTTTCCTGGCCGGCCGGGCGGCGCTTGCGTCGGCCGAGGCCCTCAAGCCGGACGATCCGAAGCGCAGAGACCATCTCAAAACCGCTCGGCAGCACTTCGAGTTCGTCGGCCGGTTTCGCGGCGAGCACCAGCGCGAGGCCCGGGAGATGCTCACCCAAGAACTCTTGGGCGGAGAAGTCGACACCGGCGAGCCGAAGACCTTCGTCGACGCCAAGGACCAAGGCGACTTCGCCTGGGGAACGATGGTCGTCGCTTCAGGCAAGACGCAGGACGCCAAGACCGCCGAAGAGAAGAAAAAGTCCACCGCCCAGATGAATCAGGCCCGCGACGAAGCGTTCCAGTACTACCGCCTCGCCCTGGGCCTGAGAACCGACGAGACCCCGGTTGCCGAAGTGAACGTGGTCCGCCTCTACTTGGCCTACCTGTATTTCATGAACGAGGACTTCTATCGGGCGGCGGTGATGGGGGAGTTTGTGGCGACGCACTATCCCCAGAGCATGGGCGCCCAACGAGCGGCCGAGATCGCCATCAAGGCCTATCGGACGTTGTACACCCTCTCTCCCAAGCGCAAAGAGGAGCGGACCTTCGAAACCAGGCGGATGACCCAGATCGCCAAGTTCATCACCACCCGCTGGGCCGGCCAGCCCCAAGCCAACGAGGCCTGGATGATGCTCCTCGACACGGCCGTCGATAACCGTGACCTGGACACGGCCCAACAGTGCCTCGCCAACATCGATCCCGAGTCGCCCCGCCGGGCCGAAGCGGAGCTTCGCACGGGCCAGGCGCTCTGGGCCTCCTACGTGCAGGAGTCGAACAAGCCGGAGGAAGAACGCCCGGAGCAGGCGAAGCTGGACGAACTGATCACCAAGGCCCAGCAGACCCTGGAGCAGGGCATCGCCCGGATGCGAAAAAGCGTCGACCAAGGCGGCGCCGTCGACTACACGCTGGCCTACTCCGTCCTCTCCTTGGCTCAGATCTACATCGGCGCGGGGCAGTCGGAGAAGGCCGTCAAGTGGCTCGACGACCCGAAAATCGGACCCATGACCCTCGTCGCCGCGAAACACCCCGCCACCGACAAGGAGAACTTCCGCGTCGAGACGTACAAGGCGGCGTTGCGGGCTTACGTCGGCGCCCAGGAGCTGGACAAGGCGGAAGAGGCAATGGACGCCCTGGAAGCCGCGGTCGCCGAGGGTGGCGACGCGACCGCCGCCGGGAAGCTGACCGAGATCTACCGGCTCCTGGGGCAGGAATTGCAGGAGGCCCTCAAACGCCTCCGCCAGGAGAACAAGAACGAAGAAGCCGAGCGAGTCACCCGCGGCTTCGAAGTCCTCCTCAGCCGTATCTCCAAGCGCGAGAAGGGGAATACTTTCAACTCGCTCAACTGGGTGGCCGACACGTTCTACAACCTCGGTGCCGGGCTGGATCCGGAGGGAGAGGAAACACCGGAGAAGGCGAAGACCTACTACAAGAGTGCGGGCGCCACTTATTTGACGATCCTAACCAAGATCAAGGAGGATAAGAAGGGCGAATTCGCCCCGCCCGGCGCGGAAACCAGCATCCAGCTTCGGCTGGCCGTGTGTCTGCGGGGGTTGGACGAGCACCCCAAAGCGATGGAGATGCTGGCGAAGATCCTCCGAGACCGCGAAACCCACGTCAGCGTGCAGGTCGAAGCCGCCCGGACCTGTCAGGACTGGGCTAGGATGAAAGCGACGAAACGCAAGCGCGACTGCTACAACGTGGCCATGAGAGGAGGGAACGGCCCAATCCTCTTTGAGTTGCTTGGCGAGAAGACAACACTACGGTGGCTGAAGGAGCTACGTGGTTATTTCGTCTGGGGATGGGGCGGAATTGCCAAGAGAGTCGCTCCCTTCGACAAGTATCAAGACACGTTCCACGAAGCCCGGTACAACCTCGCCCTGTGTCGGATGGAGCTGGCACAACTGCAGCACGGCACCGAGCGAGAGAAGACCTTGAAGATGGCCGAGCTCGACATCACTCGCGTCCATCAACTGTATCCCAAGATGGGCGGGGAAGGGTGGTATCAGAAATACGACGCCCTGCTCAAGGCCATCCAGCGGCTGCTCGGCAAACCGGCTCAGGGACTCCAAGGCGACGCCAAAGCCTCCTCGCAAGCCAAGTAGACAAGCACGGGCACAACGACTGCCTCCAAGTAATCCAAAGGAGCGCTGCTATGAACAAGCGACGTGTGATCCTCGCCGTGGCCGTTTGCCTTGTCACGAGTGCGGTGGCGCAGGCCGACGCCATCAAGAAGATCGACGCACAGGTAATGGGCGACGTGACCGAGACCAGCTCGCTGGAAGTGACCGTCAAGCTCCGAGGCGCGCCCACCAAGATCCCCGTCAACGAGATCGAAACCATCCGCTACTCCGACGAACCCGCCCGACTCAACACCGCCCGCACGGCCATCGAAGCCGGGCGCTACGAAGACGCCGTCACGGGGCTGGAGGGCATCAACCTGGACGAAATCAAAAGCCCCTTCATCAAGCAGGACGCCCAGTTCTACACCGCCCTGGCCAAAGCCCGCATCGCCTTGGTCGGCGCGGACCCGGACGCCGTCGTCGAGGCCGGACGCTTGATGGCCGCGTTCGTCAAGGACCACCCCAACAGCTATCACTATCTCGAGGCCTGCGAGATTGTCGGCGACATGCTGGTGGCCGCCGGCAAGTACACGGCGTCTCAGGACTACTACGGCCGGGTGGCCAATGCCCCGTGGCCGGATTACAAGATGCGCGCCGGGGTGGCGCTGGGCAGAGCGTTGTTGGCCGAGGGAAAGGCGGACGAGGCCCTGAAATACTTCGACAACGTGCTCGCGACGGAAGCCGCCGGCGAATCGGCCGCTCGCCAGCGACTGGCCGCCACGTTGGGCAAGGCCCGCTGCCAGGCCGAAGCCGGCCAAAGCGACGAGGCCATCAAGCTGGTCCAGGAGGTCATCGACAAGGGGAATCCCGAGCAGGCGGAGCTCTATGCCCGGGCCTACAACGCCCAAGGCTTGGCGCACCGCAAAGCGGGCCGCACCCAGGACGCCCTGCTGGCCTACCTCCACGTCGACGTCCTCTATTTCACGTCCCCCAAGGAACACATCGAGGCGCTGGAGAACCTGATCGAATTGTGGGAGCAGGTTCAACAGCCGGAGCGGGCGGACGACGCCACCCAGATCCTCCAGGAGCGCTACCATCGGAGCCCCCGCTCCAAATAGGGGGGGTGTGCGGACGCCCGCAACGCCTCTCTGGATGGAGAAACGCATGGCTGCCGGTTTACCGACACCCGACAATGAGGGTACACTAAAGATCTCAAAACAAGTCGGGGCGTCCTTCGTCACCCGGCCGACGTTCGCTGGCGAGCCCTGCATCCCCGAGGAGCGAGGCCAACCCACGCAAGGCCGGAAAACCTGGCTTCCGGCGGAGCGGAGCGTTCATTGCCCGTGCAGACGTCCGTGAAAACGGACGTGCGCCGGCCGATGCCCGCGACCGCCCGGTTCGATCGACATATCAACCCATTCACAACCTATCCGTTGGGAGGTCATCATGCGGCATCGGTTGTTGTCCGGATGGTTCGGGGCGGGGCTCTGCTCGTACTCACTGTTGTTCCTGGCCTTGGGGACGTTCTCCCTGGTGGGGTTCGTCGACGCCACCGCCGTCCGGGCCGCGGAAGAAAAGCCCGCCGAGCCCGCCGCCGAGGGTGAAGCCGAGCAGCTCCCCGAGTTTGGCGATGACGAGGCAGCGGCGCCCGCAGCGGCGCCCGCGGAGCCGGAAGCCGCCGACACCGGTGCAGCCGCCCAGGACAAGACGTATCTCGTGTGGATGTGGGAAGCCTTGGGGCTCTTCTACAGCGTCGTCTTCCTGGCCCTGTCGTTCACGCTGGTTGCCCTGCTGGTGATGAACCTCCTCACCGCCCGCCGCGATAGCATCCTGCCCACCGGCCTGGTCGAAGGCTTTGAAGCCCAACTGAACGAGAAGAAGTACCAGGACGCCTACGAGATGGCCAAGAACGACGATTCGTTCCTCGGCCAGGTGCTCTCGGCCGGGTTGGCCAAGCTCTCCTCCGGATACCAGCCGGCGATCGAGGCCATGCAGGAGGTCGGCGAAGAAGAGAACATGAAGCTCGAACACCGCCTCAGCTACATGGCCCTCATCGGCACGATCAGCCCGATGGTCGGACTGCTGGGGACCGTCCAGGGCATGATCTCCTCGTTCAGCGTGATCGCCAACAGCCCTACCACGCCCAAACCCTCCGAGCTGGCCGCCGGTATCTCGACCGCCCTGTTCACCACGCTGGTGGGACTGTTCATCGCCATTCCGGCCATCGCCCTGTACAACATCCTCCGCAACCGGGTGGCCCGGCTCGTGCTGGAGGTGGGGATCGTCAGCGAGGGCCTGATGGGCCGGTTCTCCGGCGTCGGCACCAAGAAGAGCTGAGCCGGAAGGTGGCTGCAATACCCTAGACGGGAGCCGTCGCATGCGTTACGCCGCCGAACGTGGAGCACCGCCTGCCAAGGGCGAGATGACGCCCATGATCGACATGACCTTCCAGTTGATCGCCTTCTTCATGGTCGTGGTCAATTTCAGCGAGGCCGATCAGAACCAGCGGATCAAGCTCCCCTTGAGCGAGTTGGCCAAACCGCCCGAGGCCGCCATCGAAACCCCCATCACCCTCCAATTGACCAAAGAAGGCACCGTGATCTTCGGCGCCAAGGAAGTGGCCGTCTCCCAACTGCCCGCCGAGCTGCTCCGCGAGAAGCAGGTGCTGGAGGCCACGGGCACGAAAAGCGCCCGGCAGGCAACGATCATCATCCGGGCCGACCGGGAGGCGATGACCGGACAAGTGCAGGAGGTGATGGAAGTCTGTCAGAAGACCGGCTTCGAGAAGTTCGCTCTGCGCGCCAAGCAAGAGAGTACGTGACCGATGCGAGTCCGAAACGTCCAGCGTCGCAGCGAAGAAATCGAGCTCCAGATGACGCCGATGATCGACATCGTCTTCCAGCTCTTGATCTTCTTCATCATGACCTTCAAGATCGCCTCCCCGGAGGGCGACTTCAACATCAAGATGCCCCTGGCCCGCCCCAGCCCGGGTATCCCCAAGCCCGACCAGTTGCCGCCCATCAAGGTCCGGCTCACCGCCCGCTCCAGCGGCGCGCTCAACCAGATCGAGTTCGGCAATCGCAGCTTGGGGCGCGATTTCAAAGACCTGCGCCAGGCGGTGATCGACATGCTCGGCGACGAGCCCGGACCCAGCGTGCTGGAAAACACCGAGGTGGAGCTGGACTGCGACTACCGGCTCCATTACGAGTACGTCCTCGAGGCCATCACCGCCGTCTCCGGCTACGTCGTCAAGGAAGGCCCGGACAAGGGCCAGATTATCAAGGTGATCGAAAAGATCAAGTTCGCCCCGCCCCGGCCGCCGGGCTGAGGCCTGATCGTAGCATAGGCATCCTGCCTGTGCCTTCCCCCACGCGCCCTCGTTCTCAGGCTCTGCCTGGGAACGCCCCGGTTTGCCCCATACTACTCTCCGGGGCCAACCGCTTCCTTGAGCTCCGCCAACTCAGGCTCGCGGCGGCCGTAGCCCGTCTCGCGGATGAGCGCTTCGGCGGCAGCGAGGTGCTGGCGGGCCACGTCGGGCTTGCGCTCGTCGAGCGCAAGCCGGGCGAAGCCCAGGTGGCAGTCGGTCTCGTGCAGCTTCATGTGCCCGGCCGGGTCGCGCGTGGCAATGGCCATCGCCTCGGCGAGGTCCCGCCCGGCCGCGTCGCGCTCGCCCGTGAAACGGTGGACTTCCGCCCGGCCGAGGAGACCGCGGGCGACCTCGTCCTGCTGCCCGGCTTGGCGGAGCGTGTCGACCGCCGCTTGGGCGTGCGAGCGGGCCTGGTCGACGGCCTCGTTGCGGCCCGACTGCGCGGCCAGAAGCGCGGCCCGGGCCAGCGATACGTGGTCCAAGCCGATGTCGAGCAGCCAATTCTGCGCCGTGACCCATTCCAGCGTCTGAGTCGCCCGTGCGAGCACCTCGTCGTGCCGGCCGCGGGTGAGCAGCAAGTCGCAGTACCGATGGGCCGCCACCGAGCAGAGCAACGGGTACTTAGGCTGGTCGTCCTTCTGGATCGCCTCCGCCTCCCGGAACCGCTCCTCGGCCTCGCCGACCCGTCCGGCGTGATGAAGGGCGTCGCCAAGCTTGGCCCGCTGCTTCAATCGCTCGAACGCATCCTCTGTCCGGTCGGCGTACTGGACCGACCGCTCGGCAAACGCGATCGCCTCGGCAACCCCGCCCAGCGTCAGGTGCAGCTCGCTTAGGTTGCCGGCGCTTGTCGCCGCGTTAACCCAGCTCTCTTGCGCAACCGGTGCGTCCAGTCCGGCCTGCATCGGCTCGACCGCCTCCGCCAGACGGCCCAGCGCGCGGAGGTCGAAGCCCGCAACGGCGAGCACAAATCCCTTGTCCGCGTCGGAGAGCGCCGCCACGGGCGTGTTCCACGGCGGGTCGAAGAAGCCCGACAGCGCGGCCAGATCCGGGCCGAACGCCCCGAGCTTCTTTGGGCTGTAGGACTGTTCTCGCCGCCTAATCCGCGCCCAGAAAACCTCCTCCAACGCCTCCTGGTGCCGGCCGGCGGCGCAGCCGTGCTGGACGGCGGCGAAGAGCGGGGCCATCTCTTCCAGCGTGTCGGGAAGCTCCTTGGTGCAGCCCTCGCCGCGGTAGTACTCGAAGAGCCGGTCGTGCCCGGCACGCCACGCCGCCCCGTCCTCCTCGCGGAGCTTCTCCCCAAAGTGCTCGCGCACGAGCGGATGCGCGTCGAGCGCCTGCCGATCACAGTCGTCCGGCTCCAGCACGAGCCGCGCGTGCCGCAGCCGGACCAGGGCCTCTTGCCATCCCTGCTGGTCCAGCCCGGCGATCCGATCGGTGAGCCCCGCGATGGGCGGCTCGCGTCTTAACGCCCGGAGCGCCCCGGGCTCGGCGGGGCGGTCGAAGAGGCCCAGCATGCGGAGGATCTGGCGCTCGGGCCCGTCGCCCAGCCAGGTCTCGTAGGAATCCATCACGCGCCGGGCGTGCCCGCCATGCTGGATTTCGTGCTCCAGCGGCCCGATCTCGCCCCGGCGGCGCACGTCGCCCCCACAGGCGTCGCGGAGGAACGTGCCCAGGAGCGTCAGGGCCAGGGCGTGCCCGCCGAACGCCTCCGAGGCGGCCCGAAGCTCGTCTTCCGGTCCCTGCACGCCGAGCGACGCAAGCAGCCTGGCCCCGTCGGGCGGGTCGAGCAATTCCAGGTCGATCCGCGGGCAGGTGCTCGTCTCGAACCCGGCCAGGTCGCTCACCCGGACGCGGGTGGTGATCACGCAGAGGCCCGGGTTCTGCGCGGCCAGCTCGCGCACGAGCGTGCGGAGGCCCGGGTCCTTGATGTGCCCCTCGCCCGGCCCCGGCGGGTACTGGAGCGATTCGATCCCATCGAGCACCAGGAGCGTGCGCTCGCGCCGGACCAACTCGGCCAGCCGGACCGCCCGGGTCTCGATCGACTCACCCGGCGGCCGGTCGTCGCCGAAGAACCGGAGGGCCTCGTCGATGAACTGGTCGGCCGAGGTCACCCGCTCCTTGCTCCCCTGGCTATACGCCGACCAGCCGTACACCCGCCCGGCGCCGCGGTAGTCCTCCTTGGCTATTCGCGCCAGCCAGTGGTTGACCAAGGCCGTCTTCCCCACGCCGCCGAACGCGACCAGCGTGATCAGGTGGGTGTGCAGGTTGTTCCACGCCCGGCTGAGCTGCCGCAGCTCTTCGGAGCGCCCAAACAAATCCGGCCCACTGGGGGGAAGGCGGTGGGTCAGCACCAGGGGCGCCGCGTGCTCGATCGGCGTTGGCGACGGTGCGGGCGAAGAGCCCGGGCAGATGATTTCACGGAGTCTTGTCACCACGGCCGCAAGCGTGCGCTCCTGTTCGGCCTCGCCCATGTCGAGCAGCGAGTTGTCCGGCGAGTTGAATGCCTGGAAGTCGGCCAAGGAGCGCTCGGCCGGACCTTCCTCGGGATCGGGATACCGGAACTTGACCTCCTCGGAGGCACACGGCTTGACGAACAGCGGAAGGATCGCCACGCCCTCCTCTTCCGCCCGGCGGAGCAGGATGGGCATCTCGCAGTTGCGGATGTACGTGGACGCAAGAAACGCAGGGCTCACCAGGAGCACGGCCGCGGTGGCAGCGTGGAGCTTGCCCTGGATTTCGTTGTCCCAGAGGTCGCCGACCGCGAGCTGCTTGTCGGAGAAGACGGCCAGCTCGACCTGCTGCCTGAGCGGCTCCAAGTGCACGAGCAGCCGATCGAGCCAACGGCGGTCGCGCTCGTGCGCCTCGTTGTCGGCGTGCGCGTAGCTGACGAAGACCACCCCGGGGTGCTCGGCGGACATGCGATTCGCCCTCCAGCGCGATCCAGCGAAACACAGGGCGAAGCCCGGGCCCATGCTTCACGCCATCCTACCGTGTGCCCGACGCCCGCACAACCATTGCCGCCGGTGCGTTCGCGGCCGAAGCCCTTACATGTTCGTCGCGTCGTCCGTATCGCTGCCTTGCGTGAGCCGGTCCATGACGGCGGCCAGCGCGGCGTTGTGGCGGTCGTCCTCGGCGTAGATGCGGCAGATGCGACAGCTCAGCGGGATCTGACGGAAGAGATCCCGGTCGTCGAGGCTCCGGATCCGGCCCGCGGCCGAATCGTAGAGGAAGTTCTGCCCGGCCGCCGGGGCATGCGTGCCGGGGCGGTGGACGTGCCGCGCCGTGTCAAACCGCAACGGCACGTCCCTCAGCTCAGCCGGCAGATGACTCCGCACCGCGGCTTCAAACAGCGTCTCGTTGCTGAACACGCTGGTCGGCTCGGGCTGATCGGGCTTGAAGAAGATCGTCCGCTCGCAGGCCATCTTCCAGCGGACTTCCCGGTGCAGGAAATGCTGCCACCTGCCGCCCAACTGCCGGAGCGTCGGGTCGTCGCTCTGGGGCCATTCGGCCACCTTCACCAGGAGCGACCATTCGGTCCACCGCCGGTACTCGTCCAGGTGCTCCAGCGGATTGCCGGGAAACAAGAATCGCTTGCTCTCGGCAAACAGCTCCACAAGCGCAAGATCGATCGCCCGCACCGTGCGGTGGAAATAGACCGCCCGAAACAGCTCAGCCCGCACGCCGATGAACCGCACGAGCGCCGAGAGCCCCCGATCGTGGACCGTCAGCCCTTGGGGCATAAACGCACTATACCTGAGGAGGCGGTCCAGATCGAACGCCTGGGTGCTGTAGCCCGACATGTACGCGTCGCGCAAGACGAAGTCCATGTTGTCCACGGTGTACAGCCCGCTGAACAGGCTCCGCAAGAGCGCCAGCCAGCGAGGCACCTGCTCGCGCGCCGGGTCCTTGGGGCGCGTGATCAGGAGCGTGATCTGGTGCGGGTCGAGCGTCTCGTCGTCTCGGAGGGAGCTGTTCGGGTTGCGGCGGACCCGGCGCAAGAGATCGCCCAGCTCGCGCCGGATGATCTCGCTGCCGAGCGTCTCGTGCGTCAGCCCGTAGTCGGCCAGAAAGTGCCGGTCGAAGAAATGGCCGAAGGGGCCGTGGCCCACGTCGTGCAACAGCGCGGCCATGCGTACGAGCGACTCGACGTAGCCGCGGCTGGGCACGTCGGGACACACGTCCGCGAGGCTCGGATAGAGCCGGTCCACCGCCCGGCTGGCCAGGTGCATCGCTCCCAGCACGTGTTGGAAGCGGGTGTGCTCCGCGGAGGGAAACACCCACCAGGCGGTCTGCAACTGGTGAATCTGACGCAGCCGCTGCACCCAGGGATGGTCGACGATCTGCCGCTCGGAAACCTCCCCCTCGGCCATCCCCTCGGAAGAAGTGAAGGCAATGTATCCGTGGATCGGATCGTTGCTGAGGTTCTCGCTTGGGAAATACTGCATGCACGAAATTATGCCCGCTCCGGCCCCCCGCGTCCATGAAGGCGATCGGTCACCAAGCTCCTCCGCGCCGCCCGGACCTTGCCGGCTGAACGAATCGGCAGGCAGGGAAAGCCAGGGAAGATGGGAAGTATTCTCTTTTTGCACCGACCTAGCGGAATACGGCCACTACGGCTAAACTCTCGCAGAAGGGCGCGTCTGCCGGTCGGACCCCCTTTGGCGGACGTCCACATAGCGAAAAAGGAGGCATATCGTGCGGCGGAACTGGACTCGGGCGTGTTGGGTCGCATTACTCGTGCTGACCATCCAGGCAGATCTCGCCTTGGCGGTTGATACCAGTGAGACCCTCTTGCCAGCCACCACCAAAGGGTTTGTCTCCATCACCAACGTGGATCAGTTATCCGAGCAGTGGGACAAGACCCAGCTCGGCCAACTGAGCAAGGACCCGGTGATGAAGCCCTTTGCCGACGATCTCCGCCGGCAGGCCGCGGATCGCCTTTGGGATCTCCGCCGAAGGCTGGGGGCATCGTTGGACGACTTGGACGGTCTCGCGGGCGGCGGGGCGAGCGTGGGCCTCATCCAGCGTGCCGAAGGCGGGTCGGCCGTCGCGCTGCTCGTGGACGTGACCGACCACCCGGAAGAAGCCCAAGCGTTTCTCAAGAAGGTCTCCCAGAACATGGCCGAGCAGAAGGCCAAGCAGACCTCGATCGAGGTTCGGGGCGTGCCCGCGACTCTCTTCGAGCTGCCCAAGGCGGAAGACGCCGCAGAGGACGAGCCGCCGCCGCAGACGATCTACGTCCTCAAAGGCGACCTTCTGGCCGGCGCGGACGACCTCGACGTGATCAAGGGCATCTTGGGCCGTGTGGCTGGCGACGCCGGCGATACGCTGGCCGAGCTGCCCGCCTTCCGGGCCATCATGGACCGCTGTCAAAAGGATGCCGGCGACGAGGTGCCGCAGGTGCGCTGGTTCATCGAGCCGTTCGGCTACTCCAAGGCAGCGCGGGAGGACACGCCTGAGAAGGAACGGCCTCGAGGAAGAACCTTGCTGGACCAACTGGAGGCGGCCGGCTTCAGCGCCATCCAGGCCGTCGGTGGGTTCGTGGACGTGGCCGTCGACCGCTACGAGCTGGTGCATCGCACGGCGGTCTATGCCCCGAAGCCGCACGAGAAGTCGATGAAGATGATGGTCTTCCCCAACACGGCCCGCTCGAGCCCGCCGGCGTGGATCCCCCGCGACGTGGCCACCTACACCGTGCTCTACTGCGACCTGCTCAACGCCTTCGACAACTTCGGACCGCTGTTCGAGCAGATGGCCGCCGACGGCGTGGAGGGCATTTGGCTGGACACGCTGGAGGGCCTCAAGACGGACGAGGACGGGCCGCAGATCGATTACCGCGAAGAGCTGTTCCAGCACCTGGACACCGAGCTGATCGCCGTCACCGACTACGAGCTGCCCATTACCACCACAAGCGAGCGACTACTCTATGCCCTCAAGGTCAAGGACGTCGACGCCGTGAAGAAGGCCCTCGAAAAGACCCAGTCGGTCAACGAGGAAGCGCGGCGACGCGAGTTCCAAGGGCACGTGATCTGGGAGACGGTGCTCCGGGAGAAGGCGAAGGTGCAGAAGGTCCAGTTGGATCTTCCTCCGCTGGGGTTCGGGCGCGAGGACGAGGGCTTGGAGGAGACCGCCCCGCCGCCTCTACCGAACATGGCCCTCTCGGTCGCCCACGGATACCTGCTCATCGCTTCGCACTACGACTTCCTCGTCCGGATGCTCGAGCCGATCGACGAGCGGGAGACGCTGGGCCGCTCGATCGACTTCCGGATCGTCGACACACTGCTACAGCGCTTGGCGCCCGAGCAGAACTGCGTCCGCGGCTTCTCCCGGACCGACGAGGAATACCGTCCCACGTACGAGCTCTTGCGCCAGGGCAAGATGCCCGAAAGCGAGTCCATGCTCGGCCGCGCACTGAACGACCTTCTCGGCCCCGATCCCGACACCACCCGCAAGCAGGAAATCGACGCCAGCAAGGCCCCCGACTTCGACTTCGTCCGCCGCCACCTCGGCCCCGCCGGCACCTTCGCGGTGAGCGAAGAGGACGGCTGGTTCTTCAAGGGGATCATGGTCAGCAAAGAGGCGGAATAGGCCTGAGCTCGCTTCCCGCGACTTGTCCACGGGGCCTGGTGGGTTTTTTCCGCCTGGTTCATTCTCTCGTTTTCTCTCGCTCCCACGCTTTGCGCGGGAACGGGTTGGCGCGACGCTTCACGTCGCAAGTCAGGACGCGGAGCGTCGGAACGCCGACCGTCGTCGGTGCTGGCGACCGTCGGACCTCGGTCTGCGCCCTCTCTTCCCGTATCCGACGTGTGCCGCTTGCACCCTGCCGCCCGGTCGATTAGACTGCGACCGTGATTTGCGATCCCCCGTCTCGCACCCCCGGGTGAACCGATGTTGAATCCGCTGGTGATCCTTCTGATCGGTGTGGTCGTCGTCGTCGGGATGATTATCGTGCTTAGGGTCAATGCTTTTATTGCGCTGATCACGGCGGCGATGGTGGTGAGCCTGTTGTCGGCGGGAGAGCTGGGGGAGAAGATCTCGCGGGTGGCGGATGCGTTCGGCGGCGCGGCGGCGAAGATCGGGATCGTGATCGCCCTGGCGGCCGTGATCGGCAAGTGCCTGATGGACAGCGGGGCGGCCGACCGGATCGTCCGGTCGTTCCTGAAGTTGCTCGGCGAGAAGCGGTCGAGCTGGGCCTTGATGGGGAGCGGCTTCGTGCTCTCCATCCCGGTCTTCTTCGACACGGTGTTCTATCTGCTCGTGCCGCTGGCCCGGTCGCTCTGGAGAAGCACGCGGCGCAACTACGTGCTCTACGTGACGGCGATCGGCTGTGGCGCGGCGATCACCCATACGCTGGTGCCGCCCACGCCCGGGCCTCTGATCATGGCCGAGTTCCTCCACATCAAGCTCGGGGTGATGATCATGATGGGGGTGTTGGTGGGGCTGCCGACGGCCGTGGTGGGGCTTTTTGTCTGCCGGGCGATGAACCGGGTGTACGACATCCCCATGCGGCCGTACAGCGGTGAGACCGAGCCGGACCCGCTGGCCGACGAGGAGCTGCCCCCGCTCTGGCTTTCGCTTCTGCCCATCGTGCTGCCCGTGATCCTCATCTGCACGAACACGGTGACGGAGACGCTCTTGAGCGAGTCGACGATTGCGGCCATGAAGAGCGGTCGGGTCTTCGACTGGCTGGGTTGGACGGCGATCTTCGGGGATCCGAACATGGCGCTCCTGTTGTCGGCGGCGGTCGCCATGGTCACGCTGGTCCGCTACCGGCGCCTGTCGCTCAAGGACCTTGGCAAAACGACGGAGACGGCGCTGATGAGCGGCGGAGTGATCATCCTCATCACGGCCGGCGGGGGGGCCTTTGGGGCGATGCTCCAGCAGTCGGGCGTCAAGGAGTACATCGAAGGGTCCATCAACTTGCAGGGCGGCAACCTGGGGATCGTGATGCTGTTGGCGAGCTTCGGCATCGCGGCCGTGCTGAAGATCGCCCAGGGCTCGAGCACGGTGGCGATGATCGCCGGCTCCTCGATGATCGCCGCCATGGGGCTTTCGAGCCAGGATCTCGGGTTCGACGTCGTCTACCTGGCGTTGGCCATCGGCAACGGCTCGCTGGTCGGCTCGTGGATGAACGACAGCGGCTTCTGGATCTTCGCCCGAATGAGCGGCTTCACGGAAGTCGAGACCCTCAAGCTTTGGACCGTGCTGCTGGTGATCGTCGCCCTGGCCGGGCTGGGGTTCACGCTCTTTTTCGCCTGGCTGATTCCGATGGCGTAGAGGCCGCCGAGAAACAGCCGGTCGGGTGAGCCTGTGGCACGGCTCCAACGTCTCCGTACTGTTCTAAGTCACTGAGGATTACGACGTCGCCGTCGTAGTCGAACAGGGCCGGCCCGGCCGAGACGTTCTCCACGATATACCGTCTCCCGCTGCTGCCGTCGTAGTGTCTAAACGTGATGCCGGTCTCGGAGGTCACGTCGCGGAGCACGATCGGGCCTTGTCCAAACGCGTCGGTAGAGTTTTCTGAGGCTTCGACTAGAATACAATGTCTGAGATCGTTCTGCGATGAAGTCGGGCGGGATGGGAGAGGCGGACGGCTCCCCCCGGCCCGGGGAGAACATTCGTGCGCAAGTGCATCCTGTATATCGTCGTGGCCGTCGTCGGCGCCGGAGTCGCAGCGGCCTTGGTCTATCTGTTTCGCGAGCCTGCCTTTCGCGTCGACGAGATCCTCGCCGGCTACCGGGAAGGGGGCGAGTACGGCGGGTTGGCGATCCACTACCCGCTCGACGAGGCGATGTTTCCCCCGGAAATCGCCGCCCCGACCTTTCGCTGGCAGGACGAGAACGACGCCTCGGATGCATGGATCGTGGCGATCGAGTTCCAGGATTCCGGAGGCCGGATGAGCTTTCCCTGCTTCGAGACGGAGTGGACGCCGTCGGACGAGCAATGGGAGACGATCAAGCGCCGCAGCCTGGAGAAACCCGCGAAGGTGACGATCCTGGGCGTCGACCGCCCTTCGCGGAACAAGATTCTCTCGTCAGCCGGCATCCGCGTCAGCACGTCCAACGACGAGGTGGGGGCACCGATCTTCTACCGGGAAGTGAACCTGCCGTTTATCGACGCGGTCAAGGACCCGTCCCACATCCGCTGGCGGTTCGGAGCGATCTCCTGCAAGCGGCGACCCCCGATCGTCCTGGAGAAGCTTCCGGTTTGCGGGAACTGCCACTCGTTCTCCGCCGATGGGAAGGTGCTGGGGATGGACGTCGACTATGCCAACGACAAGGGCTCGTACATGGTCGACGCCGTGGCCGGGGAGATGCTTCTCGGCGAGAGCAACATCATCACCTGGAGCGACTATCGCAAGGAGGACGGCGAGCCGACCTTCGGCCTGCTCTCGCAGGTTTCGCCGGACGGCCGCTACGTGGTGAGCACGGTGAAGGACCGATCGGTGTTCGTCCCCAGAGACGACCTGGCGTTCAGCCAGCTCTTCTTTCCCATCAAGGGCATCCTGGCCGTCTACGACCGAAAGACGAAGACTTTTCACGCCTTGCCCGGCGCCGACGACAAGCGGTACGTTCAGAGCAACCCCACCTGGAGCCCGGACGGGAAGGAGATCGTCTTTGCGCGGAGCAAGATGCACCAGTTGAAGAACCCCGTCGATCCGGACGCGGTGCTGTTGGACGAGAACGCGTGCGCCGAGTTTCTCGCGGAGGGCAGGCCCTTCTTGTTCGACCTCTACCGGATTCCCTTCAACGACGGCGGAGGGGGCGAGGCTGAGCCGATTGAGGGGGCCTCGAACGACGGCAAGAGCAACTACTTCGCCAAGTTCTCGCCCGACGGCAAATGGATCGTCTTCTGCAAGGCGCGGAGCTTCATGCTGTTGCAGCCGGACAGCGAGCTCTACATCATCCCCGCCGAGGGAGGCGAAGCGCGACGGCTCCGCTGCAATACCGGTCGCATGAACTCCTGGCACAGTTGGTCGCCCAACGGCCGGTGGCTGGTATTCTCGTCGAAGTGGAATTCGCCCTATACGCAGCTCGTTCTCACCCACGTCGACGACGAAGGGCGCACCAGCCCGGCCGTCCTGCTCTCGCGGTTCACGGCCTCCGACCGGGCGGCGAACATCCCGGAGTTCGTCAACGCCCCGCCCGACGCGATCCGCACGATCCGCCAGCGATTCGTCGACGACGCCTCCCTGGTTCGCGCCGGACTGCTCAACGCGCAGCAGGACTATCACCTGGACGCAACGAGGGAATTCCGCCAGGCCCTCAAGATGAACCCGACAAACGTAGAAGCGCACGTCGGCTTGGGGGTCAGCCTGACGCAGCTCGGGGAGCACGAAGAAGCGACGGCCCAGTTTCTTCGGGCAATGGAGCTTTCGCCCGACGACGCGCGCGCCCACGAGGGTCTGGGCACCGTGCTGGCTGAGCAGCGGAGGCTCCAGGAGGCCGCGGACTCGTTCCGCGAGGCCGTGCGGCTCGATCCAAAGCTGGCCAAAGCCCATTTCCGCCTGGGAATCGTCTCCATGGACCTCGGCAACCTCGCCGAGGCCGAGAAGCACCTTGCCGAGGCGGTCCGCCTCGAGCCGGACGACGCCAGGGCGGTCTATTCCCTCGGCAACGCTTTTGTCAGCGAGGGGAGGCTCGATCAGGCCGTAACGCACTATCGCCGCGCGCTCGAGCTCGATCCCAATCTCCTGATGGCCCTGTTGGAGCTGGCCGCGATCCGGGCGACGAGCAATAACCCCACGCTCCGCAGCGGCGAGGAGGCGGCCGAGCTGGCCACGAGGGCCTGCCGGTTGACCCGCTACGAAGACCCCATGGCGCTGGTCGTCCTCTCGCAGGCGTACGCCGAGATGGGTCGATTCCCCGATGCCGTCTCCGTCGCCGAGCGGGCGCTTCAGATCGCCCTGGCCAAAGGAAACGAGGCCGCGGCCGGCGGGATCCGAGAGCAGATCCAGCGCTACCAGCGCCGCGAGCCCGCCCGTCAATCGGCTCCCCCATGAATCGAGGCGGCGTCAGCGGCGAGCACTTTCGCCTCGTTACGACGCTTCGCCTCGCAACGGACGCACCCGCGGCGTCGGGTTCTCGAAGCGCCCCACCGGGCGCCCTCCGGCGCCCGGCTTGTCGAGGTCTCCCAGGTCGGCGCGCGCTTGCTCGGCCAGGCCCATCAGGCGCCGGACCACGTCGGGATGCTGCTCGGCGACGTTCCTCTCGCAGCCGACGTCCTCGGCCACGTTGAACAGCACCGGCGGCGACGGCCCTCGACGGCGATGATGCGGGTGGCGCGTCGGCGGGTCGCGCGGGACGAAGAGCTTCCAGGGCCCGGAGCGCACCGCGTGGAGCTCGTTGCCGAAGTAGTAGTAGAACGCCGCATGGGGCGATTGGGCCCCCGGCCGGCCGAGGAGCAGCGGCCGGACGTCCTTCCCGTCGATGATCCTATCGTCCGGCGGCTTGGTGCCGGCGAGCAGGGCGAACGTGGGCAACAGGTCCATGCTGGTCGCCAGCTCGTCGCAAACGCGCCCGGCCGGGACCGTGCCGGGCCACCAGGCGATGGTCGGCACGCGGAACGCGCCCTCGGCCGTGGTGTAGCCCCGCCCAAAAAGCGGCCCATTCGACCCGCGGCTGAGATCGTCGGGCTTGCCCGTCGTGGGAGCCCCGTTGTCGGAGGTCCAGATCACCAGCGAGTGCTTCTCGATTCCCAGCGATTCGAGCTTGTCGAGGATCTGGCCCGTCGACCAGTCGAGCTCCTCGATCGAGTCGCCCCACGGGCCGGTGGCGCTTTTACCCCGGAATGCCTCGCTGGCGAACGGGGCGGCCGTGCTCCCGGGCATGGCTTGGGGGAGATAGATAAAGAACGGGCGGTCGCGGTTCGCCTCGATGTACTCCAGGGCCCGCTCGGTGTAGCGCTTGGTGAGCAGGTTGCGGTCGACGGGCGCGTCGATCACGCGCTCGTCCTCCATCAACGGCAGCGGCGGCCACTCGCCCTGCGGACGCTTGTCGGCCGTCATGTCGTCGCTGTACGGGATGCCCAAGTAGGAGTCGAACCCCTGGCGCGTGGGCAGGAAAGGCGGCTGGTCGCCGAGGTGCCACTTGCCGATGATCGTGGTGGCGTACCCCCGCTGCTTCAGCACTTCGGCGATCGTGATCTCGTCGGGATTCAGGCCGTTGCGGGAAACCGGGCGGAGCACGATGCCGTCCGGGTCCGTGTCGGCCAGGCCGACGCGCTGGGCGTAGCAGCCCGTCATGAAGCTCGCCCGCGACGGCGTGCACACGCCGGCCGTGACGCAGAAGTGCGTGAACTTCGTCCCCTCGGCCGCCATCCGGTCGAGACAGGGCGTGCGGTGGACCTTCGACCCGAAAGGCCCGATGTCGCCGTAGCCCAGGTTGTCGGTGACGATGAGGATGAAGTTGGGCGGGCGCTGCGATTCCGCGGAATTCGCGACGGAAGCGCAGAGACCGATCGCCAGTGTCAACACAACGCGGATTCGAATGGTCATCTCATGATCTCCCGCAAGAAGCGTGTCGTTGTCTCCTGGTCGTTTCCTCTGCTCCTTCCTCGACCTCGTTTCCCTCGCCCACTTGCCCCCGGGGCTCTTCCCGGGAACGCACCGTGTGCGAGGCTCCGTCTCGCCGTGGGCAGGCGGAGCCTGCACGGCACGGCGTGTCCGGGCATAGCCAGCCTGGGCACGAGGGGGAATATCGGACGCTGTACGTCCAGACATTCCCGGCGCCAATCAGCCACACCCCGCGGCGTCCGCCGGACGCGAAGAGGTTGTGAAGAAATCGGTGAGGCAAAGCCAAATGGAGTTGCACGATACCGGGACATCCGGCCTCCACGGCCACGCTTCGGGAGGCGGCTCGAGGCCGATGGCGAAGTCCCAGAATCACGCAACGCTATCTGGCAACCACAACATACGGTAAGGATAGCACTGCTGGCAATACGGGTCTTCTACCTGCGAGCGTGTTGAAGTCGATTTTCTCACGGCCTGAAGGCGTGGGAACGACGGCGTGAAACGACCCTTGACGAGTCACTAGCCTGCCGTGGCGACGTCCGTGGTCTCGTGCCCGGCCTCTGCCGGTTTCGCGGGGACTGTGGCGACCACCGCGGGCGGCTCCACTTGTTGGACCGGAGCGGGCCTCGGGGCGTGTTTGGCCGGCTCCTGCCAGGGGGCAAAGACGAACAAGGCCCCGGAGGCGATCAACACGAATCCCACGACGTAGGTCCACCTCATCGGTTCTTTCAAGTACCACACGGAGAATAAACAGAAGACCACGAGCGTGATCACTTCCTGGATGGTCTTTAGCTGCGCGGCGGCAATCCCGGCGTTGTGCCCGATACGGTTGGCGGGAACCTGAAAGCAGTATTCCACCAGCGCGATCATCCAACTGACAACGATGGCCATCCAGAGCGCGGACGTCTTGAACTTCAAGTGCCCGTACCACGCCAACGTCATGAACACGTTCGAAATCACGAGCAACAGGACGGTCAGCAGCCACATCGCGATTGTCTCCGGACCCTCGAACTGAAAGGGCGGATCATAGCGTGAGAAGACGGTTTGCAGAATCCCTCCTCGGGGGGTACGCGAGGTTCCGCCTCGCTCCAGGCAGGCAGAGCGCACGTGGCATAGCGTGCCCAAGTAGAGCCTCGGCACGAGGGGAAGGGGGACACGGATCGCCGGATCACATCCGCGCCCCTGCTACTTCTCCTCGGTCTTCCCCTTCGGCCGCCACGGGCCGGGGTTGTCGAACACCTTGCGCATCATCAGCCCGGTCTTCGACGTGCCCCCTTTCCACAAGTCCCACTTCGGATCGGCGACCCGGTCGAAGTAGGCGTGCATCCGTTGGGCCAGCTCCTTCTGGATCTCGGCCTGCTCGGGCGCGTCGATCAGGTTGTCCAGCTCGCCGGGGTCCTTGCCCAGGTCGTACAGCTCGTTGGGCTCCTGCCGGAGCCGCTCGATGTATTTCCACCCGTCGGTGCGGATGGCGCGGACGTTCTCGAACTCGTAGTAGATCGTGTTGTCCCAGTTCTCGATCTCTTGCCCCGCGAGCGCCGCGGCGAAGCTCCGGCCGGGTGACTTGGGCTGCGACGCGTTCTTCCAGGAGAGCCCCAGGTAGTCGAGCATCGTGGGCATGAAGTCGACGTTGCTCACCAGCAGGTCGACGCGCCGGCCGGCGGGGATTTTTGCGGGATGCCGGAAGATGAGCGGCACGTGCATGGTCCAGTCGAAGGCCGTAAGCGGCCGGGTGTGATCGCCCATGCCCCAGAAGCCGCTGTGTCCGCCCGCCAGACCCTGGTCGCCGGTGAAGACGACGAGCGTGTTCTCGTCGAGGCCGAGCCGCTTGAGGGTCGCCATGATGCGGCCCACGCCGTCGTCGACCCCGCTCACTTCCGCGGCGTACTTGCGAATCACCTCCAGATCGCCGACCCACTTGCCGTAGTTGTGGTTCCAGGGATGGGCCGGCAGATCGCGGGGGAAGGAGGGGAGGGTCGCGTCGGCGTAGGTCTCCTTGTGCCGGTTGCGGATCGGCTCGCGCATCGCGCCGCCGAGGCCGTAGGGCCCGTTGTACGCCAGGAACAGGAAGAACGGCCGGTCCCGGTTCGCCTCGATGAACTCGATGCCGCGGTCGGTCCAGTAGTCGGTCAGGTAGGTCGGCTCGACGCGGATCTCCGCGTTTTCGATGACCTCCTGATCGTAGAACCCCTGGCTGTGGCCGTGCGGCTTGGTGACCCAGAAGCTGAATCCTTCCTGCGGGTGCAGGTTATCGCCGAGGTGCCACTTGCCCGACAGCCCGCACACGTAGCCCGCGTCGGCCAGGAGCGACGGGAGCGTGTCGAACTCGGCGAGCGTGTTGTACGCGCCGGGGCCGATCTGCGCGCCTCCCGCGCCGAGGTAGCGGTGCACGCCGTGCTGGCAGGGCATCAGCCCGGTCAGAAGGCTCGCCCGCGTGGGCGAGCAGACGGCGTTGTTGGCCAGGCAGCGGTTGAACAGCACCCCTTCGGCGGCGAGCCGGTCCGCGTGCGGCGTTTTGACGTCCGGGTTGCCGTAGCAGCCGAGTGTCCACGCGCCGTGGTTGTCGGTCAGGATCAGCACGACGTTCGGGCGAGCGGCCTGCGCCCGCACGGTGCCCAAGCCCGCGAGCAACAGGGCAACAACCGGCCAACGTGCCGCCTGGAGGAGCCGATCGGCCGGTGGCAGTCGCTGTCTGGTGACAGAATGCGTGTTCATGGCTCGTCCTCGTTTCGCGCGATTGCGGGAGCGGAGACCGGCTGAGGGTCGAGGAGGCTCAACCCGTCTGTGCTGTGCTCCGAAGATCGGCCTCCAGGATACCCTCCTGGCGCATAGGTCTCAACAGCCGGAAACGCGTGTCTGCAAACACCGGCCCGGCGGGGCCAAAGCGTCGGCCCGGCGGCACCGGCGGGCGAAGCGACGGCCGACACGAGCAGCGGTGCGAGAATTCGCCTCGGCGACCGTACGGGCCCCGGATCCTCCCTGCCCTTTGAAGGGGCTTTGAAACATAGGGGCAAGCTGGTACTATCGATGATTTCCGCCGACGCAAGCCCGCCCGCGACCGCGGCGGGATGCTCCCGACCGGACCTTCACGACCAGCTAAGTCCAGATTCGAAAGGTGCCACTTGTGTCTGTCACGAGACGTTTTGCGCGCGCAGTTTTCCTGGCAGCGACAGTCTCCCTCGTTTCAAGCGACGCCTACCCCGACGTCAGGACGTGGACCGACAGCACGGGGGAACACCAGACCGAGGCAGAGCTCGTCGACTTGCGCGACGGAGTGGTTCGCCTGAAGAGGGCGGACGGGCAGGTCGTCTCGATCGACTTGGAGACGCTCAGCGCCGCGGATCAGGCGTTTGTCAAGCAGCACGCGGGGAAGGAGCCCCAAAACGTTGGCGGCACGGTCGGCATGGCCGCCTCCGCGTCGACGGACGCCGCGATCGAGCTGCTCGGCGGCGCCACGGTCGAGGGCCGGGTCACCGCCCGGGACGGCAAGCACGTCACCCTCGAGACCACCGTGGCGGGCCGCACCTATTCCCGGAAATACGCGCTCTCGCGGATCCGCGCGATCACGGTCGGCGGGAAGCGCGAGGTCGTGAGCGAGCCGGCCGGCGGCGACGGCGGATCGTCGACGGGGTTGGACGCCTCGGCGGCCGCGCCGTTGGGCATCGAGCGGAGCCCCGCGGAGATCCAGGGACTGATCGACCGGCTGGGCCGCACGCCGCCCGACTGGTGGGATTCCGTGCCCCTGGACTTTCCCAAGACGCTCGACCTCTCGTGGCCTCAGAAGCCCCCGCCGCCCTGGAACGCGCAGAAGAACGTGGGCCAATACCTCTGGGACGTCATCCAGCCCAATCCCGGCAAGTGGCGGGAGGGGGTCCGCTTCGTCCACTACCTGCTCGAGCGGCACCAGGACGACCGCGAGAAGCGCACCCGGGCGATGACCACGCTGGGGCGTTTATACTACCTTCTCTTGCAGGACTACGCCCGGGCGGCGTTCTGGTGGCGGCAGGCGGGCGTGGGGCCGGGGAGCCAGTCTCCCCACGGCGTCAATCTGGCCGACTGCTACTGGAAGCTGGGCAACCGGCAGATGGCCTTGGACCTGCTGGACGAGATCCCGGTCTACTACTCCACGATCAAGCTACTGGCCGACATGGGGGAAACCACCCGAGCTTTGAGAATCGCGGAAGCGGCCGGGCGCGGCCCCTTCCGCGACATGGCCTATCTCTACGCCGGCGACGCCTGCCGGATCGACGGCCAGTATCAACAGGCGATCGCGTACTACCAGAAGGTCCTGGACGTCCCGGCCACCGGCAGGGCCAAGCAGCGGATCGAGCGAAACCATCAGCGGGCCCGGGCGAACGTCGAGGGAATCAAGATCTTCGACATGCTCGACCTCGATCGCGTGGCCGACGGCACGTATCGCGCCGCCAGCCCCGGCTACGCCGACCAGGTGCACGTCGAGGTGACCGTCCGAAGCGGCCGGATCGAGTCGGTCCGGGTGACCGGCCACAAGGAGAAACAGTACTACACGGCCCTGACCGACACCCCCCGGAAGATCATCGAGAAGCAGGGCGTCAAGGGCGTCGATGCGACCACCAGCGCCACGATCACCTCCGAGGCGATCCTCAACGCCACGGCCAAGGCGCTGGCCAGCGGGCTGAGCGGGTGACGGGGTGAAGGGATGACTGGGTGACGGGGTGATTGCTTCTGCATTGTCACCCCGTCACCCCGTCACCCTGTCAGGCGCTTCCGCGAGATACCCCCGTAGGAGACCTGGATGCGTTTGCACTGGTTTCTGGCTTCGCAGCGCGGCGCCGGCCGGCCCGGCTGGATGCGCCGCACGCTGGGCCGGATCGGGCCGACGTGGGCCGCGTCGCCTCTGCGTCGCTTGATCCAGGCGCTCTGCTTCGTGACGTTCGTGGGGCTGTTCTGCTACGTCACCTGGCCCTACACGGCACGCCCTGCCCGGACCTGGCACGGCTGGCTTCCGGTCGAGGTCGATGCGGAGACCGGCGAGGTGAAGCTGGCTGCGGAAGCTTCGCCGGCCGAGCCCCTTACGCCGGAGATGCTCGTCCACGTGGTCGACGCCGGCGTGGACGAAGACGTGGACGAAGGCGGGGACCTGGGGTTGTTCGCCGTCCGTCGCGTCGGCGAAAAGGAGCTCGAGCTGGCGCCGGCCGAGCCGCTAACGCCGGTGCAGCTCGACAAGCTCTCGGCCAGCTTTGGCCCGTGGATGCTCTCCGAGACGGAGCCCGGCAGTTGGCCCTCCCACTACGCCGACAGCCTCGAGGCCAAGGAGAAGCTCCCCGCCGAGCTGTTCCTCATCCTGGACCCCCTGGTGAGCATTTCCACGGCGATTGCCGCACGATGCTGGGTATGGTCGCTGGGCGCGGCGGGCGCAATCCTCTTGGTGTGCATTCTCATCCCCCGGGGCTTCTGCGGCTACGTCTGCCCCCTGGGTACGCTCGTCGACCTGTTCGACTGGGCGGTGGGCAAGCGCGTGACGTGGTTCCGCGTGGCGGCCGGCGGTTGGTGGGTCCACCTCAAGTACTACCTGCTCCTCGCGACGCTGGTTGCGTCGCTTTTGGGCGTTCTCCTGGCGGGCTTCGTGGCGGCCATCCCGGTGGTGACCCGGGCGTTCGCGTTCCTCGTGACCCCGCTGGAAATGGGCCTCACGCGAGGCTGGCATCAGATCCCCGCCATGGGGGCGGGGCACGTCGCGTCGATCGGGTTGTTCCTCGTCGTGTTGGGGCTGGGGCTGTTGCGTCCTCGCTTCTGGTGCAAGTACGTCTGCCCGACCGGGGCCGTCTTCTCGGTCGGCAACCTCTTCCGCCTCACCGAGCGGAAGGTCGAGTCGACCTGCGTCCGCTGCAAGCGGTGCGTCGAGATCTGCCCCTTCGACGCCATCAAGCCCGACTTCACCACCCGCACGGCCGACTGCACCTTCTGCCAGGCGTGCGGCGGTGTTTGCCCCACGCACTCGATCAAGTTCGTGGAGCGATGGAACCGCGTGGATCTGAAGGCGGCGGGCGATCCGCCCACGGGCGAGACCCTGATGGGGCGGCGCGGGTTCCTCTCCACGGCGGTCGGCGCGATGGCCGGAGCGGCTGGCGGCGCGGGCCTCGCCGCCGGCATCCGGCTCTTGGACGGCCAGGTCGACGGCTCCACGGCCCGGGCCATCGTGCGACCGCCCGGGAGCGTGCCCGAGCAGGAGTTCCTCCAACTCTGCGTCCGCTGCGGCGAGTGCTTTCAGGCGTGTCCCAACGACGTGCTCCAGCCCGCGGGACTCGCGCACGGGCTCGATTCGCTGTGGACGCCCCGGGTGGTGGCCGACTGGTCGGGCTGCGAGCCGAGCTGCGCGAACTGCGGGCAGGTGTGTCCGACCGGGGCGATCCGGGCGTTGCCGCTGGAGGAGAAGCGAGCCGCACGGATGGGACTAGCCGTCGTTAACCGCGAGACGTGTCTCCCGCACGCGGCCCGTGAGGACTGCCGGCTCTGCGTCGACGAGTGCGCCACGGCCGGCTACCGGGCGATCGAGTTCGTGCGCGTCGGGGCTCAACTGGATCCGTTCGGCCAGCCGATCGAGGAGAGCGGGTTCCTCGCGCCGGTCGTGCTGCCCGAGGCGTGCGTCGGCTGCGGGCTCTGCCAGACGCGCTGCCGGGCGATCAACGTCAAGGCGAAGGGCCTGCTCGCCGAATCGGCCATCCTCGTCGAAGCCGGCGAGGGGAAGGAAGACCGGCTCACGCACGGCTCCTACCTTGCCCTTCGTCAAGAGGAGCGGAGGCAGAAGGAAGCGGAGCAGCGCAAGCTGTTGGAGCGCAGCGGGGCCGAAAGCGGCTATCTGCCCGACTTTCTCGACTGATCGATCGCGAGAGCTCACCACTTCTCGTCGTACTTCGCCCAGAGCAGGTCGCCGAGGTTCCAGTAGGCTTGCGTTGCGTCGCGGCAGGCGTCCTGGGACTTCTGCGTCAGATACGCGCGCGCCTTGGCGGGATTGTCGGCCAGGAGCTTCGAGGCGGTGGCCGCAATCTCCTCTTGGGCGGCCAGGAGCTTTTCCTGGAGGGGATCGCGGACCTCTGCCACGTCGACGCGCATCTCGCCCCAGCGGTGCGCCGAGAGCGTGGCCACGCGGTTGGACGCCCACCAGGCCGACCTGCGGCTGAAGCCGGTGGTGCGGCCGTCGGTCTCGTAGTCGTCGGGCAGGTCCGTCACGCCGGCGTAGAGGGGCACGTACGTGGTCATCGCCGGGTTGCCGTACCCAAACCAGAGGATGCCGCCGACCGGGTCGGGCAGCCAGGAGCGTGACTGCGTGACGGTGGCGTACATGCAGTACCAGCGGGCCATCGGGCGCTCGCCGCGCCAGCCCCAGCCGCCGTTGATCTTGAGCATCTTGTTCATCTCGTACGGCATGAACGGATTGGCCAGCGGGCTCTTGACCGAGCGGCCTTCCTCGTCGGTCACGGTGAGGTCCTTCACCATGTCGAAATCCGTGCCTTCGAAGGTGTCGCGGAAGAGTTCCATGATCCTCTCCGGGGCGACGGGCTTCTCCGGCTTGACGGAAAACGGAAAGACGTTGCTGTTCGCGTGCAATCCGAGCGACGGGGCCAGCAGGTCCAGGACTCGCCACTCGCGCCGGGTCACCGCGAAGCTGGTGCGGCCTTCGGGGTTGTACGCCTCGTAGAACCGAAAAGGCTGCCCGCCCTTCGGATCCCACCAGCCGCGATCTTCGGCCAACCGGAACACGTTGCCCGAGGCCATGAAGAAATCGGGCTTCGACAGATCGATCTCTCCGATCCTCGCCCCGTTGGCGACGACGGAGACGTGGTCGTCGGGTACGCGCTGGGCCGCCCAGACGGCCCCGACCGCGCCCTCGCCGGGCCCCACGATTTCCATGAGCCAGACTTCCTCGGGATCGGCGATGGTGAGGGCTTCGCCCGTGTCGCCCCAGCCGTGCTTCTCGATCAGCTTCCCGCCGATTCGGATCGCCTGGCGGGCGGTCGTCGCCCGCTCGAGCATCAGGCGGGTGAGCGTTTCGCAGTCGATCAGCCCCTTGTCGCTTTCGAGCTCCTCGCGGCCGGTGAAGGTCGATTCGCCGATGGCGAGCTGCCGCTCGTTCATGGCGGCGTAGGCCGGCGCAAGGTAGGCGAAGGTCTCGGCGACCTGGGGAATGCGTCCGATCGGCTCGCGGGCGTAGCGCGGCATGGGGCCGGTGTCGTCGTCGCGGCGCCGGGTGAGGAGACGCTCGGAGTGCGGTTTGTGCTTCCTGCCCGGGACGACGACGATCTCGGAGCCGGTTCGATGGCTGTCGCAGGTGTGGGAGGTCATCACCGATCCGTCGGCCGACGCTTTCTTGCCCACCATGATCGAGGTGCATGCCTGCGCTTCCTTGACAAGGGGAGCAAGGAGGAGACCGACGGACAGTAGCGCAGCGAGATTGGCGATTCTTCGCACGGGGTCTCTCCTGGTTACGCGGTTCGCGGAATGGGACGACGTACCGGCGCACTTGTAGTCGATCCCGGTCGGACGCGGCAATCCGGGGCGTCGAGCAGTACGGCTCGCTTCGCTAGTCCAAGCGGGGTTTCCTGGGAGTGCGGCGACTTGTCGCCAATTTCTTGGGCGTCCTGCGCAACCGGCGAGCGAGGGACCAAGGCCGGTTTCGCCGCGTCCACGTACAGTATGCATCAATTTGCGGGAGCGTGTCGGTCTCACGGGCCCCGGGGCATGGGCCAGGCATGTTGGTCAATAGGGAGAAATCGCCCTTTTGTGGCATATTGCACCCCCCGAAAATACTGCCCTGACGTGCCTGTTGGAGGAGGCGGATTGGGAAGTCGGTCTGCCGGTCGGAAATAAAAAAGTAGAGTCCCTTAGACAAGGGAAGGAGTACGTCAGCGGGAGTGTGGACTTTCATCTCCGTGCCGCGGCGTGCCGTGGCGTACCTAAGGTGGCCGTCATCCGATGATTATGGAAATGGAACACGAAGGTCAAGCGGCATCTGCTTTCGAGCTGGACGAGCTGGTGGACCGTTGCATGGGAAACCTGGAGTTCGTCGAGCGGGTCCTGACGAAGTTCCAGCAGCGATTCGGGGAGCAGCTCGAAGAACTGGAGCGGGCACTGGCTCAAGAAGACACGGAGCGAGTCGTGCTCGTCGCGCATCGCCTCAAAGGGGAATCGGCGAGCGTCGCCGCCGCCGCGCTTCGGAACCGAGCCGGCGAGATCGAAAAGCTGGGGCGCGCCGGGCAAGTCTCGAACATCCCGCACTGCCTCGAACGGCTTCGTGCCGAATGGGCGCAGTTTGCGGAATCGGTGTCCACACTCGACTGGTAGAACGGCGTCGGGCGGGACCGGTGTATCTCCGGACCGGGGGCTCCTGGCTTGAGGGTTGAGGTTCGGAGTGCGCGCCATGCGTGTTCTGGTCGTCGAAGATGATGACGTGACCGCGGAGATGCTGGAACACGCCCTGGGCGAGTTCGGTTACGAGGTGGAGATTGCCCGGAACGGCCGCGAGGCGTTCCGGCAAATCCGAACCGGGCGCTATCGCCTCGTCGTGTCGGACTGGGAGATGCCGGAAATGACCGGCGTCGAGCTGTGTCGCCAGATCCGCAAGCGGCGCTTTGGCGGCTACGTGTACGTGATCCTTCTGACGTCACGCTCCGGAACGCGCAACGTCGTTGAAGGGCTGAACGCCGGGGCCGACGACTTCATCTCGAAGCCTTTCCAGCCCGAGGAGCTTTGCGTCCGTTTGCGCGCCGGGGAACGGATCCTGTCGCTCCAAAGCCGCGATCTGACGATCTTCGCCATGGCCAAGCTCGCCGAGTCGCGCGACCCGGAGACGGGGGCCCATCTGGAACGCATTCGGGAATACAGCCGCGTCCTTGCCGAGCAGCTCTCCCGGCGCACCGAGCTTCGCGATCAGCTCGACGACGAATACATCCAGACGCTCTATCTGACGAGCCCCCTGCACGACATCGGCAAAGTCGGGATCCCGGACCGCGTGCTGCTCAAGCCGGGACGCCTCACCGCGGACGAGTTCGAGGTCATGAAGCGGCACACGGCAATCGGCGGGGAAACGCTGGAAGCGGTAGGTCGTGCCCACCCGGGCGCCCAGTTCTTGCAGATGGCCTGCGACATCGCGTGGAGCCACCACGAGAAGTTCGACGGCAGCGGTTATCCCCGAGGGCTGGCGGGCGAAGAGATCCCGCTTTGCAGCCGGATCGTCGCCCTGGCCGACGTCTATGATGCCCTGACCACGAAGCGCGTTTACAAACCGGCCTACAGCCACGAGACCGCCCGCGAGATCATCCTGGAAGGAACCGACACGCAGTTCGACCCGGCCATGGTCGAGGCGTTCCTCCAGCGGGAGAGTCAGTTCCTCACCATCCGGCAGCAGTTCGCCGACGGCGAGGAGCCGCGCGAGGAACCCTCGACGACGTCGCCGGCGATCTGCTGAATCGTCGGAACGTCGGGACCCACCCTGCATTCCCCCTGAAACAGGGGTTTCTCCCGAACGGGCCGGTTTCGCCAGTCTGTTTAGCCGTTATGAGTGGACCCGTGCCGGGTTGGGCGCGGGGAATGGTCTCCAAAACCGCTCACGGCCCCGCTCGCGCGCGAACGATACACCAATGATCCGATTGCGCTTTTCGCGCCACTTATGACGGGGAGGACCGGCCGTGAACCGATTACGGATAGCTTTCTGCTGCTTGTGTATCGCGTTGAGTCTGCGTGGGACGGCGGTTGCCGACGGGGTGATACGCGACGGCCTGGGCGCCATCTCCTGCGGCCGAGGCGGCACCAACATCGCGTCTGCCGACAACGGGGTGGTCTTGCTCGACAATCCCGCGGGTTTGGTGAACATTGACGGATGCGGGCTGGTGGACTTGGGCGCCGATCTAATCTTCCTCGACATGAAGTACGCCGAGGAGCTGCCCGACATTATTGACGTCGTCGCCGATCATGACCCATATCCCTGTGGCAACCTTTCGGTAGTCCGAAAAAGCGGCGACGGGTGCTGGGCCTTCGGCCTAGGGCTCTACGCGCCCGCGGCGTTCGGGACAAGGTACGAGATGGAGGGGCCGGCGCCGTTTGGGGGGACGCGCCTCTACAAATCGTTTGGGGCGTTGAGCAAGCTTCTGCCTGGGGTGAGTCGCCGCGTGACCGACCGGCTTTCTGTCGGGGGGACGCTCGGCGTCGCGTACAGTCACATCGAATTGGAGGGGCCTCACACGCTCCAGGCACCAGGGCTGCTGCAGAGTACGCCGACCCTCATCGATCTGCAGACGTGCGGTGCGGCGCTCACCTGGTCGTTTGGCCTCCAGTATCAGTTGACGCAAGCCACGACCGTCGGGGTCACCTACCAGAGCGAGAACAGTTTCCATCTGGACGGCAGCATCCGTGTGGAGGTCCCTGACCCGGCGCTTAGGAGCAGTTACTTCGACGCCGACTTGGACGTGACGTGGCCACGATCCCTGGGCCTGGGAGTTCGACACGAGCTCTGTCCGCACCGAATTGTGTCGGCCGACGTGATCTGGTTCGACTGGACGAATGCCTTCGACACCTTGGACTTGCACCTCAGCGACCCGAGCAACCCTGCGTTCGAGGCCGCGCTCGGTCCGACCGTGGACGAAGTCATCCCAATGAACTGGCGCGATACCGTCTCGGTACGCCTCGGCTACGAGCATCACTTCGGCTGTAATCGGGTGGGGCGTCTCGGTTACACCTACCACCGCAACCCGATCCCGGCGGGAACGCTCACGCCCTACATCCAGACGGTCCTGGAGCACACGTTTTCGGTCGGCTACGGGTGGGTTCGTGGGTGTTGGCAGGTTGACCTTGCCTACCAGTTCACCTTTGGCCCCGAAGTGGAGGTGGCCACCAGCGACCTCTTGGGTGGAGACTACGACGCAAGTCGCCACGAGGCCATGGCCCACGTGATGCTCGTCACCCTGTCGAAACGGTTCTGAACCTCGTCGAAGCGGTTCTGAGCCGGCGATCCCTCACCTCGGTCGCGCCTGGATCTGCGGCTTCGGTGCGTCCACGGACCTTCGCGTTCGAGGCTCGGGTCTCGGCTCCTTGTGACGCCTCAGCGACGCGGCGACCGCAGCCTCCTTGGCCTCTTCCCCCGCTCCGTCGACTCGGACCAACGTCGGGCGCTTCGCGCGACTGACGAAGTTCATGATCACGCCGCTTGCGTCGCGAGTCATCTCCAGGCCGTCCACCTCGAAGCCCGCTTGGCGGTACAGCTCCCGGCAGTCTTCTTCGGTACGCTGGAAGAAGAACCAGTCGGCGAGCCACTGGCACTCATTTTTGTCGTACAGGGTGGCGTCCTTGAGCGCCACGTAGAGGACTCCTCCCTCGCTCAGGGAATCGCGCCAGCCGCGAAGCATCCGCACGAGGTGCCTGTCGGGGATGTAGTCGCAGAGGCCGATGCTGTAGATGACGTCGGCCCTGCCGAATTTTTTGACGTTGGCGGTTGCCGAGCTCATCCTCAGCGCGTTGTAGCGGGCGCATTGGATGTCCGGGACTCCATTGCCCGCCGCAAGGACGTGCGTTTTCACGTAATCCAGGGCCTCCTCGTCCTGATCGATACACGTCACGTGAAGACTGCACTCGTCGGGAAGCTCGATCCCCTCGAGGTATTCGCGGCAAGGTCCGCAGGCGACGTTGAGCACGAAGACGTCTCCCCGGCGCCGTGACAGTTCCTCGGCGAGAAAACGTTGCGCTGCCGCCAGCCGGGCCCGAACCGCTCGAGCGAGCGTCGAGTTCAGCAGGTAGAGATCCACGTATCCCCCGATCCCCAGGGACTTGGGCACGTTATCGTACATCGTCGCCAGGAGCTTGTAGTCCCCGGGATAACCTCGCGGCTTGGTCTTGGCGCGGTGCATCATCCAGCTACGATCAAACCACGGGGAAATCTCCTCCCGGAAACGTTCTTGGGCCGCCTTGACCTGCTCTCGATCGTCGCCGAGAAGAGACTCGATTCGGCGACATGCCCGCAGGGACCGGTGGATCGCGTCGGTAAGCTGATCCAGGCACTCGTCTTTTCTCGCTTCCGTTTGCGGATCGATCTGCGCGTCGAATTCGGCGAGTTCGCGAGTGAACGTCGACACGTGCTCCGCGAAGAAGGCCTCCATTTCAGTTTTCATTTCTCACCCTCTCTGTAAGTCGGCAATCAAGACAATCGCGGTCCATTGCGCGTCATGCCCGCCCGGCATCCGACCACCCACCGGAGCAAGCAGGCTCAGCGTCCACGCGACCCGAGCCCTACCCCGGCGCCGAGTTCGCGTTGAGGAACGCCGAACTACCAGAACGTACCAAAGTTATCGCTCCTACCGGCCAGCGCCGCTCATCACGAGCCGCGCGTCCATCCGCCGGACGTCACTTCCGCATTTTCGCGGAACTCAATCGCCGTGTCAAGCATTTCCCACCCAGGTAGGCCACACCATGGTGAGTCGAGACCAATCGCCCGTTCGTTGCCTCGCGGACAATCCGCAGACGATCGCCAGCTAGCCTAGTCACCGTGATCGACATGACGCGCGGCGGATGGCGGACGTGCGACACGGCCCGGTTTGTCGCGTGACGGGGAGACGCCGCGCGGCTGGCGGGACGCGCGCCGGAAGGCCGGAGAATTGTCACGCTCGGTAGAGCTGCCTTATCGAACACAGGCCGCAAACCCGGCACAAACCCGGCGACGGAGCAACGGCGCGGTTTGGGGAAAGCTAGACTACTGTAGGAGTTCAAGCGCCCCATCCCCCCATGGGTAGTCTTCGGACGATCTCCCTTCCCGTCGGATGGCGAGGAAGGATCGCGATACTCCCGTCGCATGAGAATTCCGGCCCGCGCCGGATTTGATCGGCGGTTTAGGTGTGACGCACCCATCTGGGATTACTGACGGCTCAGGCGATGGAAGCGAACCCTGACAACACCGCCCATTCGAAGGCCGGGGCCGATACCGTCGAGCGAGTCGTCCGGGGTCGATTTCGCGCGGGACGATTGCTGAAGCGGACGCCCGGCACGGAGACGCTGCTCGGCACCGACCTGACGAGCGGCGACGCCGTGGTGATCAAGGTCGTCTCGATCGGATCCCTCTCGGCCGGAACGCGGATGCGCCTGGAGCACGAGGCCGCGCTGCGGCATGGCGTCGAAAGCCGTTGGCTATCGCAGCTCCTCGACGTCAGCCGCGAAGACGACGCCCTGTACCTCGTGATGCCGTTCGTTTCCGGGACGTCCCTTGAAGCGCGCCTCAACCGCGGGCCGCTCAGCCTCGACGAAACGCTGACCTTGGCCCGCTGCCTCTTTTCCGCCCTAAGGGATGCGCACCGTCACGGCGTGTTGCACCGCGACGTCAAGCCCGGAAACGTGATCGTCGACGAGGCGGTGCCCCTGACCGAGGCGACTCTCGTCGACTTCGGGCTGGCTCGAAGCGTGCAATTGGACGACGCCTTGTACGGACAGCGACCCGTGACGGCCTTGTACGCGTCGCCCGAGCAAGCCGGGTCGATCGATTGCGACGTCGGAGAGCCGTCGGACCTCTATTCGGCGGGCGTCGTCCTGTTCGAATGCCTCGTCGGCGGCGTTCCGTTCACGGGCGACACGATCAACGCCGTCCTGTTCCAACACATGACGGCGCCCGTGCCGGAGCTGAGAGGTCTGGGACTGCCAGTACCCCGAGCCATGGACGAGCTCATCCAGCGTCTTCTTCGCAAGGACCCCAGGGACCGCTATCAGTCGGCCGAGGCAGCGCTGGCCGACGTCGAGGCAATCCGCGAAGCCCTCGAGCGCGCTGAAGCCGAGCCCAACGTGGTGATCGGCGCGTCCGACCGACGCCGCACACTGACCGAGCCGGCCTTCGTCGGCCGACGGAGGGAGCTGGAGGAATTCGACGGGCAAATCGAGCGTGCCCGCGCGGGGCAAGCCGGCCTGGTCATGTTGGAGGGGGAATCGGGCGGAGGGAAGACGCGACTTCTCGTGGAAGCCGCACAACGTGGAGTTCGGCAGGGCTTCTGGGCGCTCCGCGGTCAGGGATCGAGCGAGGTGGGACAGCGCCCGCTCCGACTGCTCAACGGCGTCATCGAGGGGTTCCTTGCGGCGGCGCGGTCCGATCCGTCGCTGGCCCAATCGGTCCGCGACCGACTCGGGGTTCACGGCGACGCCGTCAGCGCGGCTCTCCCCGAATTGGCCGGCGCACTCGGGTGGAGGGCGTCGAGTCGCACGGTCCCCAGCAGCCTGGACCACGAAGCGTTTGGCGAGATGCGCAACATTCAGGCGATGTCGCGTTTTCTCGCCGCGCTGGGGACGAAGGAGCGTCCGGCCCTGATTATCCTCGACGACTGCCAGTGGGCGGATGAACTGGCAATCAAGCTGATCGGACGCTGGCACGCGTCGGTTTCCGACGTCGGGACGGACCGATGCCACGTGCTGTTGATCCTGGCCTTCCGTTCGGAGGAAGTGCCGGAAGCACATCTGATTCGCAAGCTTCGGCCTTCCGCCCATCTGCGGCTCTCCCCGCTCCAGCCGGACGACGTTCGTCGCCTGGTCGAGTCGATGGCCGGGCGGCTTCCCGACGAAGCGATCGACGTCGTATGCCAGGTCTCGGAAGGGAGTCCCTTCATGGCCTCGGCCGTGCTCCGCGGGATGGTGGAGTCGGAGGCATTGGTCGCCGAATCCGATGGCTGGCAAATCGAACCCCTGGCCATGGCCGACCTTCATTCGTCCAGTCATGCGGGGTCGTTCCTTTCCCGTCGCGTGGAGTTGCTCCCCAAGCAGACGATCGAGCTGCTTTCGGTGGGTGCCGTCTTGGGAAAGGAGTTCGAGTTGGATACGGCGGCGCAACTGTCGCGACAAACGCCCCTCAAAGCGATCGCGGCCCTGGACGAAGCGCGACGCCGGCACCTGGTGTGGGTCCGGCCGGACGGATCACGCTGCGTTTTCATCCACGACAAGATCCGTGCGGTGCTTTTCGAGAGACTTTCGAGCGACGGGCGGAAAGACGCGCACCGCCGCGCGGCGCTCCACCTCCAGCAGCACGCTCCGGAACGTGGTCCGGAACTGGCCTATCACTTCGACGCAGCCGGCGAGAGTGAATCCGCGCTGCGTTACGCGTTGGTGGCGGCCGAGCAAGCGCGAAAGCAGCATTCTCTGGAAGTCGCCGAGCAGCAATACCGCATCGCCGAGCGCGGTGCCCGGTCGGCCGACCAGGCCACGCGCTACTGGATCGCCGAAGGCCTGGGCGACGTGCTGATGCTCCGCGGGCGCTATGACGCCGCCGCGTCGTTGTTCGAGCGCGCCGTGAGTTTCGCCGAAGGGAAGCTCGCACAAGCCCAAATTCGGGGGAAGCTGGCGGAGCTCGCCTTCAAACGCGGCGACATGGAGACCGCCACGCAGGAGTTTGAGGAAGCCCTGCGGCTGCTGGGCCGATTCGTGCCCCGCAGGCGACTATCGTTCGGCACGATGCTCCTTTGGGAGACACTGGCCCAGGTGGCCCACACGCTTCTACCCCGCCTGTTCGTCCATCGCCGGAAGGAGAAGCCGCCGGAGACGGAATTGCTGGCCATACGCCTGTTCAGCGGCCTGGGGCACGGATACTGGTATGCGCGGAGCAAATTCCGTTGCTTGTGGGCGCATTTGCGGGAAATGAACCTCGCGGAGCGATATCCGCCCACGCTGGAGCTGGCCCAGGCGTATTCCGAACACGCGCCGGCGATGAGCCTGATTCCCATGTTTCGCCGAGCGACCGCCTACGCGGAGAAGTCGCTGGAAATACGCAAGACTTTCGGAGACCTCTGGGGGCAGGGGCAATCGTTGACCTTTCACGGCTGCGTGCTGTACGCCGCCAGCCGGTTCGCCGAAGCCGTCGACAAGTGCCGCGAAGCAGTCCGCCTGCTCGAACGCATGGGGGACTACTGGCAAGTCCACATCGCCCGGTACCAGATTGCCGCCTCCCTCTACCATCTGGGCGATCTTCAAGGCGCCGTGGAAGAGGCGCAGCGGAACCACGGTTCGGGGCTGGAAATGGGGGATGAACAGGCCTCGGGCATTATTCTCGACGTCTGGGCCCGCGCCACGGACGGACACGTCCCCCAAGAGATTCTCGAGCGAGAGCTCGATCGCGACCGTCCTGACGCGCAGGGGACCACCCAGGTCCTGCTCGCCGAAGGGGTCCGGCTGCTCGGCGCCGGGGATCCGCAACAGGCCGCTGCCGCGTTCGAGAAGGCCATCGCGGTCGCCGACCGGGCAGGAATCCAGAACGCGTACACCTTGCCGAACCTCACCTGGCTCGCCACCGCCTATCGCTGCCAGGCCGAGAGGCAGACCGACTACACGCCCCGGCGACGGCGCGCCCTGCTCGGCCGGGCCGAGAAGGCGGTCCGCCGTGCCCTGCGAGCCCGGCGGATGTGCCAAAACGACTTGCCCCAGGCATTGCGGGAGTACGCGCTGATCCTCTCCATGCGAGGCAAGAGCCGCCGGGCGCGGCGGCTCTTCGACAAGAGCCTGGCCGTCGCCCAACGCCAAGGTGCTCGATACGAATACGCGCAAACGCTGTTGGTCCGCGGTAAGGTCGGCCGGGAGCTCGGTTGGACCGGGGCCGATCAGCAGGTCGCCGAGGCCGAGACGACTCTGCGCGCACTGGAAATCTCTCCCGTCGACGGCGAGTCTCCCAGCCCCGCCCCGGCCGAGCAGGCGACCCTCTCCTTGGCCGACCGTTTTGACACCGTGCTCGATTCGGGGCGGCGGATCGCCTCGGCGCTTTCCCCGACGCCGATCTACAACGAAATCCGCACGGCGGCCCTGAGGCTCCTCCGCGGAGAGCGCTGTGCCGTGCTCGAAATCGACCGGAATCACGACACGCAGCGGCTGACTCCGGTCGTCGGCGAGCTCGACGGGGAGATCAACGAGCGAATGGTCTCCCGCGCACTCCAGGCGGGTCGCGCCGTCGCTTTCGTCGAAGAGGACGCCGAGCATACCGGTCGAAGCGCCGTCTACTCCGGAGACGGGTCGTCACTCTGCGTTCCCGTGTTCGTGCGCGGTCGCGCGACGGTCTGTCTCTACGTCACGCATCGACACGTGCAGCGGCTCTTCGGGTCCGACGAGGAGCGACTGGGCGACTTCGTCGCCACCATCGCCGGGGCCGCCCTGGAGAACGCCGAAGGCTTCCAGGAGTTGCAGCGGCTGAACGAAACCCTGGAACAACGAGTCGCCGATCGGACGGCGGCTGCCGAAGCTCGAGCCGGTGAGCTGGCCCGCTCCAACCAGGAATTGCAGCGCGTGGCGAACGAGCTGAGGCAGACCGAGGAACAGTTGCGCGTGGCGATCGAAGCGGCGGAGACCGCCAACCGCGCGAAGAGCCAATTCCTGGCCACGATGAGCCACGAGATCCGCACTCCGATGAACGGAATCATGGGAATGGCGGAGCTGGCGCTCCACACGCAACTGACCTCGGAACAGCGAAGCTATCTGAACCTGGTCAAGCAATCGGCCGACGCCCTGTTGCGGCTTCTGAACGACATCCTCGACTTCTCCAAGATCGAAGCCGGCAAACTGGAGCTGGAGAACGTCCCCGTTGATCTGCGCGAGGTCGTGGGTGACGCCACGCAAATGCTGGCCGTGCTCGCTTCGCAAAAAGGCCTGGAGCTGATCTGCCGGATTGCCCCCGACGTGCCTCCGATGGCCGTCGGCGACCCCGGTCGACTCCGCCAGATCGTCGTGAATCTCCTGGGCAACGCCGTCAAGTTTACGAAACAAGGCGAGGTTCTTGCCGACGTTTGGGTGGAAGCGGAGAAGCAAGAACGGGTCGATCTGCATTTGGCCGTTCGGGATACGGGAATCGGCATCCCGCCTGACAAGCAGCGGTCCATCTTCGAATCCTTCCGACAAAGCGACAGCTCAACGACGCGACGATTCGGAGGAACCGGCCTCGGACTCGCCATCTCCTCGCAGTTGGTAAATATGATGGGAGGGCGCATCTGGGTGGAAAGCGAGGTGGGCCGTGGAAGCACCTTCCATTTCGTCGTTCCCTTGGCGTTGCCGGCGAGCGCGCCGCCGCCGGAACCTGCAACTCGGCTGCCGGGGGACGTTCCGGTGCTGGTCGTGGACGACAATGCCACCAGCCGGCGGGTCCACGGCGAGATACTGGCATCTTGCGGATTGGAGACGGCCGTTGCCGACGGCGCCGCCGCCGCCCTGGCCGCCTTGAGACGCGCTGCGGGTGCCGGACGGCCTTTCCGCCTTGTGGTCATTGACGCGGTGATGCCCGACATGGACGGTTGGACACTCGCGGAAAAGGTCCGCCAGGAGCCGAAGCTCGGAGCTTGCCGCGTCTTGCTGCTCTACCCGGCCGGTCAGCCCGACGGCCCCGCCCGGTGCCGGCAGATGGGAATCCGGCATTGTCTGACGAAACCGGCGAAGGCCTCGGATTTGCTGGAGACGGTGCGTGATGCTCTCGACGTCCCGCGAAATCACAAGGAGCTTTCGGAGACGGGTCCCGCGTCGAGCGAGCGAGCGCTGCGGATCCTGTTGGCCGAGGACGGACCCGTGAACCAGGAAGTGGCCGTTGGCCTCTTGGAGCTGAGGGGGCATCACGTGGAAGTGGTCAACAACGGCAAAGAGGCGCTCGAAGCGCTCGAGCGGCAAACGTTCGATGCCGTGCTGATGGACATCGAGATGCCGGAGATGGACGGCCTGGAAGCGACGGCGGTCATCCGCAAGAAAGAGCGGGCCGCAGGCGGTCACGTGCCGATCATCGCGATGACGGCGCATGCGATGAAGGGTTTTCGGGAGCAGTGCACCGAGGCAGGCATGGACGGCTACGTCTCCAAGCCGGTGCGGTCGGCAGAACTCTTCGACGCCCTGGACTCCGTGCTGGCGAGCCTCGCTCAAGTGGCTGACGACTAGGGGGCCGGCATGAGGGCAGCTTCTTCGGGAACGGCCGCCTCGAAGGTTAACGTGAAGACGCTCCCTTTGCCGAGCTCGCTTCGAACGTGAATGTCCCCGCCCAACAGCCGTGCCAGGCGTTTGGAGATCGCCAGTCCCAATCCGGTGCCGCGGCAAACGCGGTTGGCCGAGGCGTCTGCCTGATAGAACGGGTCAAACAACTGGGCAATCGTCTCCTCGCACATGCCGATCCCGGTATCCGCAACCTCGATCCGCAGTTCAGCGGAACCCGATGAGCTCCGGACGCACTGGACCGAGACTCGCACGTGCCCGCATTCGGTGAACTTGACGGCATTGCCCACGAGGTTCACCAGGATCTGCCGCAGACGAACCGGATCGGTCTCGACCACGTGCGGAACCGAAGAGTCGTAGTGGGCTTTCAGGCTCAGGTTCCTGCCGGTGGTCAGGGCCCCGAGCAGCGACACGACGTCGTCGACGATCTCCCGCACGGAACAGAGCGTCTGCTCGACGTCCGTCTCACTCGCCTCGAGCTTGGCAAGATCGAGGATGTTGTTGATGAGTTCCAGGAGGTGTTTGCCGTTTCGCTGGATCGTCTGAACATGGGAAGCTCCTTCTTCCTCGGTCAGATCGGGGTCGCTCAGAAACTGGGCGAAGCCCAGGATGGCCGTCAGGGGAGTACGGAGCTCATGGCTCATGTTCGACAGGAACGCGTCCTTGGCGCAGACGGCGGCCTGAGCTTCGCGGTACAACCGCTTCAGATTCTGATTCGCTTGTTCGAGAGCGATCGCATGGTCGTGCAATTCCTTGGTTCGCTCGAAAACCAGGCGTTCGAGCTCCTGCGCGTAGGTCTCGAGGTGGTCGTAATGGGCTTTGGTGGTCAGGCAGTTGCGCACTCGAGCCACGAGCTCGACGGAATCCAGCGGCTTGCCCAGGAAGTCGGTCGCCCCAAGCCCCAGGGCACGGAGCTTCGTCTCTTGATCGCAGGCAATCGTGACGATGATCACCGGCAAGCGGGAGAATCTCGCGCTCTCACGGAGCTGTTCCAGGATTTCCAGCCCGCTCACCCGGGGCATCATGATGTCGAGAAGGAGGACGTCGGGCTCTTCCTGAGCGACGAGTGCGATTGCCTCGGTCGATTCGCAGGTGGCGACGAAGTCGTGGTAGCCGACCGAAGCGAGACTCTCCCGAACCATGTCGATGATGATCGGCGAGTCGTCGACGATCATGATCTTGGCGTCCCGGGTGGCCGCCCTGGGTGACTCGCTCGGCGGGCTCAAGCCGGCCGCCCACCGATCCGTGCCCTTCGCCCAGGCGGCACACAGCGTCAACGGCACGTAAGACTCGCGACTCGCCATCCCATTCCCTTTCCTCGGTACATCTCGGGACACCGTCCGGTCGTCGGTCACAGCGGCGGCAGGCGACACGAGTCCGCCCGGCACGCTCAATCAAGCAGGCGATTGGCGAGACCACGATCGGAATTCGAGAAGCGTATGGACCGACCCCCAACGCACACGGCAAAGCACGTTAGCCAGTAGAAGTATAGCTGGCGGCGAAGCCGTTCCGCGTCGCCCACGGGCCGGCCGCTCTGCGACTTCCGCCGGCGGCGGGACAGGCTCGGGATTATGGCAGTTCTCCGAGATGCGCCGCCCCACGCGAATGCGGTCCAGTTGCGGAGCGAGACTCCATCGCCAGGGGAAAGGAATGCCGTCGACGGGAACCGCAAAGCCGGCCCCGCCCGGCGCCGGCGACTTCGCGGGGCTGCGATGCGTCCACCGCCCGTGACCGTTCGTCGCGCGGTTCTCGGTTGCACGCGCCCCGATCCCGACGGCGGGTGGCGTCAATCCGCCTCCACCGAGATCGCGTCGACGGGACACTGCTCGGCGGCTTCTTGGCAGGCGTCCTCGTGTTCGGTCGGGACCGGATCGACCTTGACGATCGCCTTGTCCTCGTCGGTCATCTCGAAGACCTCGGGGCAGATGCCCTCACAGGCAGCACAGCCGACGCAAGTATCGGCGTCTACGCGGACCTTCATGCTTTTCTCCTTGGTAGCTGGTCAAACGGCAACTGCGGGAGCCCGGCGAGGCCGGCGGATCGCGATCATCTCACGCAAGAGGTAATTATAGGGGCCACGCATGCGAGAGCGGGCCTCTCGGAAACCAAGTCGGTAGTTGGCGTCCCCATCGAGCGGGCGAATAGGGCTCATCGAGACGCCTCATTCGGGACCGAGTCTCCCGACCGCCTCAGGCGACTCTTTGGCCGGCCGCCTTTGGGCCGCCGTAGAGCAGCCAGTAGACGACCGGGATCACCAGCAGCGTGAAGACCGTGGAGGCGAAAATGCCGAAGATGATCGCCCAGGCCAGGCCGGAGAAGATCGGGTCGAGCGTGATCACCCAGTTTCCCAACAGGGTGGTGCCGGCGGTGAGGAAGATCGGCCGAGTGCGCACGGCGGCACTCTGGATCACCGCCTCGCGGAGTGGAAGCCCGTCCGCTTGACCGTGGTGGATGAAGTCGATCAGCACCACGGAGTTGCGGACCACGATCCCGGCCAGCGCGATCATCCCGATCATCGCCGTGGCGGTGAAGAAGACCGGATTGGGGTAGCCGCCCACCTGCTCGTTGGTGATCGTGTTCAAGAGCCAGAAGCCGGGCATGATCCCGATCAAGGTGAGGGGGATGGCCAGCATGATGACCAGGGGCATGACCAGGGAGTCGGTCTCGAACATCAGCACGACGAAGATCCCCACCAGCGCGGCCGCGAACGCGATTCCCAGGTCACGGAACACGTCCAAGGTGATCTTCCACTCCCCCTCGCCGGCCCAGTGGACCTCGTAGCCCGCCGGCACGGACCAGGGATCGTCGCCACCCGGCGAGAACCAGGTCCGCGCATCGGCGGGGCGGATGGCAGGCGCGGGCGTGGTCTCGGCGCCGTCGGGCTTGCGGTCGATTTCCATGTCCATGATGGCGTCGGCGGGCGGGCGTCCGGCCACCTCGCCGAACACGTACGCCACGCGCCGCAGGTTCTTGTGGTAGATGGTCTTGTCTTCCAGTCCCTCTCGAAAGTCGCCCAAGGCTCCCATCTGCACCAATTGCCCCTGCTGGCCGCGGACGTAGAGCTCGGACAGATCGTCCTCGGCCGACCGTTCCGTCCGGCTGAGCCGGAGTTGGACCAGGAGCGGGTCGACCTCCCCGGCCTCCTGCACCACCGTAGCGGTCAGGCCGCTCAGCGCGAGTTGCAGGGTGCTGGCGACGTTCTCCTTGGACACCCCCGAAAGGGCCGCCTTCGGCTGGTCCGTCTCGAATACGAAGCGGGTCTGGTCGTGTTCGGCGCTACAGTCCACGTCGACGATTCCGGGCTCCCGCTCCAGCCGCTCCTCGACGCGCCGGGCGGCGGCAATCAGGCCGGCGTAGTCCTGGTCCGGCGGCCCATAGACCTCGGCCGTCACCGTGGCGATGACCGGCGGGCCGGGCGGGACCTCGACCAGCTTGACGTTCGCCCCGCCGTCCGCCTCCCTCGCAACCCGGGTCAAGTCATCGCGAATCCGCAGGATGATCTCGTGCGACTGTGCGGTGCGCACTTCTTTCGGGGCCAGGTTCACGCGAATGTCGGCCACGTTGGGGCCGCGGCGGAGGAAGTAGTGCCGCACCATCCCGTTGAAGTCCATCGGCGAGGCCAGCCCCACGTAGAGCTGGTAGTCGCGGACCTCGCGGACGCCGGCCAGGTATTGCCCCAGTCGCCGGGTGACGGCCTCCGTGCGTTCCAGCGTGGTCCCTTCGGGCATGTCGACGACGATCTGGAACTCGTTCTTGTTGTCGTAGGGCAACATCTTCAGCGGCACCAAGCGGAACGCCGGCAGGGCCATCGCCCCCGCCAAGAGGAACGCCACCGCGCCCAGCGTCGCCCAGGCAAGCCACCGCCGGTCGAGGATCGGGCTGAGCACGGCCTTGCTGATGCGGTAGATCGGCCGCTTGGTCAGGTCGAACGCCGGCTCGTCGCTGCCGCCGGTGCTCAATTTCCTCAGCGCGACGAGTGAAAGCCAGGGCGTGATCACGAAGGCCACAAGCATGGAGACGGTGACCGTCAACGGAACGTTCATGGCCATCGGGGCCATGTACGGGCCCATCATCCCGGTGATGAACATCAGCGGCAGGAAGCTGGCGATGATCGCCAGGGTGGATAGAATTAACGCGGGCCGCACTTCCTGGATCGCTTTGAGCACCGCCTGGCGAGGCGGCAGCACCCGCATGGCGAAGTATCGGGCGATGTTCTCCACGTCGGTGATCGGGTCGTCGACCAAGAGGCCCAAGGCCAGGATCAATGCGAACAGCGTCACCCGGTTGATCGTGTATCCAACCATCAGATTGATGAACAGGGTCACGCTGTAGCAGACGGGGACCGCCAGCGCGACCACCAAGGCGGCACGCCACCCGATCACCAGCCCGATCAGCCCAATCACCGTGATCACGGCGATCGCCAGGCTCTCGACCAGCTCGTCGACCTTGGCGTCGGCGGTTTCGCCATAGTCGCGGGTGACGCGGAACTGGACCCCGTCGGGGAGGTGCGTGCGGGCCAGCTCGTCCATCCGTTTCTCGACCGCCTCGGCGACCCAAACGGCGTTGGTGCCTTTTCGCTTCGCCACCGCGATGTGCACGGCGGGAAACAGCGTGCCCGGCGCCGGCTCGACACTCCCCTCCACGGCCTGGCCCGGCGATCGTCCGCCCTTCTCCGCCGGACGATCCTTGGCATCGTACGGGTTGTTGGCGGCCGGGCCGAATCCGATCCAGGTGTAGCTCTCGACCTCCGCCGGGCCGTCGATTACGTCGGCCACGTCCTTGAGATAGACGGGCCGATCGCCCGACACTTGGATCACCAGGTCCCCCAAATCGCCGCCGTCCCGGATGAACGTGCCCGCCTCGACCACGAACTGCTCGTTCTGCTGCTCGAACTGGCCTGCCCGAACGTTCACGTTGCTCGCCCGCAACGCCTCGGCGACCTGCAAGGCCGAGGTCCCTCGGGCGGCCAGTTGGGCGGGCTTCAGCTCCACGCGGATCCGCCGGGGGCGACCGCCGATCACCTCGACGCGGTTCGTGTTCTGGATCGCCTGGATCTCCTGCTGGAGCTGCTCGGCGATCCGACGCAGCTCGTGATCGCCGTAGAGCTGGGGCCGGTCGGACCAGAGGGTGACGTTGACGATCGGCACGTCGTCGACTTCCACCGGCTTGACGACCCAACCGGTCACGGCGGGTGGAATGCGGTCGAGGTTCGAGTGCAGCTTGTTGTATAGCTTGACGAGCGAGTCCTCGCGGTCTTCGCCCACGTAGAACCGCACGGTCACCACGCACTGGCCCGGCATGGACATCGAATAGACGTATTCCACGCCGTCGATCTGGTAGAGCAGCTTCTCCAGCCGGTTGGTCACTTTCTGCTCGACGTCTTGGGCCGAAAGCCCGGGCGCGGAGACGAGCACGTCGGCCAGCGGCACGACGATCTGCGGCTCCTCTTCGCGAGGCGTCAAATAGAGGGCGGCCAGACCGAGCAAGATTGACACGACAATGAGCAAGACGGCCACGTCGCCGCGGAGAAAGAGTTCGACGACGCGAGTCAAGAGCGGCGTCTTCTTGGTATCGCTATTCATCGCGCGGGGTCCCCTCCCTGTTTGCTTACCGGCCGGTCGGCTGCTTCGCCGGGGAGTCGGCGGCACTCCGGCCGGCCGGCCCCGGTGGACTCTGCGGCGAAGGCTCCGGCCGCACGAGCAGCACCTGCTCGCCGGCCTCCAGCCCGCTGAGGACTTCGCGGTGCAGCGCGTCCCCCCGGCGACCCGTCTTGACGAACCGTCGCTCTCGGTTGCCGGTGTTCGGATCGATGATGACCGTGACGAACTGCAACTGTCCTACTTGCTGAATGGCGCTCGTGTGCAGGCAGAGGTGCCGCCGAATGCCGGCGGGGACCTTGAGACGTCCGAACATCCCTTCGTAGAGCTTCTCGGAGGGCGGCAGACTGACCTTGACCAGGAACGAGCGGGTGGCGGCTTCGGCCTGGGGCACCCGCTCGGCGACCACGCCTTGGAAGTCCTCATCCAACGCGTCGATGTGCACCTCCAGCTCGTCTCCCTTCTGGATCTTGGCCCCCAGGTTCTCCATCACCGGGACCTCCAGCCGCAGCGACGTGCGGTCGTAGAGGCTCAACAGGGGCACGCCCGGCTGGGTCATGTCGCCCTCCTCGGCCCATCGGTCGACGACCGTTCCCGACTTGGGGGCCTTGATCGTCGTGTAGGAAAGCCGCACCTGGGACTCCGCCACGGCTTGGCGAGCCCCGCTCTGGTTGGCTTGGGCCGTGAGCAGGTTGGAGTACATCTGGTTGAAATCCTGCTCGGCGATGGCGCCCGGGTTGGCCTTGCGGAGGCGGACGGCCCGATCGTAGACGTCCTGGGCCTGGTGGGTGGCCGCGTCGGCGGCGTCCAGCGCGGCCTGGGTCTGGCTGAGCCGGGCCTCGAAGTCCTTGCGGTCCAATTCGATCAACACGTCCCCCTCGGCCACCGTGTCGCCCGCCCCGGCAGCGATGCGGGAGATGGTGGCCTGCACCCGGGAGGAGAGTTCCGTGCGCCGGGCCGCCTTGAGGGTGCCAATCGCCTCCTCGATGTACGGTTTCTCGATCTGTTGGACCTTGTAGGTTCCGTAATCCGGCTCGACCGGCAGCTCGTCGGCGGCCATCGCGGTCGGGCCCGGCGGAATCTTCTTCGTAAACGCCCCCGCCAGCCAGGCGATGACCGCTACCAGGACGACCAGCCCCACGACGGCCGGCAGCCCCTTCTTGAGCACGACTCCCGCAATTTCTTTCGACTTCATGCCTTTGTCTCCCGTCGCAAAAAGTCGCTCCCACGTCGCCCGGCCAGACTGTCCAGAGCACTGGCAGCCATCCGGCCGACCCCGGCCGTGAGGGCGGCTTGCGCCCTTGTCGGACTCGTGGCCAAAACGCACGGCCCTCCTGTTCGATGCGGCCCATGCCGGAGAGGTTACTAACAAAGGGTGCCACTGCTGGCTTGTCCAGCAGTGCTGTACGAATTCGCACCAAAATCACTGCTGGGCAAGCCAGCAGTGGCACCCAAGTCGCCGAGGCGCTACTTTTTCAACGGGCTGCTAAGTCGCAGGCCGAGCCGGAGGGCCCCGCTCGCGGCCCCCGGTGAGGCGCCGCGTTGTGTCTGGGAGTATCGTAGCAATTGGTCAAGCCGGCTCAATAGTCCGGCTGACTGGTAACCAATGCCCGGCATCGTCGGCGGGCGGACCATACCGCCTATCTGAGGGGGAATGAGCGAGGGGATTCCTCATCCGACGCCGCGGTCGACGACGGGTCGCCGCGGGCCGGAAGGCGAGACTTGCTTCCCTTATTGCGGACTGGGGATGCCCATAAGGTTCCCAACAGTGGCCGACACCTATATGATTCGTGTAAAAACGCGTTAAGGGTGGTGAGAAATGCCACGGTGGAGCACCGGATGACCGACGACCAGAGTGTCGAGCAGTTGCGCCAGACCGTCGAGCAGCTACGCCAGCGAGTCTCCGAAACCGAGCACGAATTGGAGATCAGCCGAGCCAAGCTAAGCCGTCAGTTGCGGCTGGCCGCCAAGGTGCACGACAGCATGTTGCCCAAGCCGGTGCGTCACGACCGGGTCCTCGTCGACGTGCGGTACGTCCCGGTCGACGAGGTCGGCGGCGACTATTGCCAGGCTGGCTTCTCCGATTGGGAGACATTGTACGTCGCGATCTGCGACGTAACGGGGCACGGCATCGGACCGGCGCTACTGGCGTCCCGGGTCAGCAGTGAAGTGCGATACGGGATCGTATACGGCCGCGAGCCTCACGAGATCGTGCGGTCGCTGAACCGATTCATCCTCAGCTTCTTCGCGGAGACCAATCTCTACCTGACGTTCATCACGGCACAGATCGACCTGGTCCGCCGACGCGTTACCTGGAGCGGGGCCGGGCACCCCAGCTCGCTCTTGATTCGCCGCGACGGCCGGACCGTCGAACCGCTGGAGAGCCAAAACCTCGTGATCGGGGTGATGGAGGACTGCCTGGCCAAGGAGCCGCAACACTGCCTGGAGCTCGAGCCGGGCGACCGGCTGCTGTTTTACACCGACGGGCTGACGGAGACGGCGGGCGCCGACGGGCGCTTGCTGGGCACCGACGGCCTAACCCGGATCGCGACCGAGGCCATGTCGCTCGACCTGTTCGACACGGCCGACCACATCCTCGACCAGGTCGCCCGCTACCAGCACGGGCCGACCACCGACGACATGACCCTCATCGTGGCGGAGATCCGGTGAAATGGGAGATCCCGTGAGATGAAAGCCGCTGAACTGTTCGTCCGCTGCCTGGAGAACGAAGGGGTCGAGTTCCTATTCGGCATTCCGGGCGAAGAGAACGTGGACATCATGGACGTCCTGCTCGACAGCAGCATCCGCTTTATCGCCACCCGCCACGAGCAGGCCGCCGCCTTCATGGCCGACGTGCACGGGCGTCTGACCGGCCGCGCCGGCGTGTGCCTGGCCACCTTGGGCCCGGGGGCCACGAACCTGGTCACCGGCGTCGCCGACGCCAACATGGATCACGCCCCGGTGGTGGCCATCTCGGGTCAGGCGGCGACCACCCGGATGCACAAGGAAAGCCATCAGCACCTGGACCTGGTGAACCTGTTCCGCCCGATCACCAAGTACTGCACGCAGGTGGTCGAGCCGGAGACGGTGCCCGAGGTCGTCCGCAAGGCGTTCAAGCAGGCCGAGGCGGAGAAACCGGGGGCCACCTTCATCGACTTCCCGGAGAATATCGCCCGGATGGAAGTCGAGGGCAAGTCGCCGCTTCGCGTGCAGCGTCCCACTCCGCCCGTCCCCGCTCCCGCCAAGATCCGGAGAGCGGCCGAGATCATCTCCGCCGCTGACTATCCGCTGATCATGGCGGGTAACGGCGTGGTGCGAGGGCGCGCTTGCGACAAGCTCGTGGCCTTCGCCGAGAAGCTGAAGATCCCCGTGGCCACCACCTTTATGGCCAAGGGGGCGATCCCCTCGTCGCATCCCCTTTGCCTGGGAACGATCGGCCTGCAATCCCGCGACTACGTGAGCTGCGGATTCGACCGCGCCGATTGTATCATCTGCGTCGGCTACGACATGGTCGAGTATCACCCCCACCCGTGGAATCCTCGAAAAGACCATAAGATCATCCACGTCAATCCCTCTCCGGCCGAAGTCGACGAGCACTACATCATCACCGCCGGCGCGGTCGGCGACATCGGCGCCGGGTTGGAGGGGATCGCCGCGCTGGTCAAGCCGCGAGAGGAGTCGCCGAGCGCCAACCTGCGGCGGGCGATCGTCGAGGAGCTGGCCGAATACGCCGCCGACGCCTCCTTCCCGCTGAAGCCCCAGAAGATCGTGTGGGATCTGCGGCAGGTGTTGTCGCCGGAGTGCATCGCCGTCTGCGACGTCGGCGCCCACAAGATGTGGATGGCCCGGATGTATCGGGCGGAAGCGCCGAACACGTGCATCATCTCCAACGGCTTTGCGGCCATGGGCATCTCGCTGCCCGGCGCAATCGCCGCGAAGCTCGCGTTTCCGGAGAAGACGGTCGTCGCCGTCACCGGCGACGCCGGGTTCATGATGAACTCGCAGGAGATCGAAACCGCGCTGCGGATCGGGGTGCCGGTCGTGATTTTGATATGGAACGACGGCGGTTACGGGCTGATCAAGTGGCACCAGTTGCGGCTCTTCGGCCGCGCAAGCCACGTCGACTTCGGCAACCCCGATTTCGTCAAGTACGCCGAGAGCTTCGGGGCCAAGGGATACCGCGTCGGCGCCGCGGACGAACTGGTCCCCATCCTCGAGCAAGCCATCGCCGACAAGACGGTCGCGGTGGTCGATTGCCCCGTGGATTACTCCGAGAACATGAAACTGACCGAGAGGCTGGGAAAGCTGGTCTGTCCCATCTGAGCGTTCGGCCGCCGAGGGCACGCCGGCGGTTCGCCCGGCTCCCGCGAAATCGAGATAGCTGCCGATGGCAATCCCTCATCCCGCTTCGATCTTCGGCCGGCACGAATTCGTCGTCCGCCGTCTGCACTCGCTTCTGGGGCTGATGCCGCTGGGAGGCTACTTGGCCTTCCACCTGGCCACCAACGCGGCGGTGATCGACGGCCCGGAGACCTACCAGCGCCGCGCGGACCAGATCCACGTGCTCGGCCCCACCACGATCCTGGTGCTCGAGTGGAGCGTGATTTTTCTCCCCATCCTGTTTCACGGGCTGGTGGGCTTGACCATCGTCAGCCGCGGAAAGCGCAATCTGCTCGACTACCCGTACCGCGAGAACTTCCGCTACACCCTGGAGCGGCTCACCGGGGTGATCGCCTTCCTGTTCATCTTCTGGCACGTGTTCCACATGCACGGCTGGCTGCGCATGGACTGGTGGGTGGAGGGCGTCGCCCGACCGCTCGGCGGGGCCCGGTTCGATCCCGAGCACGCCCCGGCCACCGCCGCCGCGGCGCTGGGGGCGTCGTGGGTGGTCGTGGCGATCTACCTCGTCGGAACGCTGGCCGTCGTCTACCACTTTTCCAACGGCCTCTGGACGGCCGGGATCACCTGGGGACTCTGGACCAGCACGAACGCCCAGCGATGGGCCAACGTCCCCTGCCTGATCACCGGGATCGCCCTGGCGGGAATCGGCGTCGGGGCGATCGTCAGCATGCTCGGCGTAACCGTGCCCCCCTGAGAACGCACCGGAAGGACGCGACGCAATGGCACACCCGCAGGTGATGGTGGTCGGCGGCGGACTGGCCGGGCTGGCCGCGACGATGAAGCTGGCCGAGCTCGGCCTGGACGTCGGCCTGATGAGCCTGGCCCCGGTGAAACGCTCCCATAGCGCTTGTGCCCAGGGGGGGATCAACAGCGTCAACGACCTCACGCGCCAGCTCGGCGACGCCGAATGGAAGCATTTCGACGACACCGTCTACGGCGGCGATTTCCTCCAACACCAGCCCCCGGTCAAGGAGCTGGCCGACTGGGCGCCCAAGATCATCGACCTCATGGACCGGCTCGGCGTCACCTTCAACCGCACGCCCGAGGGATTCCGCGACCAGCGCCGCTTCGGCGGCACCCTCTACAAGCGGACCGCGTTCGCCGGGGCCACCACCGGGCAACAGCTCCTCTACGCCCTGGACGAGCAGGTGCGGCGCTGGGAAGTGGGCGCCAAAGTGACGAAGTTCGCGGGCTGGGACTTCCTCGGCCCCATCCTCGACCCGAACGGCCGCTGCCGGGGGTGCGTCGCCCAGAACATGGTCAGCATGCAGATCCGTGCGATTCCGTCCGACGCGGTGATCGTCGCCAGCGGCGGGTGCGGCGCGATCTTCGGCCGCTCCACCAACTCGGTCGCCTGCACCGGAAGCGTGGCCAGTCGCGTCTTTCAGGCGGGCGGGCGCTATGCCAACGGCGAGTTCGTCCAGGTCCACCCAACGGCCATCCCCGGGGCCGACAAGCTCCGCCTGATCAGCGAAAGCGCCCGGGGCGAAGGCGGACGCATCTGGGTGCCGCGCAAGCCGCAGGACCGTCGTCCGCCCGGCGCTATCCCCGAGCGGGAGCGATACTATTTCCTCGAAGACCGCTATCCGACGTACGGCAACCTCGTCCCGCGCGACATCGCCACGCGCGAGATCTTCAACGTCTGCGTCAAGGAGGGCTTGAGCGTCGAGCCCGAGCGGATGTGCGTCTATCTCGACGTGAGCCACCTCCCCCGCGAGCTTCTGGACCGGAAGCTGGCCGGGATCCTGGAAATTTACGAGAAGTTCCAGGGCGTCGACCCCCGCCGGACGGCGATGAAGATCTTTCCCGCCGTGCATTACTCGATGGGCGGCTTGTGGTGCGACTACGACCGCACGGCTGAAGGGGGCCTCCGCGTCGGCTCGCCGCGCAATCAGCAGACGAACGTCCCCGGCCTGTTCGCCATCGGGGAGTGCGACTACCAGTTCCACGGCGCGAACCGGCTGGGGGCGAACTCGCTGGTCGCCTGCATCTTCAGCGGCCTCTGCGTGGCCCCCGGCGTCGTGACGTACGTGAACAACCTCCCCGGCGGGCCGGCCGCCGAGCAGCCCTCCTCGCTCTACGACCAAGCCAGGCAAAACCACCAGGCCGACTACGACGCCCTCCTGGCTCGCCCCGACGACGGCCCGAACCCTTATCGCCTCCATGCGGAGTTGGGCCGGTTGATGACCCGGGTGGCCACGGTCATCCGCCACAACCGGGAGTTGGAGGAAGCGTACGGCCGAGTCTGCGAGCTGGAGGAGCAGGCACGCCGCGCCTCGTTGGCCGACAAGGGCAACTGGGCCAACCAGAACGTGGTGTTCGCCCGGGCGCTACGGGACATGTTCCCCCTGGCCAAGGCGGTCCTCCGCGGGGCGCTCGAGCGGGACGAGTGCCGCGGGGCGCACTACAAGCCCGAGTTCGCCCCGCCCGACGTCGATGCCGACGACCCGGCCGAGCGGCGCCGCCAGGCCGAGACGTGGTGCGACCGATTCGAGGAGAACAATCGGAAGTGGCTCAAATCGACGGTGGCCACGCTCTCGGCGGACGGGGAGCCCGAAATCACCTACGAGCCCGTCGACACCTCGCTCACACGGCCCCGCCCGCGGCTCTACGGCGTGGTCGGCGGCGACGTGATCGAAGACGTGTGGCGAACGCGCCAAGCAAGAAAGGCATCGCAATCGCAGCCATGAGCGACCAAGCGTCATCTCAACCGGCCGATCCCCGTCCGGACCACGGCACCCCGCCCGCCCGGTCGTTCCGCGTGCGAATCCTCCGGCAGGACGGCCCCGGCCAAGCCAGTTATTGGGAGCGGTTCCGGGTAGAGCACGAGCCCGATATGAACTGCATCAGCGTGCTCCAGAAAATCGCGGAGAAGGCCACCACCGCCGACGGGCGCAAGGTCGCGCCGGTCGTCTGGGACTGCAACTGCCTGGAAGAGGTCTGCGGGGCGTGCACGATGGTAATCAACGGGCGTGTCCGTCATGCCTGTACCGCCCTGGTCGATCAACTCCTGGCCGCGAAGCCCGACGAGATCGAGCTTCGGCCCATGACCAAGTTCCCCGTGATTCGCGATCTGGTAGTCGACCGCTCCCGGATCTTCGCCGCGCTGGAGAAGGTCAAGGCGTGGGTGCCGGTCGACAGCTACCTGCACCTGGGCTCGGGCTCGCGCCAGTCCCAGGAAAATCAGCAATTGGCCTACCTGTACAGCAAGTGCATGAGCTGCGGCTGCTGTCTGGAGGCGTGTCCGCAGTTTCTGAAGATCGAGGTCCCCTGCCAGGAAGGGGAGACGCCGGAGGAGTTCAAAGCCCGCCAGCAGGAAACGTACGACCGAGCGTTCATGGGCGCCCACGCCATCGCCCAGGTGAAGCTGTTCAACGCGAATCCCACGGGGGCGATGAACGCCGCGGAGCGGCTCGACGCGTTGGTCTCCGAGGGGGGCATCCAGACGTGCGGGAACGCCCAGAACTGCGTCAAGGTCTGTCCCAAGGAGATCCCCCTGACCACCGCCATCGCCCGAGCCGGCCGCGCCGCCACGCTGCACACGCTCAAGAAGTGGTTCGACCGGTAACGCACGTTAAGGATGAAGGATGAATTGCCAGGTAGCAACCACAGCGCGCACGACCCGTGGTGGCGACTTGTCCCTCGACGCTTCGTAGTTCATCCTTGATCCTTCATGCTTCATCCTTCACTTTCATCCCTCATCCTTCACATGACAATCGTCCACCTACTCGCCGGCGCCGGGGGGATGTATTGCGGCAGTTGCATGCAGGGCAACACGCTGGCGATGGCCCTGCGCGAGGCGGGCGAAGACGTCCTGCTCGTGCCGGTCTACACGCCGATCCGCACTGACGACGAGGACGCGAGCATCGATCGGGTGGTGTTTGGGGGGATCAACGTCTACCTTCAGCAGCACTCGGCCCTGTTTCGCCATACGCCCTGGTTTCTCGATCGGCTGCTGGACAACCCGGGGCTGCTTCGCTGGCTGAGCCGGCGAGGCTTGAGCACGCGTCCCGAGCAGCTCGGCCCGCTCACCCTCTCCATGCTGCGGGGCGACGAGGGACGCCAGGCCAAGGAAGTGGACAAGCTGGTCCGCTGGCTCGCCCGGGAAGTGCGGCCGGAGCTGGTCCACCTGTCGAACGTCCTCCTGGTCGGCGTGGCCCGCAGGCTCGCTCGGGAGTTGAGCGTGCCGGTGGTGTGCAGCCTTTCCGGGGAAGACACGTTCCTGGACGGGATCCCCGAGCCGCACTACTCGGAGGCCCGGGCCGTATTGCGCGAGCGTTGCGGCGAGCTTTCGGCCCTGGTGGCGATGAGCCGCTACTACGCCGACTTCATGGCCGAGTACCTGGCCGTGCCCCGGGAGCGGATTCACGTGATCCCGCCGGGCTTGAACCTCGCCGGCCACGGCACGCGGCCGGGGGCGGAGGCGCCGGCCGGCCTGGAGCCGTCCCAGGAGAAGCCCGTCACGATCGGCTACCTGTCGCGGATTGCTCCGGAGAAGGGATTGCACCAACTGGCCGAGGCCTTCAAGCTGCTGGATGACCAGGAGGGCCTGCCGCCGACGCGCTTGCTCGCCGCGGGCTACCTCGACGCCGCGGACCGGCCCTACCTGGATCGGATCCGATCGCAACTGGCCGACTGGGGGCTGGCCGATCGGTTCGAGTACGCGGGCGAGCCGGATCGCACCGGGAAGATCTCCTTCCTCCAATCGCTCGACGTGATGAGCGTTCCCACGATGCAGGCGGAAAGCAAGGGACTGGCCGTGCTCGAGGCGTGGGCTAACGCCGTCCCCCTTGTCCTGCCCGACCACGGCGCGTTTCGCGAACTGATCGAAGACACCAGCGGCGGCCTGCTGCACGAGCCGCACCGTCCGCCCGCGCTGGCCGCCGCGCTGCGGAGGATGATCCTGGATCGGGCCTTCGCCCGCGAGTGCGGCCTGCGAGCCCAGGAGGCCGTACGCGATCGCTACCACGCGCCGCTGTCGGCCCGGCGGACGATGGAACTCTACCGAACGCTGGCAGCGCGCGCCGAATGATCCGCGAGTGGGGACGGGGATGGGTGTGAAAGGTTTCATCGTTCCCACGCTTCGCGCGGGAACGGGCAGCCGCGACGCTTCGCGTCGCACGGCAGGACGCGAAGCGTCCATGAAGTGCGTTCCGACGCGAAGAGTCGGAACGATGGCAACGATGACACACTCCGGGCGGTCGCGCCGCGCTACTTGTCCTTCCACAGCCCGTGCAGGTTGCAGAACTCCCGGGCAGAGACCTTCTTGGCCTCGACCTGGAAGGTGGCCTCAGGCGCGTCGCCGGGGTTGAGGAACTGGCGGCAGACCTTGCCGTCGGCCACCAGGTCGATCCACATGATCCAGTGCGTGGCGGTCATGGGGTGGGGGCTCATGCCGACTTTGACCTTGTAGCCGCCGTCGATCTTCTCGATGACGGGCACGTGCTTGTTTTCGGCGGGCGGGGCCGTCTCCTCCTTGAGCAACTCCATCGGCTTGCCGCAGTGGACGATCGGCGCTTCGCCCGGCACGAGGATCTCCGCGATCGTGCCGCACACGTTGCACTTGTAGATCTGGCCCCGCTTCTCGGGCGTTTTCTCGGCGGCCCCTGCCTGCGTGGCCGCGCCGGCCAGCACGCTCCCGGCTCCAATGCCTGCTGCCGCGGTGAAGAAATCTCGCCTTTTCATGGTGAAGTCCTCTCCAGTTGGCGGGCCTCCGGAAAACGCGGCCCTCGACGTCAGGCGTCAAGATGGCCGGCTTTCCGGATCGCCCTCGGTGTGACGATTGCCAAAAAAACCGTGTTACGTTGCAGATACTAGCATTATCGCTTGGGTTGAATCACCTTGTGTTCGCTCAGCGGCAGCCTCGCGCCGATCCCGCGATCGCGCAGCCCGCGGGCTTCGACGACCGTGAGTGACTGCCGGTTACGTCTTTCTGCCGGCTTGTGCCTTCGTTGCTTCAGGATTCAGGGATCGCGGAATCCGGCCGCGTCCGGCCCTTGGCGATTCGTCGTCTTCTCCGATACCAGTACCAGAGCACCCCGGCCAGCATCGCAGGCGGCACGACGGCGGCGCCCGCCACCTGGACCCAGCCGGCGGTAAGCAGGATCTTGTGCACCAGCGAGTTGTGCTCCTCGGCGGTCTTGGGGAGCTGGCCGGCGTACTCCGCCACGTGGTGCAACAGGCTCACGGCCAGCGAGCGGTCGGGGATCTCCTGGTGACAGGCGAGGCAAACGCCCTGGCGGCTGATACGGGCCCGCTCCTCGTTGTCAAGCGGGCGCGAGCCCTTGAAGTGATGGCCCACCGTCTGAAGCTGCCTGCCGTCCTCGGTCACGAATCGCGACCAGTCGGCCGCCAGCCCCTCGATCGGCGCCATCTGGGGCCGTGCTCCCTCGGGCAGGACGTGCCCTTCGACCGTCTCCAGATCGACGACCACGCGCTCGTTTGGCGGCCGGGTCAAACGGCCGCCCCCGATCCCGTAGCCCAGGGCCTTCTCGGAGAGATGGCACGACTCACACACCCGGGCCTCCTTGGTCATGGTGTGCGGCTGCGTGGGGCTCAAGTCGGTCGCCAACTGGCCCTCGCGCCCCGAGCCTTCGCTCCCCGGCGTGGTGCGGAAGATGTGGTTGAGGAGAATCGGCTTGCCGTCCTCGCCGATCACCGTCACCGAGGGCTGGCAGCCGGGCGCGACCGGCGTGACGCGTCCTTCGCCGTTGACGCCCAGGGGCGGATCCTCCCACCGGGTGAACGATCGCTGCTCCTCGATCGTGCCGCGGATGATCGTGTCGTAGCCCGTCTCCCCGCGGTCGGCCGCGCACTCTTTCCGCTGGTGGCGATGCCCGGCCCCGAGCCAGTCGAAGCTCGTCTTGCTTCCGGAGTAGTCGATCTTCACGTGGCAGCCGTAGCACTGCGGCGCCCACGAGGCGTGGCACGTGTAGCACTCCATCTTGGCGACGTGCCCGCGGACCGTCTTCATGGCGATCAGCCCTGGGAGACTGAGGGCCTTTTCCCGCTCGATCCGCTTGAGCGGCTCGAGCTCGACGTCCTTGCCGGCGGCCGTGTGGACGATCACCAGGTCGCCGTCGCGGACGGCGTTCGAGTAAGGGTTGCCGCGGGCGGTGAGCAAGTAGCCGTCTCTCGCCGGATAGACGGTTCCCTGCCGAACGTGCGAGGGAAGCTCGCCGGCCGTGCCGCGCGCCGGGGCATCCGCGGGCGGCTCGTCGTACTCGTCCATCGCCGAGAGCGGCAGTTCCCAGGGGTACGCCTCGGGCGTTCCGTGGCAGTCGGTGCACTCGATCTGGACGGAGCCCAGGTTGGCCGCCGCCAGGCAGCCGTCGCCGTGCACGTCGATCGACGTGTGGCAGTCCTGGCAGGTCATCCCTTTGCCGTAGTGGACGTCCTGGTGCATGGCCAGGTAGTGCTTGGTGTGCAGGGCCGGCTGGCCTTCCCCCTCCTCGGTGTACGGCGATGTATAGGGTATCTCCATTAGCCCCTGGAAGGAGACGCCGATCCGCTTGCCGCGATCGTGGCAGGTGGTGCACGTTTCGACGGGGATGCCGCTGTACTGGTGCCCGTGGACGACGACCTTGGCCTCGCGCGTCGCCTGAATGGAGTGCACGAGGCAGTGGCCCGTCTCGTCGCGAGGAATGGAGGGGTCATCGCCCTCATAGTGCCCCTCGTTGCCGTACGGGACGTGGCACGACGAGCAGCCCATGCCGCGGTAGTCGCCGCGTACCTGCCGGCCCTTGACCGCGTGGTGACATCGCAGGCATTGGTTCCGCAGGTAGGTGAACGCGGCCAGCTCGGGGTGCTCGGCCAGGTGGCTCAACTCGGTGAGGGCGTCGGGCAGCCGCTCGTGCTTGTCGACGAAGACCTGGGGCTCCAGGGTCTTGAGCCGCTCCATGTACGCCCGGTAGGCGTCGGTTCCCAGCCGCGAGCTGCGGTCTTCGGGGTTGGCGACGTCGTAGTTGCCCCATCGGTGCTCGTAGCCGGTCAGCGAGCCGAACGCCCAGACCGTCCCCTGGATCTTGCCCGCCTCGGTCATCATCAGGCTGTGCCACTGGACGCGGACGTGATCGGGATGGCAGACGCCGCAGGTTCGCTTGTTGATCCAGGGGCTGCCGGGATCGGGATAGAAGTTCTCGCCCCCGTGGGCGGCCTCTTCCTCGGCCGCGGCCGGATCGCCGCCGTGGCAGACCACGCAGCCGGCCGGATCCCCCTCGCCTTCGCCCAAAGCGAGGATCTCCTCCAGCATCTCGGCGCCCTCTTCCCGGATGGGCTCGATGCCCTGGTGACACGCCATGCAGCCGGAGGCGGGCTGGTCGGACGGCGGCGCAGCCTCTGCACCTGAGACCGTGCCGGTAGCGGTGCAGACGGCCAACGCGGCACCCACGAGGAGGAGTCTCATGGCGCCCTCGATGAACCCAGACACTCGATTCCGCAAGGTGGCTCGGTCAGCAGACCGGCCACGGCACGCAAGGATAAAGGGTAACCGAGGCGGCGCTCGGGCGTCCGCCTCGGATCATCTCTCCACTACAGGTCATCCTTCCCCGGGAACTCGCCGGAAAGGGCCTTGAGGAATTCGACGAGGTCCTTCTGGTCCTGTTCGGTGATCTCCTTCTCACGCACGGCTTTGAGCATCAGCGAAAGGTTCTCGTTGTCTTTGCCGCCGGCGACCATCAGGGCGACGGCTTCTTCGAGGGTTGCGGAGCTCCCGTCGTGGAAGTAGGGGGCGGTGTTGGCCACCTCGCGCAAGGCGGGCACGCGGAACTCGCCCAGGTTGCCGTCCTCGCCGGTCACGGCCTTGCGGCCCTGATCGGGCGGGTCCTTGTCCATGCCGATGCCGGCGTTGTGGAACATGTAGTTGCTGAACAACGGCGGCCGGTGGCAGCGATTGCAGCCGACCTCCCCAAAAAGCTCCATGCCCCGTTTCTGGGCATCGGTCAGGGCATCTTCCTGCCCGTCTTGGAACTTGTCGTACGGCGAGTTGCCGCTGAGCACGAGCCGCTCGAAGGAGGCGATCGCCTTGGCGACGCGGTCGCTGGTGATCTTGGGATCGCCGAACGCCTTCTCAAACGCCGGCCCGTAGTCGCTGACCTTCGACAGGTCCGCGATCATCGCGGGTAACTCATGGCCCATCTCGATGGGGTTCTCGATCGGTCCCAGGGCCTGCTCTTCGAGGCTTGCCGCGCGGCCGTCCCAGAACTGGGTCTTGGCATAGGCGGCGTTGATCACGGTCGGGGAGTTGGCTCCGCCCACCTGATCGCCGATCCCGGTGTTTGTCGGCTTATGTTCCGCCCAGGCCATCTCGGGGTCGTGGCAGGTGGCGCAGGAAATCGTGCCGTCCTTGCTCAGCCGGGTATCGAAGTAAAGCATCTTGCCCAGGGCGACCTTCTCGGGCGTGATGGGATTGTCCCCCGGGACCGGAACGGGCGGCAGACCCAGCGGGACCTTGGGGAGATCGGCGGCGGCCTCGGCCTTCGCGACCGGCTTCGCCTCGGGCTCCGCGGCGGCCTCCGCTTCGGCCTCTTCCGCCGGTTCCGTAGCGGGCTCGGCAGCCGGCCCCGTGCCGGGTGGGGATGACGGCGGCTCACCCTGCGGACAACCCAACTGGGACGCCATAAACACGAGCGAGATGATGCACAAGCTGACCATCCAGGCGCACCTGTTCACACTCATCGCGGCCCACTCCTTCTTCGGTAGGTCAAGGTGAAACGGTCGAACAGCGGCTAATCGAAAGGGCCTAATAGCCCTCTTGGGTTAGAACGACTTTGCCCATGAACACGGCGTAGACGTACGCAGTATACGCAATCACCAACGGCATGCCAACCAGCGCGATCACGAGCATCACCGTCAAGGTCCGCGGGGTCGACGAGGCGTTGTAAATCGTCAGGCTGTTCGCCGGATCGATGCTCGAAGGGACCATCCGCGGGTAGAGGCTCAACCCCATCAGGCCCACCAGCGACGCTATCGTCACGCAAGAGGCCAGAAAGGCGCGGACGAACCTACCCGCCCGGACGTTGATCGGGAGGTAGACCATCGACCCCAACAAGAGCACCAGCAGCAGCCAGCACGCGGGATTGGCCGGAACCCCGTCGAGCAGGTGCGGCGCCGCGAAGAACGTGGCCGACGTGGCCGCCAGGTAAAGCACGACGAAGACCACCCATGCCCCGGTGGTCCAACGGCTCATCTGTTGCTGCAAGTCCCCTTCCGTCCTGGCCGCCAGAAACGCGGCCCCGTGCATCACGAACATCACCAGAGTGAGAACCCCGATCAAGAGTGAATACGGGTTCAACAGGGCGACGAAGGAGACGTCGAGCGAGCCGTCGGCCTCGATGGGCAGGCCCCGCAGCACGTTGCCGACCGCCACGCCGAACAGGATCGCCGGCACCAGGCTCCCCAGCCCGAAGGCCCAGTCCCAGAACCTCCGCCACGCGGGGCTATCCACCTGGCCGCGGAACTCCAACGACACGGCGCGGAAGATGAGCGCGAACAAGAGCAGCATGAAGGCCAGATAGAACCCGCTGAACACCGTGGCGTAGACCACCGGGAACGCCGCGAACATCGCCCCGCCCGCGGTCAGCAGCCACACCTCGTTGCCGTCCCACACCGGGCCGATCGCCGCCAGGTGAATGCGCCGCTGATACTCGTCGCGGGCGAACAGGTGCAGCACGCCCACGCCCAGGTCGAAGCCGTCCAGCACGGCGTAGCCCGTCAGAAGCACGCCGATCAGCAGAAACCACGCCGTATTCAAGTCCATCAGGATCGCGCCTCCTCAGCAGCCGGCGGCTCGGGCCCGTGGTTGACTTTCCTGACCAGGACGAACACGTACAACGCGCCCAGGGCCAGGTAGATCAGTCCAAACCCCACTAGGGAGAAAAGGATCTCGGCACCACGGACGTTGGTGGAAAACGCGTCGGCCGTCTTGAGCACGCGGTACACGACCCACGGCTGCCGGCCCACCTCCGCCACGATCCAACCGAGCTCGCACGCCACGAGAGGTAAGGGAATCGACCAAACCAAGAGCTTCAAATACCACCGGCTCTGGGATAGCTTGCCCCGGATTATCAGCAACACGCCCAGGCCGGTCAGAGCGATGAACAGCAGCCCCAGCGCGACCATGGAATGGAAAGAGACGAACGTGGGGACCATCGGGGGCGTGGGCCAGCCGTCTTCGTTGAGGTCCTTGACTCCTTCAATCGGCGCGTCGATGTTCCCGAACGCCATCCAGCTCAGCAACCCGGGGATTTCGACCACGTACTCCATCCGGGGCGGCTCGTCGGACGGCTTGCCGATGACCACCATCGGGGCCCGCGTCCCGCCGTGAATCAGCCCCTCCATCGCCGCGAACTTCTCGGGCTGATCCTCGGCCACCTGCTTGGCATGATGGTGACCCGTGGGGAACAGCGTCATCACGGAGAAGACCAGGCCGAACACGAGGCCGATTTTCAGCGTCTTTCGGGCGACCTCCGCCGCCTTGTTCTTGAGGATCAGGTACGCCGAGACGCCGATCACGAGGAAGGCCCCGGCCACGAGGCACGCGACCATCGTGTGAAAGAACCGGTGGGGCGTCGAGGAGTTGAACATGGCCGCCCAGAAGTCGGTCAGTTCCGCGCGCCCGCCCCGCACCACGTATCCGGCCGGCGTCTGCTGCCAGGAGTTGGCCACGATGATCCAGAAGGCGGAGAGGGTGGCGCCCAGGGCGACGATGAGGATGGAGAACCAGTGCGCCGCCTTGGAGACGCGGCCTCGCCCGAACAGGTAGAGCCCCAGGAACGTCGATTCCAGGAAGAAGGCGAATACGGCCTCCGCGGCCAAGGGCGCCCCGAAGACGTCGCCCACGAATTTCGAATACTCGGCCCAGTTGGTGCCGAACTGGAATTCCATCACCACGCCCGTCGCCACGCCGACGGCGAACGTGAGGCCGAGGACCTTCCCGAAAAACACCCCGGCGCGGACGTAGTCTTCGTCGCCCCGTCGCCAGCCGAGCCACTCGACGATCACCAACAGCCACGCCAACCCGATGGTCAGGGGGGGAAAGAGGAAATGGAAGCCGATCGTCAGGGCGAACTGCAAACGCGACAACAGCAGCGGATCAAGCTCCACCAGACACCTCCCAAATCACACGATCAACGGCGGCCCCAGAGTCCGCCCCGAAAGGGAGTTGACGACCACGCCGGCTAGTTCCCAAACCTCCTTCCACCGGCACGAGGCCGGTGGGGAAGTGCGAGAGCCCTTTCTCGGCCGCTCACCACTCGCCACTCCCAACTCCCCACTCACCCCAGCGCCACGTCCAGGATCATCATGATCGCGAATCCCCCCAGGGCCCCCAGCGTGGCGAAGTCGCTGAACCCGTTGCGCTGCGACTCGGGGATCAATTCCTCCACCACCACGAAGATCATCGCCCCGGCGGCGAAGGCCAAGGCATAGGGCAGAAGTGGGGTCATCGACATCACCGCCCAGGCGCCGAGCACGCCGGCCACCGGCTCCACCATGCCGGACGCCTGACCGTACAGGAACGCCTTCCACCGCCCCATCCCCTCGCGCCTCAACGGCATCGACACGGCCAGACCCTCGGGGAAATTCTGCAACCCGATCCCGATGGCCAGGGCAATGCCGCCGAGCATCAGCTCGCGTGCCACGGTTGGGTCGGCATGGGCGACCGCGCCGAAGGCCACGCCGACGGCCAGGCCCTCGGGGATGTTGTGCAGCGTAATCGCCGAGACCAGCAGAATGCTCCGCTGCCACGAGGTCTTGATGCCTTCGGCTTCGGAGACCTTCAGTCCGAGATGGAGATGCGGAAGGACCTTGTCCATCAGATACAGGAACAAGCCGCCGGCCAGGAAGCCGACCGCGGCGGGCATCCAATCGCCGCCGGACATCTCGATCGCCGGCGCCAACAGCGACCAGAAGCTGGCCGCGATCATCACCCCGGCCGACAGGCCGAGCATGCCGTCCAGGATCTTCTGGTTGAATCGCTTGGCAAACAAGACCGTCGCCGCGCCGGCCGCCGTCACCAACCAGGTGAACAGCGTGGCGATCAGCGCCTGCACGACCACGTGCTGCTGCCCAAACAGCTCAAGCAAACGTGTTTCCATGGCGAGGTCAACCTCTCGGCAGTTCGTCTTATCAAGCCGTGCAGTGCCGGTACCCGAAAGACGACCGGCGGGAGCCCGATCTCCGGCGGCAAGACGCCGGGCGCCCGGACAGTGGCCATTCAGGACTCAACCGAGGTGTTTCTTCTTGATTTTCTTGGGCTCGCAGACGTGCTTTTTTTCCTTGGAGACGGCGCCGCATTGTGCGCACCGGTACCGGCCCGGCTTCGGCTTGTGCTCCGACTCTCCCTTCCTGCATCCCATCGCACTGCCCTCTCCAACTCGGCGCGCCGCGCCCCCCCGGAGCTATTCCTCCGGTGAAAACTCGTCCTTGCCCACGCCGCACTCGGGACACTCGAAGTCGTCGGGCAAGTCCTGGAACGGCGTGCCCGGCTCGATGCCTTCCTCGGGCAGCCCTTCCGCGGGGTCGTAGACCCAGTCACACACGTCACAGATGTACCTGGTCATCTCGTCGTCTCCTCCCGTGTGAAGGCCGGATGATTCTGTCCGACCGGTTCTGGCTCGTTGGTCGGCATTTCGGAAGGGGACAGTCCGGTTTTCGCTGCGCGAAGATCGGGACAGTCCCCAAGTTGTTTTTCGGCCGCCCCTTATCCGGGCCTCTCAGGTGGCGCCGGCCATCTCCCGAGCCTTGCGGGCCAACATTCGGCCTGCCTCGCAACATTCGTCAAGCACTTCCGGCGAGGGCCGATACCGGGCCCTCAAGGGCTCACGGAGGATCTCCCACCCGAGCCCCTCCAGGCACGCATGCACGGCCTCCGGCCCGCCTCTCCCCCAGCCGTAGGACCCGAAGGCGAAGCCGGCCTTGCCGGAGGGTCTGAGCCCCTTCCAGTAGGTGAGCACGGCGCTGGCCATCGGCATCATCTCCCGGTTGAGCGTCGCGGAGCCGAAGGCCACGGTGGCGGCGTCGAGCACTTCGGTGGCGATTCGGGTGAGATCGCAGCGTCGCACGTGCAAGAGCACCGCTTCGACCTCCTCCCCCGACGCCCCCTCGTAGATCGCCTCCGCCATCCGCCCCGTGCTCCCCCACATTGTATCGTAGACGACAAGTACCTTCGGCCCGGGCCGGCAGACCGACCAGTCGCCGTAGGCCTTCAGAATCTCCCCCGGATGGCGGCGCCAGATCACGCCGTGGCTGGGCGCGATCCAGTCGATCTCCAACTCCGCTGCCAGCGCGAGCGTCTTGGCGACCTGCTTGCCGTAGGGCATCACGATGTTCGCGTAGTAGGCCTTGGCCTCGCTCAACACGGTCGAGAGGTCGACCTCGTCGTCGAACCGCTGCGACGTGGCGTAGTGCTGCCCGAAGGCGTCCATGGAAAACAGCAGCTTCTCCTCGGGCACGTACGTGAACATCGACTCGGGCCAATGCACCATCGGCGTGTTGACGAACCGGAGCGTGCGCCGGCCCAGGGAGACGCAATCGCCGGTCTCCACGGCCCGGGTCTTCCAGCCCGAGGTGTCGAAATACCGCCCCAGCGCCTCCAGGCACTTCGCGTTGGCCACCAGCGTGGCGTTGGGAAGGGCCTCCATCACGCGGTCCATCACGCCGGCGTGGTCCGGCTCGGCATGGTTCGAGACGACGTAGTCGACCCGCGAAAGCTCGGTCAGGGCGGCGACGTTGCCGAGCAGCTCGTCGGCGTAGGGGGCCTTGACCGCGTCCACCAGCGCCGTCTTCTCGTCGCGCACGAGATAGGCGTTGTACGTGGTGCCGCGATGGGCCGTGTAGCCGTGGAAGTCGCGGACGTTCCAGTCGACGAACCCGACCCAGTCAATCCCGTCCTTCAGCTTCGCTGCGTTGGAGATCGGCGTCACGATCTTGTCTCCTTGGCTCCCGTTTCCTCCCCTTCGACGCGTAGGAGACGACCAGCACGGCCAGCATAGCGACTGCGCTGGCGCTCGACAACCAGCCGCCCGTCGGCTCGGCGTGGGGACCGCCGCCAAGCTGCGGCGCGGCCGCCCCCACCGTAGGAATGAGCCAGTCCAAAAGCAGCCCGCACACCACCGCGCCGGCGGCGACCGTCGCAAGATACAGGATGGTCGCCCGCCGGCCGAGCACTCGCCAGGCGGTGGTCAGCGTGGCGGCGTTGGTCGCCGGCCCGGCGATCAGGAACGCCAGGGCCGCGCCGGGCGAGGCACCGAGGTGGATCAGGCCAACCGCGATAGGGACGGAGGCCGTGGCGCAGACGTAGATCGGAATCCCCGCCGCCATCGCCAGCAGGATAAAGACCACCCCGCCGCCGACGTAGGCGCGCAACAGGTCCTCGGGCACCACCGCCCCGATCGCCCCGGCGACCAGGATCCCTACGGCCAGGGCCGGCCCGATGTCCCGCGGCAAAGTCACCAGTCCGTATCGCAATGCCCGCACGATCACGCTGCCTTGGCGCCCGCCTTCGCAACAGGCTTCCGTGCAGGTTTCCTGGGGGGCGCCGGTGGTGCTGTCGTTCGAACAGGTGGGGCAGGCGTCGGCGCCTGGGTCGGCGCCGGCATCGTGGCAGCCGTCCGCGCAGGGGTCCGCGCATGGCTCCTCGGCTTCGTTCTGCCCGTCCGCCCGGTCGAACAGTTGGACCAGGAAGCCGCCGACGATCCCGGTCAGCAGCGCCACCAGCGGCCGGAAGACGGCGAACACCGGCCCGAGCAGGGCGTAGGTGACGGCGATGCTGTCCACGCCGGTCTGGGGCGTAGAGAGGAGGAACGCCGTGGTGGCCCCGCGGCTTGCGCCGTGGCGGCGGATCGAGGCCGACACGGGGATCACCCCGCAGGAGCACAGCGGGAGCGGCACGCCCACCAGCGACGCGGTGATCACCGGCCCCAGCCCGCGCTTGCCCAGGCGCCGCTCGACCCAAGCCGGCGAGATGCCCACCGAGAGCAGCCCCGCGACCAGGAACCCGAGCAGCAGGTACGGCGCCATCTGGCCCAACACGAGCCAGCTCTCCCACAGGATTCTTGCCACGAGCTCATACATCGCTCACGCTCCTCGTGCGTTCCTCGCACACGTTCATCGTTCCCAGGCTTTCCTCGTTCCCAGGCTCTGCCTGGGAACGCACTACAACGAGGCTCCGCCTCGAAAGACGCCAAAGGAGACGATGACCATGCACGGTCTCAAGCGTCGGGGAGGCAGGCGGAGCCTGCCGGACCTTGCGTTCCCAGGCAGAGCCTGGGAACGAGGGCAATGGGGCCGCGATGGGGCTCCTTTCACCCCATAATCGGGCTAATGAGATTCGTCCAGCAATTGCTTAAGATCTCCCGCGTCGCTCACCGGCCGCTTGCAGGTGAAATTCTCGCAGACGTAGACGGTCGTCTTCCCCGACAGCATCGTCTTGTCTTGCAGAAGCGGGACCCGATCCGCCGCTTTCTCGGCCGCCGCGGCATCCGGCGGGGCCAGGGCCAGGATCTTGTTGGGGAAGAACCGGGCGTGGATCATCTCCAGGAGCTGCCTGGTCTCGTCGCTGTCGGCCGTGCCGGCGACGGCGATTTCCCGCGTCGGGCGAAGATGCCAATCCGCCGCGACGAGCAAATCGAGATGCCCCCTGGGCTGCTCGAGCATCCGATCGGCCATCGACGCCAGCACCGCTTCCGCCTTCGTGGTGTACTCCTCCTTGTCCAGGAGCTTCGATAACCGCAAAAGCACCAAGGACGCCGTCGAGTTCCCCGACGGCACGGCGCCGTCGTAGAACGGCTTGGTCCGCACCAGGAGGTCCTTGTGGGCGGCCGACGTGTAGAAGAAGCCCCCGTCCGCGTCGTCCCAGAAATCGGCCGTCATCTTACGCACCAGCCCGTCGGCGGCCTCCAGCCAACGCAGCTCGAAGCTCGCCTCGTAAAGGTCGACCAGGCCGTTGGCCATCTCGGCGTAATCGTCGAGGTAGCCGGGCAGCTTGCTCACGCCGCCCTCAGCTCCGCCGGTGGCTCGATAGGTCCGCAACAGCGTGCCCTCGCGGACCATTTCGGTGAGCATGAAGTCCGCCGCTTTCTCCGCGGCGTCGAGGTAGCGCCGATCGCCCAGGACCTGGTGGCCCCGTGCCAGCGCCGAGATCATCATGCCGTTCCACGCCGAGAGCACCTTGTCGTCTTTGCCCGGGCGGACGCGCCGGGCCCGCTCGGCCAAAAGCTTTCGGCGGAGCGGGGCCAGGCGGTCTTCCAACTTCTCTTCGGAGAAGCCCTTCCGGCGGGCGAAGGCGGCCGGATCTTGCGGGACGTGGAGGATGTTGCGGCCCTCGAAGTTCCCCCTCTCGGACACTCCGTAGAACTCCGCGAAGAAAGCCCCCTCTTCGTCGCCCAACGCGGCCCTGATCTGGTCGGGTCGCCAGACGTAGAACTTGCCCTCCTCGCCTTCGCTGTCGGCGTCCTCGGCCGAGTGGAACCCGCCGCGGGCGTCGGTCATGTCGCGAAGCACGTAGTCCAAGATCCCGACGGCCACCCGGCGGTAAAGGTCCTTGCCGGTCGCCTGCCACGCTTCGAGATACGCCTTGGCCAGGATCGCGTTGTCGTAGAGCATCTTCTCGAAGTGGGGCACAAGCCACTGGACGTCGACCGAATAGCGGTGGAAGCCCCCGCCGATCTGGTCGTGGATACCGCCGTAGGCCATGCGGTCGAGCGTGACGGTGGCCATCTCCAGGGCGTCGGTCCGGCCGTCGTGGAGCTGCTGGCGAAGCAACACCGCGATCGCGGCTCCGGAAGGGAACTTCGGCTCCGCGCCGAACCCGCCCCATCGCGGGTCGAACTGGCTCCGCAGCTCCGCCACCGCCCGGTCGAGGATCGACGCATCGAGCGGGCCGGCCGCGGACAGCTCCGGCGCCGCGTTGGCCTCGATTGCCTGGAGCATCTGCTCCGAACTGTCGGCGATCTGGTCGGGCTTCTCGCGCCACGCCTCGGCCAGCGCCTTCAGGACGCGCTGGAACGAGGGCATTCCGAACCGCTCGTCGGGCGGGAAGTACGTGCCGCCGTAGAACGGCTTCAGTTCCGGTGTGAGAAAGACGCTCAGCGGCCAGCCGCCGCGGCCGGTCAGGAGCTGCACGGCCGTCATGTAGATCTCGTCCAAGTCGGGGCGCTCCTCGCGATCCACCTTGATGGCGACGAAATGCTCGTTGAGGATCTTGGCCGTCTCGGGGTCCTCGAACGACTCCCGCTCCATCACGTGGCACCAGTGACACGAGGAGTACCCGATGGAAAGGAAGATCGGCTTGTTCTCCGCTTTGGCCCGGCGGAGCGCCTCGTCGCCCCACGGGTGCCAGTCGACCGGGTTGTGGGCGTGCTGGAGGAGATACGGGCTGGTTTCTCCCGCCAGGTGATTCGCGGGCTTCGCGGCCGAGTGCTTCGCGTCGGTTTCTTGGCGAGTCTTGGGTGAAGCGTTCATGGCTTCGTCACTTTCTCCTGAACAGTCGTGTTCGCCTACGGCAAGAAGCAGACCTGCGATCGCTAGTCCGATCGTGAGAAAAACAGCCAGTCGCTTCATGGCGTCTGTACTTGCATGGTGTTTCTCATCGTTCCCACGCTTCGCGTGGGAACGTATCCCGGGGACGCTTCGCGTCGCAGAGACAGGACGCGAAGCGTCGGAACGATGTTCACTCGCTTCATGGCGTCTGAGTTTGCGTGGTGTTTTCTTTCGCCGCCAGGCGCAGCTCGGGGATGAACCGCGGACTGACGCTCAGTCTCGTCAGCCCGAGCTCCAAGAACCTGGGCAAAAACCACACGTTGCTGGCCGCCTCGCCGCAGAGGGAGACGGTTCGGCCCGTCGCTTGGGCGGCGGCGGCAATCTGTCCCAGCACGGCCCAGAAGACGGGCCGATCCGGCGTGTAGTCGTCGGCCACCAGCTCGTTGTTCCGATCCACGGCGAACAGGTACTGGATCAGGTCGTTCGTGCCGATGCTGGCGAACTGGGCCGTTTCGAGCAGCTCCCGGGCTTCGAGGCACGCGGAGGGGACCTCGAACATCACGCCGTGCCGCAACCGCCCGGCCGACAGGTCGGCCGTTGCTTCCTCGAAAAGCGCTTTGAGCCGGAGGAACTGGTCGCGGTCGACGATCATCGGATACATCACGTCGACCGGGCCGAAAAGCGACGCCCTGGCCAGCGCCCGGGCCTGCGCCCGCAACAGGTCCGTCCGGCCCAGGAGCAGGCGGCTCCCGCGGAAGCCCAAGTAGGGGTTGTCTTCCCGGGGCAGGTCGAGAAACGGGGCGGGTTTGTCGCCGCCGATGTCCAACAGCCGAAAGCAGACGGGCCGGCCGTCCATCGCCCGGACCACCGAGGCGTACCGCTCGAGTTGCTCCTCCTCGGTGAGGATCCGCCCCGCGGCGAAGAACTCGAACTCCGTGCGATACAGCCCCACCCCTTCGGCCTTCTGCTCGACGGCCTGGGCCACGTCGGCCGCGTAGCTGATGTTCGCCATCACGGTCAGCCCGGGCACGGGATCGACCGGCGAGGACGTGCGCACGGCCACGCGCCGCTCCGATTTCACGCCGGCGATCGTGTCGTCGCTGGGCCAGACGATCACCTCCCCGGCGTCGCCGTCGACGAGCAGCTCCGTGCCGCAGCTCAGGAGGCCGTGGATGCCTTGGATGCCGCTGACGGCGGGGATGCCCAGGGCCCGGGCGAGGATCGCGGCGTGCGACGTGGGGCCGCCGCGCTCGGTGACGAAGCCCAGCGTGTGATCCATGTCGAGCTCGACGGCCAGGCTGGGCGTCAGCTCCTCGGCCACGATAATCCGATCGCGACCTTGCCGGCAGTGCTGGTCGTCGGCGCACTGAAGCGAAGGGTTCATGTTCGCCAGGACGTCGAGCAGCCGCCGTCGGATTTCGCCGATATCGCTCGCCCGCTCTTTGAGGTATTCGTTGTCCACTTCCTGGAGGCGCGACTCGTACGCGTCGAGGATCTGCGCGACCGCGGCTTCCGCGTTGAGCTTCCGCGACTCGATGGCCCCGAGGATCTCCCGCACCAGGACCTTGTCGGCCAGGATCGCCTTTTGGGCCTCGAAGATTTGGGCTTCGGCGGGACCGATCCGCTCGAACACGTTCTTGATCACCAGGTCGAGCTGATTGGCGGCCAACGCGATCGCTTGGCGCACGCGATTCTCCTCGCGCTCGAGCCCCTCGCCCGCGACCCGGTACGCAGCCAGGTTGCTGTGGCGCTTCTCGTTGAACAGGCATACCCTGGCCACCGCGGTTCCGCCGCTGATGGGCAGACCGACGAAACGAGTCTCGGTGCGGATTCGTGGCGTCGTCATCCTTCCTTCCTGCAACTCCCTCCGCTCGGTCGATCGATCCGCGGAGCGCTCCGCCTTGGCTTCCTCCTCGACGAAGCGCTCCAAGCGTGCCTTGATTTGATCGCGGACGAGACGGAAAACGCGGACCACCTCCTCGGCGCTGCCGGCTGCGTCCGCCGGGTCTTCAAACGGCCAGTGCAGTCGCTTTCCCGCGTGCCCCAGGAAGACCGGACACTCGCGGTTGGCTTCGTCGCAGACGGTGACCACGTAGTCGAACCGGCGATTGGCGAACCTCTCGACACGTTTGCTACGTTGGCGGGAGACGTCGACGCCGACCTCCGCCATGACCTTCACCGCGTGCGGATTGAGCCCGGCGGCGATGCTGCCCGCGCTCTGCACGTCGAACCTGTCGGGCGCCATGTGCCGCAGCCAACCCTCGGCCATTTGCGACCGGCAGGAGTTTCCCACGCAGAGGAACAGGACTCGCTTCTTGTCGGCCATTTTCGTTTCGTTCCGTTGATCGTTTCCGGTCCCGCGCTGCGCGCAGACCGTCTGCGCGAAACGCAACTTCCCGGTAGGCGGCTTCCGTGGCCGCCGTTGGCGACGTGCCGGGTGACGTGGGCCTGCTGCCGTGGTCTTCGCCCCAAGACCGCAACCACCTTTGGCGGCAGTCTCGTTTAACCGCAAGCCGGAGGCGTGCGCGGGATCGCGAGCCCGCTTTGGCTGCTCGCGCACGCCTTCGGCTTGCGGTTAAACGAGCGTCACCACGCTCTTCATCGTTCCGACGCTTCGCGTCGGAACGATGTGATACGTAAGGGCAACTCGCCCCATCGTCACCAGTTCTCAGCCAGTAGCTCGAAATGTGCCTGGGGGTGTGCGCAGGCGGGGCAGGCCTTGGGCGCTTCTTCTCCCTCGTGGAGATAGCCGCAGTTGCGACACCTCCAGACAACCTTCTTGTCCTTCCGGAACACGGTGCCCGCCTCCACGTTGGCCAGCAGGCCCAAGTAGCGCTTCTCGTGCTGCTTCTCGGCGACCGAGATCGCCTCGAACACGAGGGCGACGGCGTCGAACCCTTCTTCTCGGGCGACGGCGGCAAAGCCGGGATACAAGGTCTCCCATTCTTCGTGCTCGCCGGCCGCGGCGGCCCTGAGGTTTTCGGACGTGGTGCCGATCACGCCCGCGGGGAACGCGGCCTGGATCTCCACGTCGCCGCCTTCGAGGAACTTGAAGAACCGCTGGGCGTGCTCTCGCTCCTGGTTGGCGGTCTCCTCGAAGACGTCGGCGATCTGGACGAAGCCCTCCTTCCGGGCCGCGCCGGCGAAGTACGTGTAGCGGTTTCTCGCCTGCGATTCGCCGGCGAACGCGCCGAGCAGGTTTCTCTCCGTCTTCGTTCCCTTCAGACTGCCCATCCGGCTCTCCTTTCGTGTGATCGTTGGCTACTCCTTCAACGCGGCGATCAGGTCCAATATGGCCTTCTTGCCGTCGCCGAAGTACATCAGCGTGTTGTCGTTGGCGAACAGCGGATTGGGGATGCCCGCAAATCCGGGGCTCAGGCTCCGCTTGACCACCACCACGGTCTTCGCCCTATCCACGTCGACGATCGGCATCCCGGCGATCGGGCTGGCCGGATTGCTTCGGGCCTCGGGGTTGACCACGTCGTTGGCCCCGATCACCAGCGCCACGTCCGTCTCCCGCATGGACGGGTTGACCTCGTCCAGCTCCTTGAGCTTCTCGTAGGGGACTTCCGCCTCGGCCAACAATACGTTCATGTGGCCGGGCATGCGGCCGGCGACCGGGTGGATGGCGAACTCGACCTCCACGCCGCGCGACTCCAGCAGGTTGGCCAGTTCGCGCACGGCGTGCTGCGCCTGGGCCACCGCCATGCCGTAGCCGGGCACGATCACGGCGCGCCGGGCCCCGTCGTACAGCATGGCCACTTCCTCGGCCGTGGTCGCCTTGATCTTGCCGCCGTACACCTCGTCGGCCGACGCCGTCTCTTCGGTCGGCCCCAGCACGCCGAACAGCACGTGCACGAGCGAGCGGTTCATCGCCTTGCACATGATCGACGTGAGGATCAGCCCCGAGGCCCCCACCAACGATCCGGCGATGATCAGCACCGAGTTCCCCAGCACGAAGCCCGTGGCACACGCGGCCAGTCCGCTATAGGAGTTCAACAGCGCGATCACCACCGGCATGTCGGCCCCGCCGATCGGGTTGACCAGCGTCACGCCGAGCACCGAGGCGACGATGACCAGTAGCCAGTAGACCCACACCGTGCCCGGCGCAAACAGAAAGCCGACGATCAAGAGCAGCAACGCGAGGGCTCCGAGGCCCGCGTTGATCGGCTGCTTGAACGGGTAGTCGAACGGCCTCTTGAACGCCTGGTATTCCTGGAGCTTGGCGAAGGCGACCAGGCTGCCCCAGAACGTGACGGCGCCAATCAGCCCGGCGAGCAGCCCGGCGATCACGTTTCCCGACATTGCCCCCCAGACGGGGTCGAAGGAGATGGCCGTTCCAGTCTCTTCCAAGATGCGCGCGTGCTCCTCGGCCAACTCCCTTGCGAGGACGAGCAGCTCCGCCCCGGCCACCAGCACGCTGGCCCCGCCGCCGAACCCGTTGAACAGCGCGACCAACTGGGGCATGGCCGTCATGCGGATCTTCAGCGCCAGGACCGCGCCGACGGCCGCGCCGATCGCGATGCCGATCGCGATGAGCCAGTAGCCGATGATTTCCTGGTGAATCAGCGTGACCAGGATCGCCACCAGCATGCCCGCCGCGCCGATCAGGTTCCCGCGCACGGCCGTGCGCGGGTGGGTCAGGCCTTTCAACCCATAGATGAACAGGACCGAGGCCACCAGGTAGGCCAGGGCGAGAACGGCGTCTCTCACTTCCACGGCTTAACCCTTCCTGCGGAACATCTCGAGCATGCGATTGGTGACCACGAACCCACCGACCACGTTAACCGTGGCCAGGATCACGGCGAGGAAGCCGAGGATCGACGCGAACACGCCGTGTCCCGCCCCGGCGGCCAGGATCGCCCCGACCAGCGTGATCCCGGAGATCGCGTTCGAGCCCGACATCAAGGGCGTGTGCAAGGTCGGCGGGATCTTGGTGATGATCTCGAAGCCGACGAACATCGCCAGCACGAAAATGGTGATCGCCGCCATCAACGGCAGGGCCGGCTGCGTCACGGCCTCCGCCGCGGGCGCTTCGGCGGCCAATACAATCAGTCTCGTCAACATGAATGCTCCCCTCACTCGGCAAGCCCGTATTCGTCGTCGCCGACCACGTACCCGTCTTTCTTTTCTGCGGACTCCTCCGAGGTGTCCGCTTCGTCCGCTGCTTCAGGAGGCTCGTCCCGCGCCGGCGGCTCGATTCCCAGCAGCTCGCAGATCTGCGGGTGGACGACGTGCCCGTCCCGCGCGATGAGCGTTTCCCGGGTGATTTCGTCGTCCAGATCGATTTTGAGCCGGCCGTCGTGGACCAGATGGAGCAGGAACGTGCTGATGTTCTTGGCGTACATCTGGCTGGCGTGGTAGGGCACGTCGGACGCCGGGTTGGTGGGTCCGAGGATCGACACCCCGCCGGAGACCACCGTCTCGCCCGGCCTGGTCAACTCGCAGTTGCCGCCCCGCTCGGCCGCCAGGTCGACGATCACGGAGCCGGGAGCCATGCCGGAGACCATCTCGGCGGTGACCAGCGTGGGGGCCTTCTTGCCGGGGACGGCCGCGGTGGTGATCACCACGTCGCTCTCGGCGACCACGCGGGCGATCAGCTCCCGCTGTCTTCGGAGGAACTCCTCGCCCATCTCTTTCGCATATCCACCCTTGTCCTCGGCGGCGCCCGTATCGAGATCCAACTGGACGAACTTCGCCCCCAGGCTCTCGACCTGTTCCGCGACGGCCGGCCGGATGTCGTTGGCCGAGACGACGGCCCCGAGCCGTCGGGCGGTCGCGATCGCCTGCAACCCGGCCACGCCGGCCCCCATCACAAACACCTTGGCCGGCCGGACCGTACCGGCGGCCGTCATCAGCATGGGGAACATCTTCGGCAGGTGCGTGGCCGCCAGCAGCACCGCCCGATAGCCCGACACCGTGGCCATCGACGACAGAACGTCCATGCTCTGCGCCCGGGTGATGCGGGGGAGCAGTTCCAGGGCAAACAGCGTGACGCCGCGGGCGGCGACTTCCCGGGCCGCCTGGGGGGCCGCGAGCGGATCGCACATCCCGATCACCACCTGCCCCCGGCGGAGACGTTCGAGATCGGCGCGGCCGGCCTCGGGGTTGGCCCCGGCCGCGCGGACCTGGACCACGACGTCGGCGGCGAGGGCTTCCGCGCGGCTTGCGACCACCTTGGCGCCGCTTTCGGCGTACGCCTCGTCGGGATAGCCGGCCGCCTGACCGGCCGAACTCTCCACGATCACTTCCAGCCCGGCCTTGGCAAGCGCCGGCACCGAGGCCGGCACCAGCGCGACGCGGTTTTCGCCGGGAAGACTCTCGCGAGCTACTGCAACGAGCATGACCTATCCAGATACTTCCGGTGGCAATGATTGAGCCCAGTCTCAAGAGGTGGACTGTGCGGCCGCCCTACCAAACGGAAGGGCGCAACACGCGACGTTGGAAGGCCTTTCGGCCCGTCCACCTTCCAGCCCCCGAGTCGCGCACCCCAGTGTACGCGCCGTTCACTCAGCTTTCCATAGCCCGTGGAGATTACAGAACGCGCGGACCGTCACTCCCTGGTTCTCGACCGGGAAGACGGCCTCGGGCGGGTCGCCGGGATTGAGAAACTGGCGGTAGGACCGGCCGCCGGCGATCACCTCGATCCACTCGATCCAGTGCTCCTTCTGCATCGGGTGCGCCACGGAGCCGACCTTGACGCGGATGCCCCCGTCGGCCGGCTCGACGACCGGCACGTGCTTTTCCTGCGCCGCGTCGGTCGTGTTCTCGGTCTGAAGATTCATCGGCTGATTACAGCAGACCAGGGTTCCGCCGCCGGCAGCGGTCACCTCGACCTGGTTGCCGCACACGCCGCACTTGTAGACCTGCAACCTGACAGTCGCCATGCTCATGTCTCCTTCCCGTGAATGGTCATCGATCCGGCCGCACGCAGAGGCCACCCCCCGCTGGCGGCATCGGATCGACCGTACACCTTCCGAACCACCCGGCAACTGCTCACCCGGCGTGCTTGGCCAGGTACTCGGCGACGCCCTCGGCCGTCGGCTTCATGGCCTCCTCGCCTTCCCGCCAGTTGGCCGGGCAGACCTCCCCGTGCTTCTCGGTGAATTGCAGGGCGTCTATCACCCGCAGGGCCTCGTCCACGTTGCGGCCCAACGGCAAGTCGTTCACCAGCGCGTGTCGAATGATCCCCTCCTTGTCGATCAGGAACAGGCCGCGCAGCGCGATGCCGGCGTCCAGCAGCACGCCGTAGTCCCGCGAAATGCTCTTGTTCAGATCGGCGACCAACGGGTAGCCGACCTGCCCGATCCCCCCATGATCCCGAGGCGTGTTCTTCCACGCAAGATGCGTGAAGTGCGAGTCGACCGAAACGCCGATCACCTGGACGTTCTTCTCCTCGAACCTCGCCAGCGCCTTGTCGAAGGCAATGATCTCCGACGGGCAGACGAACGTGAAGTCCAGGGGGTAGAAGAACAGCACCACGTACTTCTTGCCCCGATACGAGGAGAGCTTCAGCTCCGCAAACGAGTTGTCGGGCATCACCGCCTGGGCCGTGAAGTCCGGCGCCTCTTTGGTCACCAAGTTGCACATCGTCTTACTCCTTTTCTCCTTCTGTTTTCAGTGGTAGAAACGCCTGGTACGTGAACGGACACCGTCGCCGTGTCCGCAGAGATTCTCTCCCGCGGCAGACCGCTTCCCAGGTTCATCGGGATCGACGCGAAGTCTGCCGGCGGCGGGCCAGGCCACCGTCCGCGTTTCGCGGAACGGCTACGGGGCCGTCGCGCCGGGGGCCGCGGCCGGTGGGCGCTGGCCGAACTCCCCGTCCAGCATCAACAAGGCCACGCTGCTGTCGCCGGCCAGCTTGAGCTTGTCGACGATCGATTTCGCCGCTGCCTCCTCCTCCACCTGCTCGGTCACGAACCACTGAAGGAAGGCGTTGGCCGCGTGGTCGCTTTCCCGGATCGACAGGTCCACGAGCTGGTTGATCAGGCCGGTGATCTTGCACTCGTGCCCATAGGCGCCTTGAAACGCGCCGAGCGGCGACTCCCATTCGGTTTTCGGCCCCTCCACCTCCGTCAGGATCACGCGACCGTCGCGCTCGTTGATGAAGGCGAAGAACTTCAAGGCGTGGAACAGCTCTTCCTGGGCTTGGATCCGCATCCACGTGGCCATGCCCGCCAGGTTCTCCGACTCGAAATAGGCCGCCATCGAGAGATACAGGTAAGAGGAGTGCAGCTCCGCGTTGAGCTGCCGGTTGAAGGCTTCTTGGATCTTCGGGTTCAACATGGTGGCCCCTCCTTTTGGATCTGATACGGGATTGTCAGACAAAACGCTTACGGTTGGCCGGGACGTTTGGAGGTCTGGGGATCCTCGCCCTGCTGTTGGGGGGGGCCGTGGGCTCCATTTCCGGCGGGCCCTTACACTCAGGGCAGACTCCCACCAGCTCCAGGCGATGGCCGAGGACCTCGTAGCCGGCGGCCTCGCTAGCTCCGTCGATCAGTGTGCCGGTCGGCAGGCCGTACACGTCATCAACCCGCCCGCAACGCAGACATCGCACGTGGTAGTGCGCATCCAGGTTGCCGTCGAATCGGGCTTCGCCACCACCCAGATCAAGCTTCTGTATTCTTCCCATCTCGGCAAGCAGGTCCAGGTTGCGATAGACGGTACCCAGGCTGATTTTGGGCAGGCGTCGCCGCACGCTTTCGTACAGCTCTGCCGCGGTGGGGTGCGAAGTAGCCTTCTGGATCTCCTCCAAAATGACTCTCCGTTGCGGCGTGTTGCGTTGGAACTTCGTCTCGGTCATCCCTCGGCCCCTGTTACTGTTCATTACTATTACCAATAACGGAATTTAGTCAATCTCGCCTGGCAATATCCTGAGATCGACCCGCGTTCTCGGCGACCGGACTGCCCGGCCGCCCCACCCCGTTTCGTTCGCAAGCCCTTTTACAGAAAAGACTTGCGAGAACCGTGGGGGCTACGGTTGGGCTTCACCAGAGGGTGAGTGCCGCACGCGGCAACTCCCGGAAGGCGGGAAACGGCGGGGAAGAGATGGTGGACACTTCGTGCGGACGAGCTTGTGCCAAACACGCCCCCTTGTCCGTGGGGTTCGGCCCGGCCTGGACTCCGTGGCCCGGTCGGCCCTGGGGCGCGGCCCGCCTCCCCGGGCGCGATGAGATCGATGCGCACGCGGCCGTTCACTTGGCCCCGAGCAACTCGCGAATCGCCGCCTTCAACACCTGCTCGGATTCCGGGGCCACCATCGAGTCGGTCGGCTCATAGCCGCCTTCCTCGAATGCCTTGGCGGTGCAGATATATCCGGTGCCACAATCGCCGTACGCCGCCACGGCCACGAAGCCCTCCGGCACCAACCGCTGGGCAAACAACTGAAACTCGACCATCGACTCGCCCGGCAGGTGGACGATCCGCACCGGCCCCATCCGGAGCGAGCTGAGCTCGATCGGCTGATCGATCCGCTCGGCAAAGGCGATCCGCATCGCGCCGCCGTAGATCCGCACGCTCGGCGCTAGCTCGGGATTGAGCATCGCCGCACGGCTCTCGGCCAGCGTGTAGCCCGGGTCGCTCCGAAGCGGGAGCACCACGGGGACGGTCCGCCACTCGATTTGGGCGGCCGGCACCAAGCGGGTGGAGGCGATCGAGGCTTCCATGCCCGCCAGGAGCGCGGCGGCCAACTCGTCCCGGGCTTGCGGCGACCCGTCGTTGTACTTGCCGGCCGTCACGTCGCCCCCGCAGCCGGTGAAGTAGATTTGAAACACGTTCTCCTTCGCCTGGAGCGTCTCGCGGGCCATGCCGGGGAAATCGTAGCTGGCGCGCGGATCGCCGTAGAAGCTCTGCGGGTGCGTGGCGTAGTAGTGCAACCGGACTAAGGGCTTGTTCCCCTGGGCAAAGGTGATCGTCTTCAGATACGGGTCGATGTCACCTTCCGGCTCCGCCCGCAGGGCGGGATCGCGGCACGAGCTCCACCGCACGCGGATCTTTCCGTCCGGAGTGCGCACGCGTCGCGTGGCGGCGACTCCCCGGACCCTGGCCTGTCCGGTGCCGACCGAATCGAACGGCTGCAACCGCTCCAGGGACTCCTTGACCGCGGCGCCGAGTCGTTCCGCCGCCGTGTCGAAGAACTTCGGGTCGAGGTGCGGGGGCGGGTTTTCGATTCGGTCGAGGAGCCGGAACGCGTCGCCGTCGCCCATCGGGGCCGTGTGCTGGTGGATCGTGTGCACGGCCACGCACGAGGGGTCCGTGCCCGCGCCCTCCGCCATCTTGCGGCGGAACAGCAAGTGCGTGGAATTGCACAGCTCGCACCAGTCGACCGAGCATAGCACGTACCGCCGCTCGCCGTCCTCGAGCACGATTCCCTTGGCCAGAAGCGGATGCTCCACCTCGGCCAGCGGTTGATAGCCCGAGTAGATCGGCTCGCCCAACGGCGGCGTCACGTCGCACTCGAACGCGGCCACGCGCAGCGGGGCGGCGACGGCACGGACCGGCGCTGCCGCGAGACACGCAACCGCGACCGCCAACCACAATACCTGCACGACCGAACGATTCATCGCGGCTCTCCCCATGCTTCGTGATCCGGCAACCGGGACGTAGCCTCATCGGGAGACATTGTCCCATCCCCCGAAGGCCAAGTCCAGTTCCGAACGAGGCGGTTTCGGGCCCCGTCGGTCCCAACTATGATGACGGTCGGTCGGTGGCCCCGGGGACCGCCGCGGTCCCGAGGAAGCAGTGCGGAGAGGCCGCACTCGGGGAAGCTATCGTGAGGATTCTCATGCCGAAGCTCTTGGCAGCCGTGGTCCTGTGTGCGTTGCAGGCGGCCGTGCTGGGAGCGGGCGAGCCGGTCCCGTGCTCCGTGCGACTCACGGTGACTTCGGAGCTCGGCTTCGCCAACGTGCCGATGGATCCCGTGATCGACTTTGGGGAGCTGATCCGGCAGGCGGGCGTGGACGGCGCGCTCGATCCCCATTCGATCGCCGTCATCGACTCGCGGACCATGCAGCTCGTGCCGCACGCGATTACGGAAGATTTCGCCTATGGCGATCGCGGGCGGGTCGAGTGGGTGATCGAGGACCCGACGTGCAAGGAGTACGAGATCCGTTTCGACGTGGTCCCCAAGCGGCCGCCGCTTGCCCCGCGGGCGTACACGCCGCGGATTGGCGTGGGCGACTTGCTGCGGTACAACGCGGGCGTGCCGCGGCCCGTCGCCCTGATCTACCCGAGCCGCCTGGTGGATCTCAACGGCGACGGCGAGCGAGACCTGGTGGGCTGTTGGAACTATGCCTATCGGCCGGGGTGGCCGTGGGACGGAGTCGTCTGCTATCCCCGCGTGGGCAAGGCCGAGGATTTCGAGTTCGGCGATCTGGTCCGCCTCCGCTGGGTTGCCGACGAATCGTCCGCCGACTTTCGCCATTTCACCAGGACGTACATGCACGCCGACCTGGCCGACTTCAACGGCGACGGCCTCGCGGATCTGGTCTATTCACCCAGTGGCGGCGACCAGGTCTACTTCTACCGGAACACCGGCCGCCGCGACGCCGGCCAAACGCCCGTGTTCGTCGCCCAGGGGAGCTGTTCCCGCGGCACGAGCGACTGGGGCCCGTGCCGGGCGGTGGATCTGGGGGGCGATGGTCCGATCGATCTGGTGATCGGCGACACGTACTTGAAGAACGCGAATCCGGACGGCTGGCCGGTTCGCTTGGGGCAGCCCGTCAAGCTCGATGCCGGTCGTGATCCGTGTTTCTACGACGCGGACGGCGACGGACGACTCGACGCCGTCTGTCTGGTGGACGGTCCGGCCGAGGAGCCCCGCGCCCGCCGGGTGGCGTGGCGCAAGGGCCTCGGCGGCGATCCGCCCCGCTTCGCCCCGCCGCAGGTGCTCAGCGACGTCGGCGATTTCTGGTGCGACGCCGTGGCCCCGGTGGCCGAAGGTCCCCGCCGCGGCCTCCTGATCGAGCACGACGTGCGTCAGGCGATCTCGTTCTACGAGCAGATTCCCAGCGGGGACGGGCGGCCGCGTTTCCGGCGGTTCGGTCGGGCCCAGTCCCGCTCGGCCGTGCTCTCGCTGAGCGATCAGGCGTGGCCGTGCGTCTGCGATTGGGACGCCGATGGCGATCTCGACCTGCTCGTGGGCGGAGGCTACGGCTGGCCGCGGATCGTGATCAACGAGGGCACCCCCGAGCGGCCTGCGCTGGCCGAGGCCCGGCCCATCCTCGCCGACGGCAAGCCGATCCGCTTGCTCCGCGACGAGATCCTCGGCGGCGAACACTGGCACAACATGGGCTACCCGTATCCGGCGTACGTGGATTGGGACGGCGACGGGCTTTCGGACCTGATGCTTCCGAACGAGACGAACCGGATCTTCTGGCACAAGAACCTCGGGCCCCGCACGAAGCCGACGTTCGGCCCCCGCCGCCAAGTGATCTGCGACGGCTATCCGGACGGTCCGGAAGCCCGGGAGAAAACGCAAGGCCTCGCCGCCGATCGGGACGTCCCCAACCACCCCTACCCGTACGAGGAAGGACGGCCCTTTTTCTGGCGGACCGGCGCCGGGTTTGCCGACTTGACGGGCGACGGGCTTACCGACCTCGTCACCCACGACGGACTCACGCGCAAGGCGACGCTCTTCGTCCAGTACCGCGATGCGTCCGGCGAGCTGCGGCTCAGGAAAAACCGCGAGCTGAAGCTCACCGACGGCCGCCCGATCGACGACTCGATCGTCGGCCGCAGCCAACACTGGACCGAGTCGTTCCGGTGCGTCGATTGGGACGGCGACGGGCGCATGGACCTCGTCTACAGTTGCGCCGGCTCGGCGTCGAAATCGAGCATCTACCTCCTGCGCAACGCGGGCACGGCGGGCGAGCCGGTTTTCGAGCCGGCGAGGACGATGTGCTGCTTCGGCGAGCCGATCAAGGTGACCAACCACGGCCCCCACCCCTGGGTCGGCGACATGGACGGCGACGGCAAGCCCGACCTGCTCACCTGCGTGGAGTGGAGCGTGTATCCTTTCTATCGCCACGCGGCGGTGGAGATGAAGGCACGGCCGGAGTACTTGCTGTCGCGGGTCGAGCGACGCTAGGCGGCGCTCGCCTTAGGATCGCAGAAACAATAAGGGGCGGCCGAAGAATAACTTCCCGACTTCAGTAGCAGGCACACGCCGTGTGCCGTCCGCTGGTTACGGCACACGGC
>DATKZH010000557.1:0-37297 GCA_035528065.1 Thermoguttaceae bacterium | reverse complement strand
GCGAAGAGCAAACAAGTACTGCTTGCAGGCTTCTTCACTGGAGAAGCGTTGTTCCAGTTCCAAGAGTGTGCGGGGATAATCTTCGGTCACAATCCCACACACTACAGGTTGTAGCAGGTTGAGTCAAGTCAATACCCATATACGGCGATGAGTCTCTCCAGACGACTGCTGCTGGCCGCTGGAATCGGCCTGCTCGGCTTCGTGTCGCACGCCTCCGCCGCCGCGCCGCGGCCGAACGTGGTGCTCATCCTCTGCGACGATCTCGGCTTTTCGGACCTGGGATGCTACGGCGGCGAGATCCGCACGCCGAATCTCGATCGGCTCGCCGCCGAGGGGATGCGGTTCTCGCAGTTCTACAACTGCGCCGTCTGCGTGACGACCCGGGCGGCGCTGACCACCGGGCTCTATCCGCGCCAGGGCAAAAAGGGGGGCCTGCTGCGACCGAACATGGTCACGCTGGGGGAGGTGATGCGGCAAGCCGGGTACGCCACCTCGCTGACCGGCAAATGGCACCTGGGCGCCGGCGCGCCGCGGCGGCCCATCGATCGCGGGTTCGACGAGTACTACGGGCTGTTGAGCGGATGCTGCAACTTCTTCAACCCGGCGAAGCAGGACCCGGTCTTCTACAACGGCGGCCTCTTTCGCCCGTTCGCGCACAACGATCGGCCGATCAAGGAGTTCCCGCCCGGCTACTACACCACCGACGCCTTCACCGACCACGCCATCGAGACGATCGAGCGTTTCGTGAAGGCCGGGCGGCCGTTCTTCGTCCATCTCTGCTACACGGCCCCGCACTTCCCGCTGCAAGCGCCCGAGGAGGACATTGCCCGCTACCGCGGCAAATACGCCGAGGGCTACTTCACCCTGCGCGAGCGGCGGCACAAGCGACAGATCGAGCTGGGGCTTCTGGACCCGAAATGGAAGCTGTCGCCCGTCGATCACAAGACGGGATCGTTTCAGTACGACTACGAGGTGACGCCGTGGGAGGACGTGGCGGACCGGGCGCGGGAAGAGCGCCGCATGGAGGTCTGCGCCGCGATGGTCGACCGGATGGATCGGGGGGTCGGGCGGTTGCTCGACGCGTTGGACCGGGCCGGCGTGGCCGACGACACGGTCGTCTTCTTCCTCTCCGACAACGGCGGCTGCGCCAGTTGGCCGCGCGATGAGGCGGGGTTCGAGGAGTACAATCGCGGCATTCCGGTGGGCGACCCGCGGGGCTACGAGTTCGTCGGCCGCGCCTGGGGCTGGGCCCAGAACGCCCCGTTCCGCCGCCACAAGGTGTGGACCTACGAAGGGGGCATCGCCACCCCGCTCATCGTGCGCTGGCCCGGCGTCGTCGGGCGCGGCGCGATCACGCACCAGGTGGGACACGTGATCGACTTCATGCCGACGCTCATCGAGCTGGCCGGGGGGTCTTATCCGGAGACCTCCGGCGGCGAAGCAATCCCGCCCGCCGAAGGCAAGAGCCTCGTGCCGATCCTGCGGGGCCAGAAGCGCCCGCCGCACGAGACGCTCTGCTGGGCGCTTTATGGAAACCGCGCCGTCCGGCAGGGCGATTGGAAGCTCGTCTGGGGCGCAAGCGACCGGCGCTGGGAGCTTTACGACATGGCCGCCGATCGCACGGAAACCAACGATCGGGCGGCCGAGCATCCCGAGCGCGTGAAGGCGATGGCCGCGGAATGGGAGCGCTGGGCAAGGAAGTGTGAAGTCGACTGATCGGCCGAAGCGCCCCTTTTGCGCGGGGCCATGCTCCCGCTGCCGGCATTCTCGGAGGATGCCCCCCTACGGGACCCGACCGATAAGGTATGGTATCAAGAGCGGGCCGGAAGCGGGTGCGGGGCTGGCGGCGGGGGCAACGGGCGGGCCGCCGGGAAATGGGGATCTCGCCGGAAGCAGACGGGCGCGCAGAGCAGAATTGGGAGGGGGAGACGGGTCATGTTCCTGCTGCCGCTGGGCGACGACGTCGACCATCGCGATTTTCCGCTCGTCGGGGTTTTGCTCACCGTAGCGAACGTGACGATTTTCCTGTACATGCTCCGCCTCCTCTTCGGCACCGCCGACCTCGCCGTGCTCGAAGCGTTCTGCCTCGACTGGGGACTGGTCCCCGCCAAGCTCGCCCGGGGAAACGTCCTCGGTCTGCTCACCCACATGTTCCTCCACGGCGGCATCTGTCACCTCCTGGGCAACATGCTCTGCCTGTGGGCCTTCGTCCACACGCTCGAGGCCGGCTTGGGCACCGTCCGGCTGCTGGCGTTGTACCTCGCCTGGGGAATCGCGGGCGGGCTGGTGCACGCCGCGGTCGCGTGGGGCAGCGACGTGCCGATGATCGGGGCCAGTGGGGCGATCGCCGGCATGATGGGGGCCTACTGGATCGCGTTCGGGCCGCTCACCAAGATCCGCTCGCTCGTCTTCGTGCTCTGGTACCCGTTGCGCATCGACGTCCCCGCCGGCGGCTTCATGGCCATCTGGGTCCTGATGCAGATGTTGGGGGCGGCCGAATCGGTGGACGGCACCGTGGGGGTCGCCTGGTTCGCCCACCTGGGCGGATTCCTGGCCGGGAGCCTGACCATGGTCTTTCTCAAGAAGCACGCCAAGACCCTCGTCGTCACCCGGCACGGCGACCTGGAGTTCGTGTCCTCCCAAGACGCCTCCGAGATTCCCGAGGAGGAGCCGGTCCCCGAGCTCGAGGCCACGCCGACCGCCTGCCCCCACTGCGGCACGTCGCTGGGCGAAGAGCACCAGCTCGCGGCCAACCTGCTCCGGTGCCCCAATCCCGACTGCGAGCGGTGCATCTACCTCGAAGAGACGGCCGCGGCGCCCTAGCCTCCCGGCAGGTCTCGTCGGACCCGCTCGTAGTGACCGCGTTTCACGGTATTCCCCCCGGGGTGCCACGGTACGTGCGATCACGGTATCTGAAGGGGGTAGTATCCCTCATGCTTTTCAGAACCGGCGTGCAGCGGGAGGTGACCGCGTCCAAGAAAGCCCGCGGCGCACACCGGCTGCGAAGCGGCACGACTTGAGAGAGGCAAGCTCGCAACGGAAGCACTGCCGACGTCCGGGCGCGGGCCACGCTTCCTGCCCGTAGCTGTTCAACCGGTAAGTGCGGCAGGGTCTTTTCGATCGTCGGCGCGGCCGCTACACTGACGCGCAGGGGGCATCTGCGGCTCAGCACTGGCGAGATGCCGGTCCCACCCGCCGCTATGACAAGGGGAGCCAGACAGCGATGATGTGCGGTGGGTTGCTTCTGATGGCCGTCCTGGTCGCGGTGATCGTGCAGAGCGGGAGATGGACGCTGCGGCCGCTGGATCAGGCGGCGAAGAACTCGACGCGTCGGCCTCAGTTCACGTTGGTCGATTTCTTCTGCCTGTTCCTTCTGATCCAATTGCCAACCGGACTGATCCACGGGTGGGCGCCCGACTACTCGGCAATCTGGGTCCTGGACGCCTTTGCCTGGGGCGCCTGCGGCATGACGTGGTGGATCAGCGTGCGAACGCTTTCCCGGGCGGGCGTTCGGAACCCCTGGCACCGGGGGATCTTCCTGGTGCTGGCGCTTCCGGTCGCCTACTTCGGCTCCATCGCGGCCGTCGTCCTGCCGGTGGTGCTTTTCGCCCTAGTCGTCGAGGGCGGCGAACACGGGCGGACGATCGGACTTCTGGCGGCCATCGAGGCGGCCCTCTGCGTCGCCCTCTATGCCTGCGGCCGGTTCACGCGGCGAATCGTCGCGGCGGCGCTCGGACCGGATGGAAGCCCTTTTGCGCACAACCGGCATTAGCCGATCGGTTTTGCGGGCGCGGGCAGGCTGTGGGAAGCAGAGAGAAACGCGTCCTTCTCCTTCAAGGAATACGGTCCCCTCGTTCCCACGCTTCGCGTGGGGACGCACGCGGGGACGGTTCGCGTCCCCCGTTCCGCGCGATTACGTGCAGCCTGCGCTGACTCCACGACGCGAAGCGTCCACAATCACCGTTACGACGCGAAGCGTCGTAACGAGGTAAAGGGCTGGGCGGGTGAAACGCACCCTTCTCCTTCAAGGAATACGGTTGGTGCGTTTTGCGCACCCCGCTCTACGTTTTCTCGGGCTCGGGTGCTTTGGGAGGAGACTCCTTCGGCTTGTCCGGCTGGCTTGGCTCGGGCTCGCCGGCCTTGGGCTTGGGCTTCTCCGGTTCCTTGGCTTCGCGCTTTTCCGGTTCCTTGGGTTTGGGCTTCTCCGGTTCCTTGGCTTCGGGCTTTTCCGGCTCCTTGGGCTTGGGCTTCTCCGGCTGCTTGGGCTTGGGCTTCTCCGGTTCCTTGGCTTCGGGCTTTTCCGGCTCCGCCGGCTCGTTGAGCAGCTCGCGAACGGGCTTTTTGGCCTTGTAGGACTCCAGCTCCTTTTTGAGGGGCTCCATCTGGTCCTCGGCTCCGATCTTGATGGCCTTTTCGGACCACTTCATGGCGGTCTCGAAATCGCCGGTCTCGGCGCAGCCGGCGCCCAGGGTGCTGAGGATGTGGGCCGCTTTGTACTCGGTCAGCTCGCAGGCCTTGGTGGCCAGCTCGATGGCCCGCTTGCCGTCGCGGAGCTTGTCGTCGGGGGAGGTGGCCAGGACCCAAGCCAGGTTGTTCAGCGCGCCGGTATCGTCCGGCTCGATCTTGAGCGCCTTTTGGTAGTCGGCGATGGCATCGGACTGGCGGCCCATGCTCAAGAGGGCGTCGGCGCGACCTCGCAAGGCGACGGCGCTCTGCGGCTGCTTCTGGAGCACCGCGGAGAACTTCTCGATCGCCTTGCCGTATTGTTTTTCGGCGCTGTAGAAGAGGGCGAGCTGGAGTTCGATGGCCGGGTCCTCGGGCTCGGCTTTTTGGATCTCTTCGAGTTGGCGGGCGGCCAGGTCGAACTCGCCGGATCCGGCCAGCAGGGAGACCCGAAACCGCATCGCCAGGGGAAGGCCGGGTCGCAGCTCGAGCACCCGGTCGACGTCGGCCAGGGCCTTCTCCCGGTCGTCCAGCTCCTCGTACATGCTGGCCCGCAGCAAGAGGACGGCGGCGTCGGCCGGCTGGAGGGCGTTGGCCAGATTGAGCACCTCGAGGGCCTTCTTGAAGTCGGACTTGAGGCCGTGGATCCGTGCCTGATGCACCAGCGGCGCCACCGACTCGGGCGCCAGCTCCCGGGCCTTGTCGAGGCCGGCCATCGCCTCGTCGTACCGTTTGAGCTCGATCAGCACTTTCGCCCGCAGCTCGTGCGTGGCGGCATGCTTCGGGTCGATCTGGAGGGCGGTGTCGAAATCGGCCAGGGCCTGATCGTACTTTTCCTGCTCGGCGTACGCGGTTCCCCGCAGGCGGAGGACGGCCGGATCGCCGGGGTTGATGCGGATCGCTCCGTCGAGATCGGCAATCTTCTTGTCCGCGTCCTCTTGCAGCTCGGCGCGGAGCGTCAGGGCCTTCGCCCGAAACGTGAACTCGCCTTCGCTCAGGCGGATTGCCTCGCTGACGGCTTCGAGGGCGCGTTTGGAGTCGCCCTCGGGCAAGAGGTTCAGTTGTGCGATTCGATAGAGGGCCTGGGGCTGATTGGGATCGAGCTCGACCCCTTTTTCCAGGTCCTCAAGGGCCACCCGGCGGAATTGACGCCACCGGGGGTCGACCGGTCGCGTGGCGACGATCGTCTCGGCAATGATCGAGCCTCGCTTGACCCGGGTGGAGGCGAGCAGTTGCGTTGCGAACCGGGTGTTGTCTTCGTCGAGTCCCTTTTTCAGGGCGCTTTCGCTGAGCCGGATCACCTCGCCCAGATCGGTGAGCGTGCTGTAGGTGAGTTTCAGCTCGGTCGCGCGGTCGAGGTCGTCGAGCCCCTCGTTTTCCGCCAGGACTCGATCTGCGGCCACGATGCCCGCCAGCAGCAGGCCCAGAACACCGGATCGGACGATCAGCGACATGGGACGAAGCTCCGTCTTGTTCAGAGAAGGAAAAGGGGAGAGGGCCGCGTTTGCCCTTCGAGTCATGTATTATCACCGGACCGGCTCGCGAATTCCATACGCCGGGGCCCCCGGTTCCGGTTTGTTGGCGTGCGTGCGGGTGGTTGGTCGGGTCTTCCCTTGCGTGTTGGGTGGCACTGGCGTCTCGCCAGTGCGTCCATGGAAGCACGGGCAAGATGCCCGTGCCACCGGCAAGGTAACGGATGACACACCGCTACGGCGGGGCAGCGGGGGGCGCCGGCTGCTTCGGGGGTGCCTTGATCTTGACGGCGGGCTGTTCCGGCTGGGCCTCGGCGGTTTCCGGCCGGACGCCCGAATCGACGAGCATGTAGCCCGCCCAGAAGAACGGATGGGCCGCTTTGGGCGAGTCGACCGTGGCGGCGCGTTTGATGCGGGGCTCGGCCTCGAGGTCCAGGCGCGAGTCGGTGACCACGAGAACGGCCCGTTGCCAGGCATCGGCGGGGGTGGTGTGGGGCAGCTCTTGGGCGAACTCGCGGACGATGTCGAAACTGGTCTGGCCGCCGGTGCGCCAGCGACTGAGCAGGAGCGTCCGGGCCCCGCTCGACATCAGCCCGCAGACCGACACAAACACTTCCGCGCCGGGGGCGGCGGGGCTGACCTGCTTGAGGGAGTTCTCGGCGGCCGTATGGTAGCCGGGCAGGATGACGACGCCGGGGGCCTGCCACGGCAACGCGAGCCAGTCGCCCAGCGAGTTGCCCGGCTTGTCCCGGTCGAGGGGAATCGGGGCCCAGGCGTACGGGCCCGGGTTCTCCATGTCGACGTCGTCGAGGACGATCAACTGGTCCATCAACGAGGCATAGACGGACGAGGGCCCCGCGAGCGGCGGCTTCGACACCGCCACGCACCGGGGCACGACTTTGGCCAAGTCGTCGAAGGCGGCCCGGGCAACCTCTTCGTCGTCGCGGGGGAAGAGGCGGCCCACCACGACCGCCGTCTCGGCCGTGGGGCTCGGCCCCCTTCCGTCCGGAACGGCCAACGACACGGTGGGGGCATACCGGATTCGGAACCGGGAGATCAGCGGCCGGACCTGGCCGCCCACGTCGACCAGAAGCGATTCAAAGGGGACGTACCACATCACGCCGTCGGGCACGATGACCAGCTCGGAGAAATCGGCGGTGAAGTCGGCCCGGGAGCCTTCCAGGAGGTTGTCCAGAATCTCCTGGGCAGGCTTCTTCCAACCCGCGTCTTCGAGATCTTTCAAGCTCAGCTCGCGGTTCTGCTCGTATTGGCCCATCGCCCGCAACAGTCCGGCGATCCGCCTGACCAAAAGCGGCGTCCCCTTCACCTTCCAGGGTTGGTACTCGTCCTGGTTCATCAGGAAGCCGTACAGCTCGCCGCCGGCGACGAAAAACGCCAACAGGACGGTTCCCTCGGGCAGGGCCTGTTGGACCTCCTTGGCCGAGCGCATGGGAGGAAACACGAGGCCGGCCGGCTCGCGGCGCACGGCAATCTCGCGGAGGATCGCTTCCTGGTGTGCGCTGATCGTGCCCAGGGCCGCCAAATGCTCCTGCAACCGGCGAAACGCCTCGGGTTCTTCGGGCACCAGCGGCATGCCGTTCCGGGCGTCGCGGAGCTGGCGGGCTTGGCGCGACAGCTCCCCATAGGCGGGGTATTGGGCCAATAGGTCCTGACGATTCAGCCGGGCCTCCTGGTCGAGGACCTCGTCGGGAGCCTCGAGGATCCACCGGAGCGACTGAAGCCGCCCGCCGTAGGCCAAGGTGCTGAAGAAGCGATGTCGCCGGGCGCGGTCGGCGATCTCGAGGGCCGCCTCGTGATCCTTCCGGGCCAAGGCGACGAGGAACCAGTGCTCGAACGACTGGGGGTGCGGGGTCCGCAGCACGGCCAGCGACTCCATCGGCTCGAACGTCCAGTCGGTGGGCGTGGGGTCGCGGAGCAATTCGGCGTAGAGGTCCATGGCCCCGCGGGCGGTAATTGGGCTTCGCGTGTTGATCTGACCTCCCGCGAAGTTGCGATCGAGCTGAAGGATGTGATAGAGCCAGTGGGAGCCGTGCTGCATGTAGCCCATCGCGGCGGCCAGGGCCTCGTCGCCGGGGCCTATCTTGCGCTGCTGGAAAAAGACCAGCGCCCTGAGGTAGCTCAGCCGGGCGCCGGCGCGGCCGACCGCCATCGGTCGCCGGCCGATGGTCGCGGCGGCTTCGTCGAGCATCGCGGCCGCCTCGGCGTTTTGGCCGAGCACGGCCAGGTTTTCCGCGGCCGAAAGCAGCAGGGAGACCCGCAGGCGCCGGAGGTCTTGCACCTTGGCCCACTGCGCGGCCGGCTCCAGGCGAGGGAAGACTCCCGGGCTGTTGGCCAACAGGTGCGTGAGGGCCTCGTAGCGGAAGGCCTCTTCGAGGATCCCCCCGTCAAAAAAGTGAAAGGCCGCGACCGAGGCGTCGTGGAAATGCGCGGCGGCTTGGACGAAGTTGCCCTGCCTGAGGAACAGCTTCCCCAGCTCCAGAAGCGCGGTGGAGGTCAAGGGGTGGTCGTACTGGCCGCCGGCGACGATCGAGCGGCTCAGCACGGGGACCGCCTGCTCTTCCCTTCCCCCGGCGAGCAGGGCGAGGCCGAGCTGGACGTCGATCCAGGCCTGCGACCAGTGATTCGGCAGCCCGGCACGCGACAGGGCGGTGATCAGGTCGGCCGTGATCGGATCGTCCTTGGCCAGGGGGCCCAACAGCTCGGTCCGCCGCCGGATCGCCAGCGTGGTCGAGCGGACGATCTCCTGGACCTCGATAGGGTAGAGCTGCGCCTGCATCACCATGCCGCCCTGGCGAAACGCCGCGTTGTTGTCGATCCGGCCCTGGCGAATCAGCATGGTCGCGGGGAAATGGCCCAGTTGCGTCGGGCGGTTGCTGGTTCCCCAGGGACAGGGCCGAATCGATCCGCGTTGAGCGGGACGGATGGCCGGCATGCGGTCGAAGTCGACCCACATCATCCAGTCCGAAAAGGTCAGGTAGAGGCCCAGCGCGTCGTTGTAGTGCTGGAGGGCCTTGTCCAACTCGCCCATGTGGTAGTAGCACTCCCCGATCATCGTGAGGTAGCAGATCGAGTCGATCCATCGGCTCTGCGGGTTCTTGATCGCACCACGCCATTCGTCCATGAAGAGGTCGCGGGCGTCCTTGAACTCCCCCTCGTAGAACTGATAGAAGGCCGCATGGTAGGTGACCGATGGGGCCTGTCTCATTTGTGCCGCTGCCGGCCGCGCCAGCGGGCTGAGCACGATCACGCCCGTGATCAGGAGGGACGAGCACGCGCCCGACAGCCGCATGCGACTGCCTCGGAAGATCGCCTGCGAACTCATGATCTCCGCTCCTCTCTGCCCAGAAGCCTCATCTCGGTCCGGCTGAGTCCGACGCGTAGACGGGTTCCCCGGGGCCGTTCCACCTCAGGATCAGCCGAAGAATGACTTCCGCATTCCCCCCCCCCGGCCTTGTGCCGGGGGAAAGGGGGTTTGGGAACTAGACGCGGTAGTCGTCAAACCGTTTTCCCCCGGCACAAGGCCGGGGGGGACGGGTCGAGAAATCCGGGAGTCATTCTCCGGTCGGTTTTCAGTCAACCTCCACGATACTACGATCTTACGCGCGGACAAAGCCCATTTCTACTACCGAGGGAGGGGGTGGTCGGCCCAAGGACGGGCCTGCTCCGGTCGGATCGATGGTGACGCTCCACGGAACGGGCTCGGCTCCGCCCCTCGCCCCCGCGTCCCGTCTAACGGGGGACGTCTCCCCAAACGTTAAAGTCCACCCGCTCGGACGGACGATAACGGTCGTGACGGTTATGCTGGCTGCGGTGTGTTTGTCCCCTGGCCACGTCGGTGGATGACGGGTGCCGCAGGCAGAGTGTGTAGCAACAGGAGGGAGTAAGCCGATGAGCGGCTCGAACAAGCGACGGCGCCCGTTGCGATGGCTGCTGGCCGGACTGGGGCTGTTTCTCGCCCTGGGACTGGCCGGCTGCCAGGTGGACGTCGGGGGCCAAACGCTACCCAGCTCAGCCTACATGTCGGACGACGTCCAGTACTTTGCGCCGGGGCCCGAGTTCAAGCTGGCCCGGGAGGCGGCCGCCCTGAAAGCCGCCCAGCAGGAGCAGAAGCTTCTTGGCCCCTAGACGCGGCCGATTCCGATGCAAATTCGCTCAGCGCCTGAGGGGTCGGGGGCAGGGGGCAGATGCCGCCCAGGCGGCTCCAGTCGGCGGAAGCCACCGCCTTCGCAGGCGCTGGGGGGGCGGCGCCTTTGGTTGCTGACGTCCGACAAGCGGGGGACCGCCCCACCGCGGACGTCAGCAGCCAGAGGAGACTACTGCTTCGTCAAACCTTAGGATCGCAGAAACAATAAGTGGGGCACGATTCCATCGTGCCAGGCACGTTGGAAACGTGCCCCACGGCCATATCGCGACAGTTGTTTCTTGCGCGATCCTTATTTGGCGGGTCGCGGATTTGTGGTGCGGCCGCGGGCGGCTGCACCGTGCAGGCGAGACGCCTGCACCACAGCTCGTCAATCAACATTTGACAGGGCACGACCCCACCACGCGCTGCCGATCCCACTCGCCCCCCACGGAAAGGACCCCGATCGTGGGCGAATTCGAACTGTCGCAGGCTGCCCAACAGTGGGTCAACGTGGTCCTCATTTGGGTCGGATTCGGCACCTTGGCCGGGCTTCTGGCCAAGTCGCTGATCCCGGGCCGGGAACCGTCCGGCGCGGTCGGCACGGTGCTGATCGGGATCGTGGGCAGCGTCGCCGGCCCCCTCCTCCTTTGCCACTTCCTCAAGTGGAAGGACTTCAACCCCATCAGCCCCTTGGGGTTCCTGGCCACCATCGGCGGCGCGCTGGTCTGCCTGTTGGCCTACCGCCTAGTCGTCGGAATGGTCTTCGTGGAAGAAGACGAAGGCCCCGGATCGTGACCCGCCCCCCGTGCGGCCACGGGCCGCCGTCAGTTGGCCCTCTTCAGCCAGGCCTCGCGCCAAAGCTGGTGGCAATCTCGCGGGCAGCCTCGCCGGGACACGCCGTCGCAGGTGACCCCTGCGAGGATCACCGTGTCGGAGAGCGGCCGCATCTCGCCTGACCACTCCAGAATGAGCCGCTCCACGCGACTCGCCACCCGGTACCGGCGCCCGCAGCACTGGAGCATTTCCGGGGCAAACCCCAGGCCTCGCGTTCTTCCGTGCTTGTCGAGCGTGGCTTGGATATCCTCTTTGCTCTTGACCTCGACGATTTCGCCCGGCTGAAGACCCAGACGCCCGTTTGCGCCCTTTTCGTGCAGGCCGCGGACGGCGCCGACTCGGTCGCGGTGCTGTATCCGCCGCAGCATGTTGCGGCCGAGCACGAGCAACATCCGACCCATCTGCCCGGCCGTCATGTTCCCGGAGGTCACGTCACGCACGTACTGCCTGACGTCCCACCAGGGAAGACGAGAGGTCGCCCGGATCAGCTCGGTGGCCTGGCACGAGAACCGGCCGTTCTGTTTGACCGAGAGTCGCAGTCCGGGGTCGGTCGGGCGAGACTCTTCGACCTCCGTGTCCCTGGCCGCGTCGACGGGCTTCAACCAGGCCTCTTTCCAGAACATGAGGCAGCCCATCTGGCAGCCGCCGTGCGACGCCCCGTCGCATCGGATGCCTTGCAACAGCACGGTTCCCTTCAACCCGGCCACGTAGAAGTGGTGGTCGAAAAAGACCTTCTCGGCACGCCGATAGACGCGGAATCGGCGTCCGCAGTGCTCGGCCATCTCGGGCATGAAGGGCACGCCTTCGAGTTTCCCGTCGGGGTCGAGCGTGGCGAGGATCTCGCGTCGGCTTCGAACTTCGACCACGTCGCCGACTCGGCAGGATGGCCCGTTCTCGTGCCCCCGTTTGCGGAACATCATGCGTTTTCTCCGAGATTCAGATTCAGGCGGATCGGGCAAGGACGACGTCGTCGACGGTGCAGAACCGGTCCTGGAACCAGCGTTTCAGCCGCAAAAGCTGGGCGCGGGGAGCGGTTGGGGGAAAGTGGGTATAGTGGTAGCTGGTGACCTGCGAGGTCTGCCAATTCCGCTTGTAGTCAAGCGATCCGGCGCCCATGTCGTAGAGGTGGTCGCCCCGTTGAAAGCCGTCTTCCAGGATCATCTGCTGCAAGACGGTCCCCGGCCCGTGGGCCGACAGATTCGGATCGAACCCCACACGCAGCCCGAACACGCTGCCGCGGTAGTGGTAGTTGTAGGCGAATGCCACGGGTGAGCCTGCGAGCAGAAGCAGGTTGAGGTCGAGGGAGCCGGTTTTCGCGGCGACCGCGTGCGTGTCGCGGAGGAACGGCTCCACGGCTGGGTGGCAGAGCGTGGTTCCGCTCGTGGAGGCGCCCTGCCAGCTCTTGCGGGCGACCTGAAGACAGGCGTCGTACAGGTCCCAACGGGGATCGCCGTCGCCGCAGGCGTCGCCTTGGGGCCGGTAGCGGACGTACGTCAGCTCGCCCTGCTCGGCCAAGCGGCGCTCGAGACGGCGGACGTTGTGCCGCCACTTCTTGGTCCGGCTCTTCCAGTATTCCTCCCACGTGCCGGTCGTCTCGACCACGGCCGCCCGTACCCAGGGCTGCTCGCGCGGCCGGAAACCCGCGAACTCCATCACCCGCTGAGTCCGCCCGAAGTCGTACCCCACCTTGTCGACCCAGCGGAGATCGAACAGATCCCAATCCCGTCGCGTCTGGCGGACGTGGTTGAGGGCGGCGAGCAACGTGGCGGTCGGATTGGGGCCGATCGGGCCATAGAACGTGCCCCAATCGTGCAAGGGAAAGGTCAGCGTGCGGACCGGCCCCACCCGGGTCTTCTCCTCGCGGACCACCAGCGGCAGGATGCCGATCGGTCCGTCGGCGGCGGAGACGATCAGCGTCCGCAGCTTCTGGTTCCCGCCGTAGTGCCGCCAATAGACTTCCAGCCAATCGAGCGAGTGGAAAAACGTCGCATTGCCCGTCCGCGGCAGAAGGGAGTTCCAAAGGAGCCGGTAGCCGGCAAGATCCCGGACGTCGTTGATTTCTTCTACACTGGGCATGTCGGGTGGGACTCCGGGGTCACGAGAACTGGTCTCGGGTGGTTGCAGCCGACTGAACGGTTCATCAGGCAGAGCAACCCGCGTGCCAGCCGGCGCCGGACGAACCGGGCCTCGAAGTCGCTCGGCCGTAACGTCTTGCGAGATACTAGTTGCGAGCAAGGCGCTCCAGACGGGACGCGAGTAGCTGCCCGGGGGTCGCCCCGGCTCGACCGTGGCAAAAACGCCACGCGGGCGCCCCCGACGCGATGACCTCCTGCTACGGGAATGAGGCGAGGGCACCCGGCTTCAGACATCTGCCGCAAACCCCTCGTGCTGGGGGCCCCAGACTTCTGGATTTGGAATTCCACGACTGCGCACAAACCCTCTCCCCCTAACGACTCGTTTAACCGCAAGCCGAAGGCGTGCGCTGGATCCGCCGGCCTTCTCTGCTCGCGCACGCCTTCGGCTTGCGGCTAAACGATTGCCACGCCCTGGGCAACGTCGACCAGCGCTCGCTCTTCAAGGGCAACCCGTCGTGCCACCTGTGGGTGGAAATCGCATGACACCCGGGACCATAAATCCGCCCGCAGGGCGCGGTGATGGCCCGGCATCCCGGCGGGGACTGGACCAACCCCGATGGGCCGGGATACGATGACGACAGGCAGGGGCCCCGATCCCGCGTGAGCTGAGCCGCGGCGCGTGCCTTTGGCCTGCGAGGGGCGCGGCCGAGGGGAACGTTGGCGGGTGGCGGTGAACGCGGGGGGCGGCAAACCGACAGCACGGGAGAATCCGATGGCGGTGGAGCAGGATACCCTGATCAGACAACTGGAAGCCAATATGGCCCGGGCCGTGTTCGGCAAGGACGACGTGGTGCGGCTGTGCGTGGTGGCCTTGCTGGCCGGGGAGCACGTGTTGTTGGAGGACGTGCCGGGCGTGGGGAAGACGTTGATCGGCAAGGCGCTGGCGAAGAGCGTTTCCGGCACGTTCCGCCGGATCCAGTTCACGCCCGACTTGCTCCCGGCCGACATCACGGGCAGCAACCTCTACGACACGAAGCGGCAGGAGTTCATCTTCACGCCGGGTCCGATTTTCGCCAACGTGGTCCTGGCCGACGAGATCAACCGCACCACGCCCCGCACGCAGAGCGCGCTGTTGGAGGCGATGAGCGAGCGGCAGGTTTCGGTCGACGGCCAGTCGAACCTCTTGGCGCAGCCGTTCATGGTCATCGCCACGCAGAACCCGTTGGAGTTCGAGGGCACGTACCCCCTGCCCGAAAGCCAGCTCGACCGGTTCCTGCTCCGGATCTCCGTGGGGTACCCCGATCGGATGCATGAGTTGGAGGTGCTTTCCAGTCACCGGGAGGGCGAGCCGGTCGACCGGTTGGAGCCGGTGCTCAGTTGCGATCAGATCATCGAGTTGCAGGAGGCGGTTCGTCGGGTGAAGGTGGACTCATCGATCGACGACTACCTGCTCGAAGTGGTCCACGCCACGCGCCGCAGCGAAGATTTGCACGTGGGCGTGAGCATTCGCGGAGCCCTGTCGCTTTACCGGGCGAGCCAGGCGTCGGCACTCGTGGAGGGCCGCGACTTCGTCGTGCCCGACGACGTCAAGCGCCTGGCCGTATCCGTGCTCTCCCATCGCGTGATCACCAAGGGCTACCTGCAAGGCAGTCAGCGGGAAGCGATCGAAGCGCTGATCCAACGCCTGGTGGAAGAAGTCCCGGTGCCGAGCTGAAACCCCTGGGCAAGGAATATCGGTCCGTGCTCAACTCCCCGCCCCGCCGACACCCGACCGCGCTGCGAGCGGTGACCGAGACGCTTTGGGCGTCCTCGCGTCGCAGCCCGCTGGTGCGGCGGGGGCTGCGCATCGCGCAGCGTTTTCGCCGGCCCGGGCGGCGGTGGTCGGGCACCAGCCTGTCGGGTGAGGGCTGGTACTATCTGTTCGTGCTGGCGTTCGTCATCACCGCGACGGTGCTGCGGGAAATGAACCTGATGCTGGTCCTGGTGGGGATGCTCGTCGGGCCGCTCTGGTTCAGTTGGCGGCTGGTCGTGGCCACGCTCGGCGGTCTGGAGGTCGAGCGGAAGTTGCCCTCCGGCGTCTGCGCCGGCGATCTCCTGGTGGTCAACGTAGGACTCCACAACACGCGGAGGCGGCTGGGCAGTTGGGCGGTGGCCGTGCAGGACGAGATCCGTGCGGAAGCCGGGCCGGGGCGCGGTCGGTCGATCCGGCCCACCGTCTTCTTCCTCTACGTTCCGGCCGGCCAGTCCCGAGGCGGCGTGTATCGCGGCCGTCTCACGCAGCGGGGACGCTACCGCTTCGGACCGACACGCGTCTCCACCCGGTTCCCGTTCGGACTCTTCGAACGCCGATTCACCCTCGACGAGACCCACACGCTGGTCGTGTCTCCTCGCCTCGGCCGGCTCACCCGCCGCTGGATCACCCGGCATCATGATGCCTTCGAGGGCACGCAGCGTCGGGAGCAGCGACACAGCCGGGCGACGGGCGAGTTTTTCGGCGTGCGGGAATGGCGGCCCGGCGACAGCCGCCGCTGGATCCATTGGCGGAGCTCCGCACGGCACGGGACGCTGGTCGTCCGACAGTTCGAGCAACAACGCAACCGCGACGTGGCCGTGCTGGTCGACCTCTGGCGGCCGGACCGGCCCGAGCCGGCTGACCTGGACAACGTCGAGCTGGCGATCAGCTTCGCCGCCACGGTGGTCGCCGACCTCTGTCGCAAGGGAGGCAGCAACGTGCTTCTGGGCACGACGGGCGTCGAGCCGGGGTGGTCGGGCGGTCCGGCGTCGCTGGCTCTGATGCAGGGGGCGATGGAGCGGCTGGCGGTCGCCGAGGCCTCGGCCGAGGATCGGTTGCCCGGGCTGCTCGAGCACGCCTTGAACCAAATCGAGCCCGGCACGGAGGTCATCCTCGTCAGCACGCGCCCCAACGACCTGAGCGACGCGGAGCGGTTTCCCATGCTTTGGCGGGATCCCGCCCGGCGGGCGATGGCCCGACGCATCCGCACGATCGATGCGGCCGCGGAGGAATTGGCCGAGTATTTTCAGCCGGAGTAACGACGGGAAGGCGCCGCGGTGTACCTCGAACGACTGCTCCAGATCCACATCGCCACCATGGCCGCCCTGGGCGCGCTGCTCTTGGGCATGGGCCAGCGGAACGCGGCGTTGCCGCTCTTGATGTTGACCGCGGCGATCACTTCCGTGTGGGTGACCGACGTCACCGGCTGGTTCCGGCTCAACCGCGCGGTGACCAACGTCGCTGCCGTGGTGGCGTTTTGCATCTTTCTCTGGCAATTGTCCGAGCTGCGGGGGCTCGTCCGCATCCTGGCCATCGGCAACCTGCTGGTCTACCTGCAAATCATCCTCCTGTTTCAGGAGAAGGAGCCCCGCACCTACTGGCAACTGGCCCTGTTGAGTCTCCTCCAAGTGGTCGTGGCGGCGGCGTTCCGGCAGAAGGCCCTGTTCGGATTGCTGCTGGTCGTCTACTTGTTCGTCGGCCTCTCGGCGCTGGTCCTGTTGTTCCTGTATCGCGAGCGACGACGCCATCGTCCGGCAGCGAACCGCTCGCCGCCGCGGGCCGCCGGCGGCCGTCGCTGGCCCCTGGCCGGTCAGGAGTCGGCCTTCACCGATTCGACCAGCGCTTCGGCCGGCCAGGCGGGGATCGGGCGGGAGCTGCGGCGCCGGGTGGTGCGGATGGGCTTCGGCACCCTCGCGCTGACGCTGGTGATCTTCTTCACCCTGCCCCGTTGGGGCCATCACCCTTGGCGCGGAGCCACGTCCGGGGCACGCCACACCGTCGGTTTCTCGGAAAGCGTCACCTTGGGCGAGCTGGGGACGATCCTGGAGAGCCCCGAAGAGGTGCTCCGAATCCAGTTCTCCGACTACTCGACCGACCTGCCCTACCGCGTCGGAGAAGTCTACCTCCGGGGAACCGTGCTTACGCACTACGAGGACGGCGAGTGGCATTATCGGGGCCCGTCGCAGTCCGACGTCATCCTTCCCCTCGGTGCCAGACCGCTGATGACCGCCGAGGGACTCGTCCGGCAGAAGATCCTCATCGAGCCCATGGACCATGAAGCGCTGTTCTGCGTCTGGCCGTTCGCCAGCGCCGGAGACGACGCACGGCTGTTCATCAACCCCGGACGCCAGTTGCTCCTCCGCCGGCACGACCTGATGGGCCAACGGCTCGCCTACGAGCTGGCGACCAATGCCTTCCACCGCAATTCGCAGCTCCCGCGCATCCCGGCACGCCAGCGCGATCGGGTCGACGCCCGGTACCTGCTCGAGCTGCCGTCCACCGAGGGCCGGGGCGCGGTGCCCGGCCTCGTGGCACTGGCCGACCGGTGGCTGGAGGAGCCCTCACTCGACCGCGACGACCACTTCGCCTGTGCACGCGTCTTGGAGCGACAACTGCGCGATTCGGGCCGGTTCGAGTACAGTCTCGAAGGGCAGGCGCGGGACCCCTCCGTCGACGCAATCGAGGACTTCATCACCAACAATCGCCGGGGACACTGCGAGTATTTCGCCACCGCCCTGGTCCTGATGCTCCGTAGCCGGGGAATCCCCGCGCGGCTGGTCGTGGGGTACAAGACGGACGAATGGAACGATTTGGGCAAGTTCTTCCAGGTCCGCCAGTTGCATGCCCACACCTGGGTCGAGGCGTATCTGGCGCCGAGGCACCTCCGGGACCAACCGGAGCTGGCCGACCTGCCCCTCGAAACACCGTTCGGCGCGTGGATTCGCCTGGACCCCACTCCGCCGGGCTCCGTCGCGCGGGTCAATGCGCTTTTGGACCTGTTCGGCAAGTCGTTCGACTGGCTCAACTTCCTCTGGGCCAGCTATGTCATCGAAATGGACCAACCCCGCCAGCACGAGGTGATCTACGATCCCCTGGCCGACGCCCTCGCCGAAACGGCCCGACGCCTGACCAATCCCCGTTGGTGGCAAACCACGCTCGACCGGATCGCCGGCGTCGTGGGCACCGGCCTGCGAAACCTGATCCTCGTGCTGGCCGGCGTGGTCGTCGCAATCGCGCTCGTGTTGGCGTATCGCGGCTTCCGCGTGGTGCTCGACCGGTTGCTTGCGCGACTTGCGGGCCACACGGCTCCCGGCACGCGGAGCGTGCGAGCCCGGGTCGAGTTCTACCGTCGCCTGGAGGCCGTGCTCGCCCGGTTCGGCCTGATCCGCTCCCCCGCGCAGACGCAACGCGAGTTCGCCCGGGAAGCCGGACGCAAAATCGCCGAGTCGACCGGCCAGAGCCACCTGGCCCCGCTCCCCGGCCAGGTCGTCGAGGCCTTCTATCGCGTTCGTTTCGGCAGCACGCCCCTGGACAGCCCCCAGGCCGACGCGGTAGAACAAGCGCTCAGGCAGCTCAGACAAGCGGCCGCCGGCAGGCAGTAGGCGGCCAGATCGGGAAAGCCGCTCGCGGCTTCGCACCCCGCCCGCGGCCACCCCCGGCGGACTGCATCCTCAACCGACTGCCGCTCGTGTTTGGACTTCGGAGGACCATCTCATGAAGATCGGCCTGGTCGGATATCAAGGGTCGGGCAAGAGCACGCTGTTCGAATGGCTCACCGGCGTGGCAGCGGACCCGTCGCTTGCGCACAAGGACCAAAGCGCGATGGCCCCGGTCCCCGAGCCCCGCCTGGAAGCACTGGCCGAAATCTACCATCCCAAGAAGATCAGCCGTGCCGCCCTGGAAATCGTCGACACCCCCGGCCTCCACCGCACGCACGAAGGCAACGCCGCCCGATTGGCCCTGATCCGCGAGGCCGGCTGCCTGGTGCTGGTCGTGCCCGCCTTCGACCGCTCCGACACGGCCGCGGAGCTGAGGTCCTTCGAAGAAGACCTGACGCTGGCCGACATGGAGATCGTCGCGGGTCGGATCGAGCGGGTCGAGCAGACCCTGGAGAAACCACTCCCCCGTCAGGAACGCGAGCAGTTGGCTCACGAAGAAGAGACCCTCAAGGTGGTGCTCTCCGCCATGGAAGCCGGCGAACCCCTGCGCCGATCCGACTTGACCGAGGAACAGCTCATGGTCACCCGATCCTTCCGCCTCCTCAGCGAGAAGCCCCGGATGGTGCTGGTCAACACGTCCGACGACGAAGAGCACCCCGAACGGTTCACCGCGTTGGTGCCCGAGGGAATCCCCGCGGTGGCGGTCCCGGTCGGCCTGGAGTCGGAGTTGGCTCGGATGAGCCCCGAGGAGCGCGCGGAATTCGAGGAGGAGATGGGCGTCGGCGGCACCGACCGCGATCAGTTGATCCGCACGATCATGGACGCCTCCGGGCAGATGCTCTTCCTCACCGCCGGTCCGAAGGAGGTCCGCAGTTGGATACTCCGCCAAGGGGGCACGGCCGTCGAGGCCGCCGGCGCCATCCACACCGACCTGGCCCGGGGCTTCATCCGCGCCGAAGTGTTCAAGGTCGCCGACCTCGTCCGCACCGGCAGCGAGCGCGAGGCGAAAGCCCAGCACCTGGTCCGCCAGGAACCGAAGGACTACGTCGTCCAGGACGATGACGTCCTCCTCATCCGGTTCAGCGTGTAGTTGGGCGAATTACGCTCCGCGGCAGCATCGATCCGCGGACTGTTCCGCATCTGAACAAGCGGCGCGGCGTAGCCAAACGCCATGCTTAGAGCCCCCTCGACCAAGGGGTGCGTTTCGCGTACGCCCAGCGTTGCTTTTTCCTTTCAGGGCGACTAGACTGACCGTTTGGCCTGACGGTTTTCGTGCTATGGGTCCAGGAGGCGTGCACTGGCTGTTTCGCGGTGAGATCCTTCCAGCGACAGGAGAATCGAGATGAGTAGACCGCTGCTGGCGAACGCCGTTCCGCTCCTTTTCTTGGCCGCTGCACTAATCCCCTCAACCGAGGGCAATGCCGCGTGCTCTAATCAGTGCTGCTGCGCGACCGCATACCGCCCCATCGTCTATTACGACTGCACGCGCTGCGTTCGTGTGTACAGTCGGTGCGCGCCCTGTCGGACCGTGACGCCTCCGCAAACGCCCCAAGAGAAGGAGCCTCAGGTATGCACCTTGGCCCCCACTGGCCAACGGTTTACGGTCGTCGACACGAAGATAGGTGTTCTGCTCCTCGATAACGAAAAACTCAAGATGTATAGGTGGGACGGGAACGAGTGGGACTTCATGTCAAACCTCCCAACCAACTGAGACACAGCGAACAACCCCATAATCGCGCAGGGCGTCAGCGTGGACATATGGCAGGAAACGCATGATCGCGTCCGAGCCGAGGAGATAGCGCGAAAGCAGGCGCGCGACGAGTTGAAGCGCCAGAAGTCTCGGGGCGAGCGCTTCTGGGATTTTCTTAACTCGCAAGTAGGTGGGTGGCTTCTGTCGACAGTGCTCGTCGGCGCCGTTGTCCTGTTGTATACAAGCTGCACGGAACACTTGCAGGGAGAAAGAGAGCGCCGCACGAGCGCTGAGAAACTTGCGGCCGAACTCGAATTTCGGATTCAGTGCGCGTTCGCAGAACTTTCCGGCGACCCGGCGCGCGCTCGCTCGGCCTTCGACGGCGAGATCTTACCGGGTCACTTGTACCCTGAGTTCGCGGACTGGAAGCTGGTCACCGTGCTGTGGGAGTTGGCTCGCGTTTCCGATGACGAAGAAACAAGAACCCACGTTAAGGATCAGATCAGCGCGTTTTCGGAGATAGCGGTTAGACCTGGCGGCGCACTCGAAGAAGAGCAGTTGCGAGAGACGCTCAGCTCTCTAAGGAGCACGATTGTCCGATTGTTCCCCGGACTGCCCGTTTTCGCAGGGCGCGACGCGTCCACTCTCAACGTTTTTGGCACAGTAGTACCAGCCCATGACATTTGGGAGCTTTGAAGCGGTCTTTGTCACGGCCGCGTTTCTGGTGCCGGGGTTCGTGTGGTCTGCGGTGGTATCGATGCCGGTCCCGAGCAGGACCGCGAGCGGCCAGATCCGCGTCGTTGAATTCCTCACTTTCAGTTGCATCAATCACGGGTTGTGGTCCTGGGCGCTTTTTCCGGTCTTTACCACCGGCTTTCTGGATCAGCACCCGTGGTGGTCGGGCCTGATTCTGTTCGCTATAATGTTCTTGTCGCCGATTGGGCTGGGCCTGGCGTCAGGATTCTTGCAGCAGAAAGAGTCTGTCGGCAGGTTCCTTCGGCGACTGGGCTTGCGTACTGTCCATCCGGTCCCCCGAGCGTGGGACTGGCATTTCAGCCGATTGAAGCCGTACTGGGTTGTGGTCACGCTGAAAGATGGGGGGACGCTTGTACGGCCTATTCCATTCACGATCGTTTGCCGCCAGCGACCCGGACCGCCGTGACCTGTATCTGGAGGCTCAATTTCGCCCGCTCGAAACGGGAGAGTGGGCACCCGTCGCGGACACCGGTGGCGTGTTGATCATGGCGGATCAGATCGCTGCGATCGAGTTTCGCAAAGTCGAAGGGGAACAATATGAGTCGTGATATAGAATCCCCGAAGAAAGACGACCGCTCATCCTGCCTGCCAGAGTCTGAGCAGTTGGTGGAGGGGGGTTATCAACCGCAGGGGGGTCCCGTCAATCCGTGCGATCTCAAGCCGCCGCACGGCGACACCGCGATCGTTCCGCCCGAGAAGGCGGCGCGGAAACAGTAGGGGGCTTTCCGTCGTTACGACGCTATGCGTCGGGACGTCGCCGGAAGCATGTGCCCCAGAGACAGTCGCGCGTGCCGGACGCGAAGCGTCCGCGCAGTGCGTTCCCACGCGAAGCGTGGGAACGATGGAACGGCACGTCAGAGCTATGGCAAGTGTTGGCGGCGGAAAGCCATCTGCCGCCCATACAGTCTGACGCGTTGCTCGATCGCGTCGGCAAGAACCCTGTTTCCGGCGCCGCGAGCCATCCGCACTGCACGTTGGGCGGAGGAAACGGCGTCGCGGAATCGACCGGCCTCGGCGTAGGCCATACCCAGCACGTCCAGCGCGCCAGGATCCGAGTAACCGGTCAGCTCGCAGGCCCTGGCGGCAAGCTCGACCGCCTGATCGCCGTCGCGTAGAGTCTGATCGCTGCTGACAGCGCGGATTGTCGCCAGCCCCAGAAGCGTCTCACAAAGGTTGGGCTGTTCCTTAAGCGATCTGCCGTAGAGTTCCGCGGCCTGCTCGTGTTTTCCCTCTTCCAACAGGACGCCGGCAAGGTTGGAACTCGCAATAGCGTCGGCCCGATCGAGCCGAACGGCTTCTGCCAGATGTTCTTTTCCCTCCTCGGGTTTGCCGACGTCCAACAACAAGCCCCCCAAGACGCCATGGGCCGTCGCATATTCCGCGTCCATCTCCAATGCCTTGCGGCAGTGCATAATGGCTTCTTGGTATTCAAGTTGCTCCCCAAAGATGATGCCGAGGTTGCAGTGAGCGTTCTTAGCCGTCTCACTGCCGGCCTGCGAATTAAGTACCTTCAGGAAGCGAGCTTTCGCTTCCTCGGGCCTTGCTTGGGCCATCAGCAGGATGCCCCAGTCACGGTGCGCCACGACGCTGTCGGGATTGAGTTCCAACGCCTTCCGATACAATTCCACTGCCCGTTCGAAATCGCCGTGCCTGAAAAACTCGTTCCCGGCCCTCGCATAGGAGACGTCATCTAGGAACTCCTCGCGGATTCTTCTGATCGCCCCGGACCCGGTGTTCACGAATTCGGGAATGTTTGCAGCCCGGTCAGGGGCAGTAAACCTCGACAGCACAACGGGCGGGCTGCTGCGTCCGAGTCGGTCGATGTGGGTGAGGAAGAGCTGCGTGTAGACTGAATTGGCTTTCGAGGAGAACACCAGCCACTTGCCGTTCGGTGACCAACTGTGCCACGAATTCATCCGCGGCGTGTTGCATCGCATTCGCCGAGCGGCACCCCCAGCGGCTGGGACAATGTATAGTTCACTGTCCGGCTGTAGGAGCATGAAGCTCTTGGCCTTGCAGAATACGATCCATCTGCCGTCGGGAGAATACTTGGGGAAGTAGTTGCTCATCCCGTTGTTGGAGGCGCCGGCCAGCGCCTCTGCTTTGCCTCCCTCGCCCGCGTTGAAGGGTACGCGGTATAGATCGAACAGGAATGTTTTTCCTTTCTCAAGAAACTCCCGACATTCCGCTGGTGTGAGCAGCACGCTCGTTTCACTTCGGAGGTGTTCCAAGCGGTGCGCCTTGCTCCTTGCAAACACAATGTACTTCCCGTCCGGACTCCACGTCGGATTGCTTTGAACGAATCGCTCGTCGTCGGCGCCGGGCAAAGCGCGAAAACTCCTAGTCCGACGGTCGTAGATGACCAATATACCCTTGATCGGGAAGAAAAGCTGACTGAACGCCAGGTTGTCCTTGGGAACGAAAACGGACCGGTCCTTCACCGTGCTCACCACGAACCGGCCGTCCGGCGAGACCTGTGACAGTAGGCCGAAGGTCTTCTCCCTATCTTCCTTCTTGTACTCGCTCCAGCTTATGATGTTGCTCTTCTGAAGAGTCATTTCTTCTGCGACGGTGTCAATCACGTAGGAACCCTTCTCGTTGGCATAATCCACGTCCATCCCCATGATTGTCCCGTCGGCGGAGAATGAATGACAGTTTCCGCAAACCGGCAGCTTATCCAGAACGACCGCAGGTGGCTCCCGGGAAGAAATCGTCCCGAACCGCCAGCGGATATGTGCCGACGGGTCCTTGACTGCTTCTTCAAACGGCAGGTTCACTTCTCGATAGAACAACGGTGCCCCGACTTCATCCTTGGACGTGCTGATCGAGATGCTGCCTGCTGAGACGATCTTTTGCGGCGCGGCGCGGTTGAGGCCCAAAACCGTCACCTTCGCTTTCCTTTCCAAGGACTGCTGCTTGATGGTCTCCCACTGTTTGTCGGAAGGTGTCCATTGAGTGTCGAGGCAGGGAAAGCTCACGCGGCCTTCGTCCTTCTCGAATTCAATCGTGACGACCCATGCATCCGATCTGTCTTGACTGTCTTTCCAGCGAACCGTCGGAGCCGCGATCCCCGGGGGGAACAGCGTCCCGTCAAGCGGATAGCCGATCGTCAATTCGTCGTACGGCACGTCTTCCCCGTAGGCGGCGAGGACCTTGTCGACCTGAACGGCAGTCTCGCGATAGGCAACACGGAAGGCCACGAGCACACCAAAGGCGACCGCGATGACGCCCAAGAGCACCTGGGCGATCGGCTTGGTCCGAAACCCCTTTTCGGGACGCCTTCGCGGCTCGCAGTTCTTCATGGCCATGCCGTCGGTTGAAGCACAGAAGCGTCGTTCGTGCGGTAGTCTAGCCTGATTCTTCGCGCGATGCCACAGACGTAGACGTTCAAGCCCCGGCCCATGCCAGGGGACCAACTCAAACGGTACAAGTCTAAATCGCATTTCGTGATTCTGGGAATTCTGCCGTGTGCCACTGCTTCGCGGAAGCAGTGCCAGGAGTGCTCCTGGCCAGCAGTCCGATGCAACACTGCTTGCAGGCAAGCAGTGGCACACCTCTTACGACTCCCAGAATCGTGCAACTCTGTTTAGACGGACTACTCCGCTCCGTCCACGATCCGGCAGCCCGGCGACGCGAAATCGATACGCACCTCGTCGCGCCCCACCCGGCAGGTCGCTCGCTCGCCGTCGACCTCGAAGCGCACGCGCCGGGCCCACTCGGCCGTCGCGCGGGAGGGCTGATTGAGCAGCGTGACCACGCATGCCCAATCGGGGGATTCGAGCGGCGAGCCGCCGTCGCGATCGCCGATCAGGCTGAGCCATTCCTGCAACTTGGGGACGCGGCCGGTGCCCCGGGCGAAGTCGTGATAGCGCATCACGTTGTCGCGCCGGCCGGCGCGGCGGACCACGTATCCCACGCGATCGCCCAGGTTGAGCCAATCGCCGGCAAGCTCGTGAACTCGCGGCTCGCCGCCCAATGCCTCGATTTGGATGCTGCCGAACGGGCCGTAGAGTCGACGGGCGTTTGACCCCAAGGCGTATTCGTGCCCCACCACGCCCGTCTCTCGCCCCGCGACGCGAAAGCCGTCCGCGGCGGTGAGCCGCTCGACGTAGACCGTCACGTCCCCCGCCGGCGAGGCGAACGCGAAATCCTGGACCAGCCGCCCGTCGCACCGCTTGAGCGTCCCCGCCACGGTGAATCCGCTGTCCGCGACGTCGTGGGTGAAACGTACCAATTCCGCGTCTCGCGCGGACGGATCTTGCCCGTGGATGATCCCCAAGTACGACGCGAAGTGGGGCCACACCACCCAGTTCCCTTCGCGCGGCACGGCCAGGGCCATCCGTTTCGGCCCCCAGGAGAACGAGGCAAACTTCGTCGGCGTCCGGTGCACGATCGCCCGGCCGAACTCCAGATGGCGCACCCCGCTCGCGCGACGGTCGAACTCCTCCTCCGAGAGCGACTCGGCCCCTTCCCCGAGCACGGCGTGGGCCAGGTAGCAGGCGATCTGCCGCGTCGCACAGAGCCCGCCGTATTCCAGGTCGCGCCGCACGTTGTAGTAGCCCTCCTCCGCGAGCTGCATCCGCCGCAGCCAATCGACCGCCGCCCGCTCGAGCCGGGCCGCGCGGGCATCGTCGGCCAGCAGGCTCGCCGTCGCGTACATCACCACGTCGGTCGCCTGGGAATGGAAGATCTTCCAGTCGTTGCCGCCGAAGAAGATCGGCGAGCCGTCCCACGCCGCGCAGCCGTAGACGATCTCCAGGGCCTCCGGCACGTGATGCAGACTGGCCCGCGGCGCAGGCCTCCCGCGCAGCACGTAGTGCCCCGCACTCTCCATCAACATGGCCACCGCCGTCTTCAGGTATCCGACGTGCACCAGCCCGTGGTTCTCCACCGTGTAGTCCGCGTGGGCGTTGACGGTGGTGACCCAATCGCGGATCGGCCGGCCGTCGTCGCCGGGGGTCGGGTCCTCGTGGTCGCCGGCCACGGAGAGCGTGTTGTACATATACCGCCGGGCCGCCTCGTCCCACGCCGCTGCCCGCGGATGACGAGGCATCATGTTCGCGGCCAGGGCCACGATCTGCGAGTTCCAGGCGTTCTCCTCCGCGCCCGTGTCGAGAAACTCCCGGCTTTTGGGCTCGGCGCCGAGGAAGCGGTCGGCTTCGTGCTCGACCAGCCGGGCGACGGAGCGTTGCAGCGGCGGATCGAGCCGCGCCCAGAGGATCCACCCGGCCATCCCCGCCGCACGCGCCCACATGGCCGACTGCCACTGGTCGCCCCACGGTTTACCGTCCAGGCACGCGCCCCCGCCGGTGACGTGGCTCTGGGTCAGATACCGCAGGGCCGCGATCGCCTCCTCGCGCATGCGTGCCCGGTCCGCTTCCGCGAGCGCGTCGCCCGGCGGCTCGACCTCGGCGAGAAAAGCGCCGACCATGGCCGCGTAGGCGATCGGGCGGACGTCGTCTTCGTTATGCCCTCCCCGGCCATAGTAGCCGCAGCCGCTCCTTCCGGGCACGGGCTGGAACCGCCCATGCACGATCTCACCCCAGTCGCGGATCGAGTCGTAGTACGCCTGCAAGAGCTTGTCGGCCGTCGGGCCGCCGGGCTCGGTCTCGAGCAGTTCGTCCGGCAGCGCTTCGACCGCCGCCACCAGCTCGCCGTCCGAGACGACGGAGAGCGCGCCCGTTGGTTCAGCCCGGTCCGCGGGCGCGGCGTGCCGGCCCCCTGCGATCGCGAGCGAGGCAACGGCAAGGATGGTCAGCAGGCGCAGCATGTGGTGCATTCCCTACTCTTTCTGCCGTCTATCCAAACCGCTTGCGGCAAGCTCGGAACTCGAAGGTGGCGGCCGCCTCCCCGCCCACGTGAGGGCCCGCGCAGAAATGACTTGTACGAGTCTGCGTCAGGGTGGCACGTCCTGAGCGCGGCGAAGGGCGTGTTTTGTGAACTCACCACGCCCTTGGTTCCTCAGGGCGTGCCATCCAACTGATCAACCTGGTTCTGCGCAGACCCTTACGGCGTATCGTACTGCCGCCCGCTCGGGAGCGTCAAGCGATACCCGGAACGGGCAACGTCGCTCCGACCTTGGGGCGTCATGTTCCCGGCGACAGACCGACCGCGGGCAGAATCTGGGCCGGCCGTGCCGGCATTGCGGCTGAGGAGCGGGAAAGGAGGCGCGGCTCGGCGGCTTTACGCCGCTTGAGGTTGTCGTCGCTCACGTATATGATGGAATAATAGAGGAGGCGGCACGGCCGCTCGTGCGAAACCGTGCTGATTGCGCCGATTAGGCCGTTCGTGCGGACCGTAGCCCGCGGGAAGCGGCCCGCACGGACCGAGTCGGCGGCGAGGGCAAACGGAAGGTCTCAACAGGGGATAGGATGAGATATCTAGTCACCGGCGGAGCGGGCTTCATCGGGTCCCACCTTGTCGAGGCCCTGCTGGACGAGGGGCACGAGGTGCTGGTGCTGGACGACTTCTCCACGGGCAGGCAGGAGAACCTCGCCCATCGCGAGGAGTCCGACCGGCTGGAAGTGATCTCGGCCAGCGTCACCGACGCGGACCTGGTACGCGACTGCGTCCCCAGCGTGGATGGGGTGTTTCACCTTGCATCGGCCGTGGGCGTGCGCCTGATCATCGACGAGCCGGTGAAGACGCTCCAAACGAACGTGGAAGGGACCGCGGTGGTGCTGGCCGCCTGCGCGCGCCACGAGAAGCCGGTGCTGATCACGTCGACCTCGGAGGTGTATGGCAAGTCGGCCAAGGTCCCCTTCTCGGAAGACGACGACAGCCTGATCGGCCCGCCCACCTTCCGCCGCTGGGGCTACGCGGCGAGCAAGCTGTTGGACGAGTTCCTCGCCCTGGCCCATTGGCACCAATCCCGGCTGCCGGCGGTGATCGTCCGCCTGTTCAACACCGTGGGGCCGCGTCAGACGGGCGCCTACGGAATGGTGGTTCCCCGGTTCGTGCGCCAGGCCCTGCTCGGCGAGCCGCTCACCGTCTACGGCGACGGGCGGCAGAGCCGCTGCTTCTGCCACGTCGACGACGTCGTCTGGGCCCTGTTGCGCCTGTTCCGGACTCCCGAAAGCCGGGGCGGGATCTTCAACATCGGGAGCGATCGGGAAGTGACCATCGACGAGCTGGCCGAGATGATCCGGTCGGCGACCGGAAGCCGCTCGGAGATCCGCCACGTGCCCTACGCCGAGGCGTTCGGCAGCGACGCCTTCGAGGACATGATCCGCCGCGTGCCCGACCTGGCCAAGATCGGCCGCCTGATCGGCTACGAGCCCAAGCGCTCCCTGGAGGCGACGCTCGGCGACGTCATCCGGTACGTCGGCGCCCGGATCAAGGCGGAGGAAGAGGCGGGCGTGATCCGGTAGGGCACGCTTGGTGCACCCGTTGGCTCGACTCACGGCAGCGAGCAAGCCGTACGGGCGGGCTCCGTGGCTTCTCGCCCTGCCATCTTGCAGCGCATCCCGTTTTCCACCATCATACGGTGAGGAATAGGAATGGCGGGATGATTCCGAAGCGGCGGAAGAGAGCTCAGCACTTTGCGCTTTCCGCCAGGACGGAAGAGGAGATCGGTCATGGAGAACCGACGGCACGCCGCCTGGCGTTTGGGCCGGCAGTCCCTCGCGCTTCTTGCGCTGCTCGCCGGTTATCATCTCGTGCTCCGATGGCTGATGCTGTCCCGGGGGCTGGTCCTCGGCGTGGTGGGACCGGGAAACGCCGTGTATCGGGTGGTTCCGCTCTATGCCTACGTGAGGCCGCATTTCAAGACGGGCCTGCTCGTGGCGGCCGGCGTGCTCGTCGGCTACTGGTGCTGGGTGCGGTGCCGGGCGTGGAACCTCCAGCCGCGGCGACGCACGTTCGTGGCGGCGCTGGTGCTCTGGCACGTCGCGCTGGCGTGCGCCGTGGCCATGATCGACGGCGGCCCCCATCGCCTTTGGAGGCCGTACGTGCTGCTCGAAGGCACCGAATACATCGGGGCCGTGCCTCTGGTCGACTCCGCCCGCGGCTTCCTGCACGACTACGTGTCCCGGTTGCCGGAGTTGCCGATCCACTGCCAGGTGCATCCGCCGGGCGGGGTGCTCTTTTTGTGGTGGGTGGATCGCCACGTTTGGCCGGGACCGGCGGCCGGTGCGCTGGCGACGATCCTGGCCGCCTCGCTGGCGGTGCCGGCCGTCTATGGCCTTGCCCGGGAGGTGTTGGACGAGCGTTTCGCGCGCCTGGCGAGCTGCTTGTTCCTGTTGGCCCCGAACGTCCTGCTCTTCACGGCCACGTCGATGGACGCTGTCTTCATGGTGCCCATGGCGTGGACGTACTTTTTTCTGTGGATGGCCCGAAGTCGACGGCCCTGGCTCTTCGGTTGTCTCGGCGGCCTGACGGCTGCCGCCTCGGCGATGATGACGTTCTCGGCCGCTTTTCTGGGGCTTTGGGGGTTGGCGATGCTCCTGGTGACCGCCCTGCTCGACCGCCGCAGGCTGCCTGCGGTCTTGCGGGCGCTGGCCGGCGCCGCGGCGTCCTCGGCGTTATTCTTCACAGTGGTCTACTTATGGTCGGGCTACCACCTGTTGGAGAATCTTGGAGCGGCCATTGGGGCACATCACGGCATCATGCACGGCGGCAACTACGCCACGGCGCGGCAGTATGCTCACTTGGTCGCCGGGAACCTCGTTGCGCTGTTTGCCGGAGCGGGCATTCCCGTGGCCGTGCTCTTCTTCCGCCAGGCCCTCCGCGACGTGCGCGGGGTGGACGGTCGGTCGTCGGGCCGGCTGCTGAGCCTGAGCTTCCTGCTCGCGCTCGGGATCCTCGCGGCCGCGCCGCTCTACACGCTGGAGGTCGAGCGGATCTGGCTCTTCATGGTTCCCCTCGTCGTGATCTCCGCCACCCGGCCGCTCGGCCGCTCAGGACCGGCCGAGCGGCCCGCTCCGGAGATCGGCCTCACCTTCTGCCTGCTTTCGGTTCAAGTCGTGGCGATGGAAGTCCTGTTGAACACCATCTGGTAGCAGGTCGGCGCCGACTCTCTGGCAACGAGCGGTTCTTTGCTGGGGTCGGGGTGAGCGCGGTCCGGGGGTCGGTGTCGGCCCTTGCGACGAACGGCGCGCTGACTCCACTCTTATCCACGACGGATCAGCAGACCGACTTCGCCGGTGGTGATGGTCGTCTTCAGCAGGGCCCCGCCCAGGCACGTGACCGCGTAGAAGCCGAGGATCGTCCCTACCGGCCAGGGCAGGAAGCCCGGGATGCCGAACCGCTGTCCCGCCTCGGCGCTGAGAATGGGCCAGCCGGCGAACCACATCAGCAGGGGGACAACCAGGAAGGAGAGTGCCGGCAGGCTGGTGTACAAGGACAGGCACACCGCCGCTTTCAGGATCGCACGCACCGGCGCCGCGGCCCGGCGGAGCCACCGCGCGAAGACAACTCCCCAGACCACCGCCAGCCCGACGCTGAACACCGGGATTCCCATCCCCATGGCCAGCGCAACGCCCTCGACAAAGTAAACGGCAATGAGGATTGCGAAGCACCGGCTTCTCCTCCCGGGCGCCCCGTGGACCCGGCCGAGCATCCCGGCCAGAAGAATCGCCCCCCCGATTCCAGCCACCAGGTTCACCGCCAGCAGAATACCTACAGCAGGGTCCATTTTGTGGGCTCCGGCGGATTGCCTCGATCGCTCGTGCCTCGCGAGGTTGCCCCGAGAAGTCTGTGGCTGAAGCGGCGCTTCCTTTTATCAGGGGGGCGAGACACTTCCAGCCTATCGCCTGGCATGGTCCAGCACAACCGAGCGGGACGGTGCTCTTTTCCCCCGGAAATCCAAGGGGCCGTCGTCAAACGGCCTTTCCGTAGTCCCGTTGGCGGATCCTACTCGAACGCTTTAATCGTGCAGTTGGGTAAGACCTTCTGGAGCTTCGCGACCCCTGCTTCGGTCACCGAAGTCTTGGAAAGAGACAAACGCTCGAGCTGGGACAAGTGCTTCAAGTGCTCAAGTCCCGCATCGGTCACCCTAGTCCCATCGAGATGGAGAACCTTGAGATTCTCGAGTTTCCTCAGATGCGCGACACCCGTATCGGTGACGTCGGCGCGGCACAAATACAGATGCTCGAGCGATTGCAGCCTCGTCAGAGGTTCGACCTCCTGGTCGCCGATCTGGCTACACGCCAAGCGCAACGTTCTTAGCCCCTTGAAACCGGCAAGCTGCCCCAACCCCGCAGACGTGACCCGGCTCTGGTAAAGCGAGAGCTCCGAGAGGTCCGTCAGGTCTTGGATTGCGGCGAGTTCCCGGTCGGTGCTCCCCGACTGAAGCCGCAACTTGGTCAGGTTCTTCAGATCCTTGACAAAGGCCAACGCCTTAGAACCATCTGTACAGTCTGTCAAGTTGGCCGAGACGACTTGGCCGTCCTCGTTGGCACGCATTCTGACTCGCAATGCCGCGAGCTTGACGACCGACGCGCGCTCTTCGGGCACTGCGCCGGGAAAGGCATTGGGAGAAAGACCGCGGGCCTCGGGCAGTCTTTCCGCCAATCGCTTGGCGCCATCGTAGGTGACAAACGTGCCCCGCAAGCCCAAAGTCCGGATATTTGTGAGTCCATAGAAATGCGGCAATGTCTCATCCGTCACGTGGGTCTCCCCAAGCTCGAGCCAACTGAGATTCTCCAGGCCACTTATGTGCTCAAGCCCTGCGTCTATTGGGTTCCCGTTCAAAAAAAGCCGTTTCAACTGCTTCATGTCACGCACGCAAGCCAGCCCCTCGTCCGTGATTTTCGTCCGGAAAAGCCTTAGCTCCTCAAGGTTGGTGAGGCCTTTCAAATGAGCGGCTCCGGCCTCCGAAATACCGATTTCGTAGATTGACAGCCTCTTGAGACCCTTTAGATCACCCACGTGTCTTAAGTCCGCATCGGTGACGTTCGATCGCGACAGAGAAACGCTTTCGAGATTCGGCAACTCTTTGAGATGCGGGAGGACGTTGGCAGCCTCCTGGGATGCAAACAGACTCACCGATTGCACGGACTTGAGATCTCTCAGGGATTCGAGCTGGAACTTCGTCGGCGAGCTGGGCAACGACACGTTGTCGGCTTCCTCAAAGTACTTGTCCCCGAACTCTGCAATCAGATCCTCCGGACCGTTGACGCGAGTACTAACGGGGCGCGTTTCCTTGACCCTGGTGCTGCCCTGCGGCAAGAGTCGAAGCCGGCGCTCAAAGCCTCGCCAAACGGCAATGGCCCGTTTCTGACTACGATAGATCGTGGCGGCAGGGAGTTGTTCTTCGAGGGCGGCGATCGCCTCACCCGACAATTGGTCGCAGTCGACGATCAATACGCGTAGCGATTTCAGTTGCCCCAACTGCGCGGCGGCCGGGTCCGCGACGTTGCTGCCCGAAAGGTTCAGCACTTCGAGCCCGTCCAGACTCTGAAGCCTCTCAAGATCCTGCCCATTGACCCGCGTGTCGGTTAACCAGAGCTTCTTCAGGGCAGCACAACGGCCGACGTGGCGCAACGCTTCGCCGCTGATTCTCTCGCCGTCGAGCCAGAGGGTCTCGAGCTGCTCCAGATGTGGCAGGTGCGACGCGCCGGCATCGCTCACGTTGGTGTTCTCCAGAAGAAGCGCGTTGAGGTTGTCCAGTCGGACAATCTGAGCGAGATCGTCGTCCGCAACGTCGCAATTCGAAAGGTCAAGCGTGAAAGGGCCGTCGCCATCTCCCGGTTCCAGAAAACGACCGGCGCGGAGTGCATCCCGCAAGGGTCGATTCTGCTCCTCGACGAAGAGGCGTCGGAGTCCGCGGTAGGTGATCCGGGTATCCTCGATCCCCAGGTATTCAAGTTCCTTTAGCCCTCGGAGGTGCTCGAGCCCCGCGTTGGTCACCGAAGTTCGACTCAGCGATAGTGTTTTCAGATTCGTCAATTCCTGCAGATGGACCAGACCGGCGTCGGTGATCGGAGTATCAGCGAGCGCCAGATGCTCCAATTTCGGAAACGCTCGAAGATGAGCCAGGTCGTCGTCGGATATGGGTCTCCCGCCGAGGCTCACCGAGACAACGTCGTCCTCCTGGTCCACGTGGGCAATACCTGCTGATACGGCGGCTCTTTTGAAATCAACGTGCCTCAGCACAGACGCCAGCCGGACCAGACCGGTAGGGGTCACTTGGGTCTTTGACAAATCGACCTTTTCCAAGTTCTGCAAGCATTCAAGGTATCTCAGCCCCGCATCGGTCACTTCGGCATAGCTGAGGTCAAGTGAGGTCAGCTTCTCCAGGTTCTGGAGATGCTTGAGTCCCTCGTCCGTCGTGCCGGTCCCCGAAAGAGACAACTGCTCAAGATTCTTCAGATTGCGAAGGTGGGCCAGGCCTTCGTCGCCGACAAGTGTCAAGTCGAGTGATAATTCCCGCAAGTTGGTAAGTTTCCCAAGATGTTCGAGCCCGGCGTCGGTAACGGCCGTTTGGGCCAGATCCAGCGTTTCAAGCGTGGCTCGACTTTCCAAAAGTGCCAACGCGTGATCCGTTATTTGCGTCTTGACCAGAGACAGTGATTCGAGCCGCGGCAAATCCTTGACCAGCGCCACACCGCCATCGGTGATGCCCCCGCGAAGTTCCGTGAGCCTGCCGGACCAATAATCATTTGAAGTCCTGCGACGGTACCGCGCCCGACGAAGGTTTTGCACCCAACTATCCTTGCTGGACCAGCCCCTGGAGCCCCCCTCGAATGCAGGGTTGCGGAGGTTCGGAAGCAGTTGAAGATGGCCCAGGTTGCTTTCGGACAGTTCTGAACAAAGGCCCAGGTCCAGTGTCTCCAGCCGCGACAGACTGCGCAGGTCCGCAAGTCCCGTCCCCGTAATCCTGGTGCACCGGAGATTGAGCGACTCGAGCTGGATGAGCGCGCCCACGTGTTTCAGTGCCGCGTCGGTAAGACGCCCACGGGATTCGAGCGTCAGCACTCTCAGTTCGCGCAACGATTTCAGCGAACTCAGGCTCTCGTCGCTCACCGGGTCGGGAGAGAATCCCGGGTCGATGCCGCGAGTGCGGTCGAGGCGCAGTTCGAAGACCGGTTTGTGCAGCGAGGATTCATCCACCTCATATTCGCCGCCCACCCGCTCGATCCATGCCAGCAGTTCGGGCGGCGGGCTCAAGAGCTCGAGGGCTGTTTGTGATACGCACTCCCTGCCACTGGCAGCCAGCCCTTCGAGCGCGGCAATCGCCTCGCGGCGAGTCTCCAGGCTCAGGGAGTCAAGCTGTGTGCGGAGGATCCCAAACGCCCGGTGGCGTGTTTCCAATGTTTTCGAACAGGCCGCCTCCGCAACGGCGGGAATCGCCTTGGTCCCAGCTTCAATAAGCGACCGTGTGGCCTGTTCTCGTTCGCCGAACCGATCGCTGTCAAGCTGGCGGATCCACTTCTGCACCATCTCATCCGTCGGCTCGTCAGCCTGCGCAACGGCGAGCCCCGAAAACATCAGCAGCGTGAGAGTGGCCAGCCGTATCATTTGCTTTCTCCCGGAGTATTTCTTGAGCCATTCGCCACCGGCTCCACCACGAGCAGAATAGCCCCGGCAAGGGCCCACCTCTTGTCACCGGCGGATTGCCTCGGTCGCGTGCCGCCCCCGGGGGGGGCGATAATCCGGTGTCGGAGGCGGCGTTTGCTTCCATCAGGGGGGAACGGTTTCAGCCTATCACCGGGGATCGTCCGCGACAAGCCGGCCGGTCCGCCACCGGGCGCGCGAAGGGCCTCCGACGTTCAGAAGATCTTTGTAGCCAATAGGTTAGCGTCGCGACCCGGTCTCGAAGCGGACGCTTTGGGTACCCAAGAAAAAAGGGGGGGTACCCGAGCACGGCCCACCGACACGCACGCCAGTCGACCGGACCCGCCGCGAAATTCGTACACCGAGTATTTGACCCACAGGATGCATCTGCTACATTGGGGCCTCGGCGAGGCCCGTTGAAACCACCTGGCTGAAGTACTTCGGCTTAGGGCTTCGACGTGGATCCGCAGCCTGGAATCCGGCGGTCGGGGCCCCCAAGGGAAAGGACCGGGAACCATGCGTGGGGGCAGCCGCCTAGCGAACCACGGGACGTGCACCTCGCCGGATTCACTGCTCTTTGGGCATCTCGGGCGCGGGGACGGGGCCGGTCCTGTTCGACGGTCGGCCGGGGCGCGTTGGTCGCCGGCCGGCCCATCGGGTATTACCACCGCAAGGCGACGGGCAGGACCGACGTGACCGGCGCCGAGTGGTCTAACCGGGCGGCGGAGTTCTGGATTCACCTCCTCTGCGGCGGCTCGCCGATCATCAACTGCACGAACAACAACGAGATCTACAGCTTCCACCCCGGAGGCGCCAACTTCCTCTACGGCGACGGCTCCGTCCACTTCCACCCCGAGACGATCGATTCCGAAACGCTCGTCTCCCTCTTCACCCGGGCGGCGGGGGACGCGATTCGGTAGCTCCTCGCATGGCCGTCGCCCGCGGCCGTCGCAACGGGGCTTCCTGGCTTGACTCCCCCCACCGGGGCAGGCTACAATCCGCCTTAGCCAATCGGGGGTCTCTTCATGGAGGTGGTTCTCAGAGAAGCAGGGTGCGTGAAACGCACCATTCTTGCTCAAGGCAGGGAATGCCACCACGCGGAGCGACCGCGGCAACGCGGATGACGTGACACTTGGTCATATCATGGGTGGTGCGTTTCACGCACCCATCCCTTTAAAGCTAGCATTTTACGGTTTTCGCTCGTTGAGCTACGAGCCGCGCGGTGGAGACGTGTTTCTGTTTTTTCCCGCTGCTTCGTTTCGGCGGCGGCCTCTTGGGACCGCGGGGATGTTTCCGGTACTTGCAGAGGTCTGCGGCTTGCGCGACCTCGCGGAGGAATGCGGCCAGTTGCTTGGGACGCAGGTGGGCGAACCGCCGCGTCCAGTACGACGGCGGCAACACGACCATCATCCCACCCCAATGCACCGCGATCTCGTTGGCCAAGTAGTAAGCCGAGACTTCCTCTTCGATGCGATCCTCGCCGTGCACCGCAGCGAGCGCCGCACGCACGATGCGAATCATGTTGTGCGATACCAAGGCCACGCAAAACGCAAACAAGGCCGCCTTGGGATAACCGAGCGTCTCCACTTCGCTGTTGAGCACCGTGGCCAACTCGCCAAATGCCGTTTCAATGCTCCAGCGACGTCGGTATGCCTGCGCGATTCGTTTTGCCCCGACACGCTTGGGCAGGTTGCTGAGAATGTGGATTTCCGTATCTCCGTCGCGCGTCGGCTTGTCAAGTCGGACCGTAATCCGGCGGACCTCGAAGGAAGAGCGATCCTTCGGATTGGTCAAACGCACGGCTTGTCCATACACCACGCCGCTGTCGATCCGCCCCACCTTCCGCCGCTTGCCGATCGGCTCCCAATAGAGCGTCGAGGCGTGCTGGCGAGTGACGAAAAACGCGCCTTGACGGTGGATGCCGAACAGAAACATCGTGGTGCAGAAGTTGCGGTCGTCGATCCACACTTGGCCTGGCTCCACTCGGAGAAGCACTTCCGGCAACAAGCTCCGCTCCTGGGCGTGGCCGTCTTCGCAAGGAAAGGCGCCCACGATCAGCCTCCGTCTCGCGTCCAAGACGACCAGCGTCTGGCCCGGCAACGCTCCCGCCCGGGTCGTACGCAACTCGCGGATCCGATGCTCCGTGGCCGGATGGTGGTTTCCGTCGAGAATACGCACCTCATAGCCAGGCAACGGTTCCCACACCGTGCCCCCCAAGGCCTCGATCACCGGCTTCAGACGCCGGGCCGTATGACGCACCAACTCCGCCGAGACCTGCGGCTCGATCCCGTCCAGTTTGTTGTAAACCGACTGAACCGCCACCCCGATCTTTGCCTGGTTCCGCTGGTAGGCGGCATGGATCGAGGGCTCACTCCTACAGACGACAAGGCTCATCAACTCCACCACGCTGGAAAAAAGCAACTCCCCGCACCGCTGGCGCACCGCGGTTTGGGCAAACAACCGATCCAGGGCCTCGGGTGCAAACGTATTCTCCAACGTCGCCCGCACCATCACGGCTACCGGAGTCTGCGAAACATACAACCGCAAAAGATCCTCGCGTGTCATCGGAATTGCCTCCAGAGCTTGAAGTCAGGCTCAACTCCCATGACACGCTAACACACTACAGGTATCTTTCACAAGAAAGCTAGCAACGCTATAATTGCTGGCTTTAAAGGGGTGGTTTCACGCACCCTACGGCTACTCGCCGCTCACCACTCCCTGGCGCCTGCTGCGCACTCATTCTTGGACGCCGTCACTTCGGCGGTCGCCGTGGTTTTGCCACGCATGAGGGGTGCTACCCCCTTCAGATACCGTGAGCGCACGTGCGCGCGGGCCCCAGGGGTAGTGCGCTGGGGTTCCATGGTGAATGCGCTGGGGTTCCAGCGCACGTGCTACGGGGTCATAGGCCACCTGCGCGCACGCCATGTACTGGGAA
>DATKZH010000556.1:0-2495 GCA_035528065.1 Thermoguttaceae bacterium | reverse complement strand
CGCTAATCACCACGGACGATACCGGGCCAAACCACGACGGCGCGGCCCGGCATGAAAGGAGAACACGATGCTGGTACTTTCCCGGAAACAAGATGAATTCATTGACATCGGCCACAACATCAAGGTGGTGGTCGTCGAGATCCGGCGCGACAAGGTTCGGCTGGGGATCGATGCCCCGAGGGGGGTGACGGTCCACCGGCGGGAAGTTACGCGCCGGATCGCGCGTGCCGAGGCGCACGCTCGCAACGGGACCATCGGCCTGGGCGAGGAGCAGCTTGACGCGGCGGAGAACTGCGACGCTCCCGAGACCCCGCCGGTTCATCAATGCGAACGATGCCGCTACACCTTTACGTGCATCTACAAGGACAACCACCAAGCCAAGGGCGACGTTTGCTCTGGGTTCAACGAAACGATGAGGCCACCCGAGAACCCGCCGATCGCCGAGGCGGAGGCCACGCCCGAAGAGGCTGCCGACGCTGTGGATCACCTGATCAAGTGCGTCGATTGCCCACAGCACTATTTACCGGATTCCGACTGTTCCGAGCTTGACTGCCCGACCGTCCGCGAACACGCCGCGGCGAATCAGGGCGTACCTCAGTTTCCCAGCATCGCACTAGCCAGCCATGAAGCCCAGAATCGCGGCAATCCCATTACGTGCTACATCGAGAGCGAGAAGCGATGTGGAACAGCCTATCCGAATGGTGACTTTGATCTTTGGTCTGGCCCCCATGGCCCGCTGGCGGCAGAGTCCGACACCGACCGGGAAGTGGAAGCGATCTGGCCGATTGGTAGGCCGCGGCGTACTAAAAAGCCGGACTGGGAGCCGTCTGCCGCCCTGTTGAATGCGGTCGATGAATTCAGCGAAACACTCTGGCCAGACGCGCCGCACTGGCAGGTCAAGGTCCGCGATGGGCTGCTGGCAGTCTGCAAAGCGATGGGAGAGCCGGCGTGAGTGAACAAGGATCGGCTGAATGGCTCGCCGAGCGGCTTGGCAAGGTCACCGCCAGCCGGTTCGTGGAGTTGTTGCCCGAATCTCGAACGAAGTCCCCCTGGAGCAAGACGGCCCAGAGCTACATGCTCGATCTGCTGGCCGAGCGACTCACCCGCCTGCCCCAGGGATTCGGCGGCAACCGCGCGACGGAGTGGGGTAACACACACGAGGCCGCCGCGATACGGGTGTACGAGGCACGGACGAGGCTGACCTGCACCCAAGTCGGATTCGTGAACCATGCGACCGAGAAACACATCGGCGGCTCGCCCGACCGGCTGGTGGGCGACGACGGCGGGGTGGAAGCCAAGTGCCCGTTCGACACGCGGGTCCATCTCGAATACTACCTGGGTGGCGTGGTTCCCAAGGAGCACGTGGCCCAGGTCCAGGGGCACTTGTGGAATAGCGGGCGGAAGTGGTGGGACTTTATTTCCTACGACCCCCGTATCCAGGACTCGAAACTCGCCCTGTTCTGCGTGCGTGCAGAGCGCGACGAGGAATACATAGAAATGCTGTCCGCTAAGGTTTGTGCGTTTCGTGACGCTCTGCTGGAGGCGGAGGAAAAACTTATAGAAAGGCTGAACGCATGAGTACAGACCAATCAAGGACCGTAGACGCCCCGCCCGCCATGGATTCACCGGACCTGCTCGATAGCGTTATCGCGAAGACGATGGCAGAGCGTGGTGATCTGATGCAGATGCGGATGGAGAACGAGACGATCATGGCCGAGTGCCGCGCACGGCCGCGGGACTTGGGCGCGATCAAGCGGCAACTCGCCGCGTTGCTGAAAGAGTTCCCCGACTTCGCCAGGACCGCTATTTATCGCAAGCCAGTCGGCAAGGACGACGACGGCAAGGAAAAATTTGCCGAAGGATTGTCGGTCCGGGCAGCCGAGGTCTTTGCGGAGTTGTATCGGTTCAATCGCATACGGTCGTCCGCGATTCCACTGGATGATGACGCGACCAGAGTGCAGGTCGAGGCGACGTTCACCGATCTCCAAAACGGCCGCATCTGGCAAGACTCCGGTGTTGTGTCGGCGTTCTATAAGGCGAAAGGTGGCGTGAGGAGACGATACTCGGAAGACCGGTTCTTCAACGTCGTGGTGAAGGCACAGGCATCTATTCGGGTGCGTGAGGTGATCAACCGGAGCGTGAACGCGGCCCTAAAAGCGTGGTTTGAAAATGAGTGCCGCAAGACGCTGGCCAAAACTCTTGACGCCGAGACGGTAGACAAGATCGTCGCTGAGTTCAAGGCGTTGGGAGTGCGGCTGGAGGACCTCGAAGAACTCGTCGGTAAACCCAAGGCCATGGGCTGGAGCGTTAGCGACCGCATAACAGTCGTTGGAATATGGACTGCATTGCACGAGGGCGAAACGACGGTGGCAGCCTTACTTAAGGAGCGACGCAGTGAGAGCGAAGCTACAGATCGACACGTCGAGCAGGAACGGAAGCGACGCGAACCGGATGCGGACAAGGAGCCCGAGCCCGCCCCCGAGCCCCCGCTGAAC
>DATKZH010000555.1:0-15553 GCA_035528065.1 Thermoguttaceae bacterium | reverse complement strand
GCTGGGGCCCCATGGTGAATGCGCTGGGGTTCCAGCGCAGGTGCTACAGGGTCATAGGCCACCTGCGCGCACGCCATGTACTGGGAAAAACGCCCTTTTTGGACGAGGTCGCTTGCGCAAGCCCCGGGTACGAAAGCACTTGGAAAGCTCGTGCGAACCAAGAAAAACCGTCCAACAAATGTTTTCGACGCAACGCGTTGTGAGGCTTGGGTTTAGAGCGTGTCATCGCTGGCTTTGTTGGACACCTGGACGGCGGATTCTGGGGGGTTGCGGGCATGCGGTTGTCAGCCTAACACGTTCGAGCATACCATGTTAGCACCGAGCCTCAAGGCCATTTCTGGCCGCCCCGGGGTGCTTCCAACTTCTCCCGGCTGGGCCGGGCGAACGGGACGATTCGCCGCGCCGGCGGCGAGTGCGACGCCCCTGCGTTCGGGAAGCGACGATCCAAGAACAGGTAGAGCGCGTGAAACGCACCACTCCCTTGGGACTGTCGCCTTCCAAAATCAGGAAGTTGTCTCTCGGCCGGCAAAGTAGCAGGCACACGCCGTGTGCCGTCCGCGCGACGACCAGTACGCCGGAGAGTTCTTCGGACGCGTCGTTGGTCTGACGTGAACGTGACATCTGCTGACGGCACACGGCGTGTGCCTGCTACTTGCGTCGAACGCCGTGAACGGTCGAAAATGTGCTACCAAGCCTTCGTGACGCCCGGCATGGCTACTGGATAGTCCCCGTTCTTGTCGGGCAGGACCGACGGCGTGGCGTCCCACGTGTAGCCCTCGGGGGAGAGGTCGAGGGTGGAGTTGAGGGCCTGGTCGCGGGTGACGGCTTGGCCCGAGTAGGCGGCCATGCGGCCCATGATGGCGGTCAGCGTGCTCATCGCGGCGTACTCGGCCTCGGCGCGCGGCCTGTCGTTGCGGATCGCGTCGAAGAGCACGTCGTGCTCGATCTGGTACGGGTTGGCGGGCTGCCGGTCGCGGCGTCGATCGGAGGTGGGAGCGACGCCGATCTGGACGTGGCCTTCGGTGCCGTAGGCGTGATGGGCGATGTTGTTCCAGCAGCCGCGGATGTGCCGGTTCTGGCTGAATAGCTTCGCGCCGTCCTCGTACGTGTACTCGACGGCAAAATGGTCGTAGATGTGCCCGTAGTCGTTGCCGGTGCGGACCTGCCGGCCGCCTTGCGCTTGGGCCTCGATGGGGTAATCGCCTTTGGCCCAGTTGCAGACGTCGAGCATGTGAACGCTCTGCTCGACGATGAAGTCGCCGCTCAGCCAGGTGAAGTAGTACCAGTGGCCGACCTGGTACTGCATCTCGGTCATCTCGGGCGTGCGCTGGAGGTACTTGCCGGTGCCGGCCCGGTTGCTGTAGGCGCAAAGCAAGCGGACACGGCCGATCGCCCCGTCGCGGATCCGCCGGACGTTCCGCTGGTAGACGGGGTCGTGGCGACGATGGAGCCCGACGCTGACCTTCAGCCCTTTGCGTTTGGCCTCGTCGGCGGTGGCAAGCACCTTGCGCACGCCGGGGCTGTCGACCGCCACCGGCTTCTCCATGAACACGTGCTTCCCCTGCCCGACGGCGTACTCGAACTGCCCGGGCCGGAAGCCGGGCGGGGTGGTCAGAAGCACGACGTCGACGCCGGAGTCGACGGCTTGCCGGTAGGCTTCGAGGCCCACGAACCGGCGCTCGGGCGGCACATCGATCTTCTCGGCCAGCCCTTCGGCGGTGCCGCGGCTCACGTTGCCGCCACTCAAGAGCTGCTTCAGGCTCGCTTCCAGCCGATCCTCGAACGCGTCGGCCATGGCCCAGAGCTTGACCGGCTCGGGCGTGCCCAGCGCCTGCGCCGCGGCCCCGGTGCCGCGTCCGCCGCAGCCGACCAGGGCGATCTTCAGCTCCTCGCCCCCGGCGGCATGCGCACCCCGGGCGATGTCCAGCCTACCGAGCACAGCACTACTCGCAATCACCTCACCAGGGACAGCTTGGGCGGATCGGATTGGCAATCGATGGCGTGTGCACACGAACTTCACGTTCCTTAGTGCTTGATGACTCAAGTGACAGTCGCACCTAGCTCTCTTGCGCCTGATAGAGGAGGGCCTGGATCACCCGCTTCGTTTCGGGACGGGCGAGCATGTGCTTGAGCCAGCCGACGAACTCCTGTTCGTTCGGCAGGCTGCTTTCGCCTTCTATGTCCCACGTTGGATCCGGGTGAAAAACAGCCCTGCAAGGATAAGGCTGGAAATCGTGCCTCACGCTGAGCAGCACGTAGCGGTAACTTTCCAACGCAGGCGTGACGAGCACCAACGTGTGTTTGTACTCGATTCGATTCTCGGGCTTGAGGGCGTCGGTAAGGTATTGCTCAACCGACTCGGCCAGCTTCTCCTCCGACTCAACCTCCCCGCGGACAAGGCTTCTTGTTCTCTCAGCCAGGAGAGAAGCCTGTTCTCTGAGGATGACCACGGGCGGTACGACCGACTTCACGTCGATGTCCGGCGGCCACAGGTCTCGCGCTGCCTCTGCCATGGCGTCTGCCTCCCGCTACATGTCCAGACGGAAAACGATGGGGAGATGATCGGAAGCCTGCGACTTCTCCGGCAGGCCGGTTCTGCTCAGCAGCGACTCCGTGCCGTCGGAATCCAGGATTCGAACGGAGCCCGTGTCGAAAGCGCCGAGGAGCGCCGGTCGCACGAGCACCTGATCGAACAGGTTCCAGAAGTAGGTCACAGCCTCCGCTCTTGAATCGTAGTAGGTTCCGGGCGGCCCGTCCAGGGCATCGCCGAAATGCCCCCACATCGGGTTATAGAAAAACGCGTACTCCTTGCCGAGGACGGTCCGAGTTTCCCGTTCGGCGACGCTCCGTGCCATCGTGGCGTGCAACCCGTGGCTGGACACGACGCCCGCCTCGAACGGATTCATGTTCAGATCCCCGACCAGCACGGTCCGTGAATGCCCGACGCGCGTCTCCAAACGTCGCACTTGAGCCGCGAACTCGGTGCACAACTGACTCTGGCTATCAGCTTGCCAGAACAGCTTGCTTGGCAAGTGGGCCACGACGAGGACCACATCCTTGCCGCCCGGCAGAAACAACTGATGCGCGCTGACGCGAGTCCGCGGATCCTCCTCCATGGTTCGCTGGCGGAAACGTGTATACACGGCGATACTGTCGAGAAGCGTAGTGCCTTGGTAGTAGGGGCACTGCTGCACATCGCTGATCGCGTCCAGCCACGCCCCGGAGGTTGGATCGCACTCCGCGAGTGCGACCACGTCGATGTCGTGCGTGCGCACGATGCTAGCAACTCGACTTTCGAGGGGTTTGCCGTTCACGTTCCAGAAAAGGAAGTTCGTCACTAGCGGGCCGTTGCGAGTTTCGCGGCGACGGAAGAAGAAGCCGCCCTTGGTGCAGATCGTCACTTGCGCCAGTCATGCCCTCGGCTCAATTCTGTCCTTTCCGAGCATTGTTCGCAAGACCTCTGGTACGACCACCGACCCGTCGGCCTGCTGGTAGTTTTCGAGGATGGCGATCAGGGCCCGGCTGACGGCGATGGCGGTGCCGTTGAGGGTATGGAGGAACTGGGTGCCTTTTTGGCCTTTCTGCTTGTAGCGGATGTTGAGGCGCCGGGCCTGGTAGTCGGTGCAGTTGGAGGCGCTGGTGACCTCGCCCCACTCGCCGCGGCCGGGCATCCAGGCTTCGAGGTCGAACTTGCGATAGGCCGGGCCGCCCAGGTCGCCGGTGGCCGTGTCGACCACGCGGTACGGGATGCCCAGCCCGTCGAACAGACGACACTCCACCTGGCGGATGTGGTCGAGCATCCGATCGCTCTCACCCGGGAGCGTGAAGGCGAACATCTCGATCTTGGTGAACTGGTGGACGCGGTAGAGCCCTCGGGTGGCGCGCCCATGGGCGCCGGCCTCGGTGCGGAAGCAATGGCTGATGCCGCAGAGCTTGACGGGGAGCGACTCGGCGTCGAGGATTTGGCCGGCCATCAGCCCGCCCAGCGTGATCTCGGCGGTGGCCACCAGGCTCAGGTCGGTGTTTTCGACGCTGTAGATCTGCGTCTCCGGCCCGCGGGGGATGAAGCCGATGCCTTCGAGGATCTCGTTTCGGGCCAGGTCGGGGGTCGTGGTCGGCGTGAACCCTTCGCCGATGAGCGTGGTGACCGCGTAATGCTGCAAGGCGAGCTCCAGTAGCACGGCCTCGTTTTTGAGGAAGTAGAACCCGTGCCCGGCCACCCGGGCGGCCGCTTCCAGGTCGACCAGATCGAGCTTCTCGCCGAGATCGACGTGGTCGAGCGGCGGAAAATCGAAGTCCGGTCGCGGGGTCTTGCCCTGCATGATCTCCAGGTTGGCCGCGTCGTCGGCGCCGACGGGGGCGTCCGGGTGCGACAGGTTGGGGATCGACTTGTGGACGGCGTCCAGCTCGGCGGCGACCCGGTCCATCTCGGCCTTGGCCTCGGCCACCTGCTCGCGCAAGCGGCGTCCTTCTTCCTTGCGGGCCTCGCGCTCGGCCTGGTCCTTGGCCTTGCCGATCGACTTGGAGACCTGGTTCGCCTGACGGTTCAGCTCGTCGATCTGCACCTGCAAGTCTTTACGCCGGGCGTCGAGCTCGACGAACCGATCGACGTCGACCTCGACGCCGCGATGCTTGCAGTTCTCTCGGACCTGGTCGGGGTTTTCGACGATGAATTTGCGGTCGAGCATGGGAGTGGGGAGTTGGGAGTAAGGAGTTGGGAGTAAGGAGTTACGAGTTGCGAGTTCGTAGTGCCAAGTGGCTGGCGGCAGAAGCCCGACTGCGGGAAACGGGTACGTGTTGTCAAGCGAGGTTAACGGGTCTCAGCCAATGCGAGAAGATCTTGCTCTTCCGCCAGACAGTTGACCTCGGGGCGGCTTTCCAGAAAAAGAACGTCGACTGGATCGCCCTGCTTCCCGCCGTTCAACAGGGCGACGTTCGTGCTGATCGAGGAGCCCAGCACCTCGTTTCCGTCATGGTCCTGAAAACGGTAGGTCACCTTGAATCGGAACCTGAAAAGCGGCATGAATCCCAGCCACGTCGCCAAGCGCATAGCGCTGATCTTCCCCCTGGTCAGCAGGCCGGACCTGTAGAGCGTCGCTTTGTTGCGCATTCCGGCGATGGCATACGCTAGAAACGGTAGCCCGACGCCCATGTTGCCAACCACGCAAATGACGTAGATCTTCCAGATCGGGATCCTGTAAGGCTTCACGTCGGTGATCATCGATTCCGGCCCGAGATACTTCACGTGCACCGGATGCCCTGCTTGCCAGTCGGCGACAACGGAGCGGTCGAGGGTCTTCATCTCGCCGCTGTGCTCGCGCCCATCTGCCTCGAACTGGTAGGCCACAATCCAGGGCTGCTCCCCGTAGAGTGTAATGTCCTCGCCAAGGGAAACGCCGACCACGTTGCCCGACGCATCCTTTCCGTGGCGGCTCAGCGTATGGTAGTCGATTCCTCCGGCCACTTGGCTCTCGATCCGTGTTAGGATCCAATAGTGTAGGGGGAACAAAGCCGGGGGGACGCCCACCAGAAAGACGCCGAGAAGGAGGGCTACCGGCCGCTCGCGAAGCCACTTGAGCCGCAGTTTCCACGGAACCGTTCGCGGTGGCGCACAGACCACGGTGTCACTCCCTGTTCATTCAGAAGGAGTATCCCTCCTCACCCGTCGCCGACCCGAATCTTGCTCAACTCCTGCCAGAGCCGGGCGCTGGCTTTGATGCCGCGGTGGAAGTCGGCCAGCGAGAGCTTCTCGTTGGGGCTGTGCGTGTTGTCGTCGTCCTGGCCCCAGCCCAAAAGGAGCGCGTCGGCCCCGAGCGTCTTGTGCATGGTGGCGATGATGGGGATCGAGCCGCCTTCGCGCGTGAAGACGGGCGAGCGACCGAACGCGTATTCGATCGCCCGAGCCGCCGCCTGGACGTAGGGGCTGTCGAGCGGGACCAGCAGGCCGGGCGATCCGGCCATTCCCGTCAGCTTCAGCGAGATCCCCAGCGGGCAGAGCTCGGCAAGTCTGGCGCGGAGCGCCTCCGTGATCTTCTTGGGATCCTGTTTGGGGACCAGCCGGAAGCTGATCTTGGCCGATGCCTTGGCCGGCAGAACGGTCTTGGCCCCTTGCCCTTGGTAGCCGCTGGTCAGCCCGCAGACATCGAACGTGGGCCGGGCCCAACGACGTTCCAGCGCCGTGTAGCCCGCCTCGCCGGCGGCGTCCGAGACGCCGAGCTGGGCCCAGTATTGTTTTTCGTCGAACGGCAGCATGGCGAACTGGCGGCGCTCCGGCTCGGAGATCGGCACGACGTCGTCGTAGAAGCCGGGGATTTGGACCTTGCCACGCTCGTCGAGCAGGGCGGCGAGGATCGTCGCCAGGGCATTGGCCGGGTTCGTGACCGACCCACCGAACGAGCCCGAGTGCAGATCGCGGTTCGGGCCGGTCAGCTCGAGCTCGAAGTACAGAATCCCCCGAAGGCCGTACGTAATGGCCGGCTGACCGGGGCCGAACTGGCAGCCGTCGCTGACCACGATGCAGTCGCAGGCCAGCCGCTCGGGATGCTCGGCAATGAACTGCTCCAGGCCCATGCTCCCCACCTCTTCCTCGCCCTCGATGAGGAACTTCAGGTTCACCGGCAAGCTACGCCGGACGGCAATCCAAGCCTCGGCGCTGAACAAATGGGTGAGCATCTGCCCTTTGTCGTCGGCGGCCCCGCGGGCGTAGATGTTGCCGTCGCGACGGGTGGGGGTGAAGGGTGGCGAATCCCACTGGTCGAGGGGCTCGGGCGGCTGCACGTCGTAATGCCCGTAGACGAGCACTGTTGGGGTGCCCTCCACCGGGGGCGACTCGGCGAGCACGAGCGGGTGTCCCGCCGTCTGGACGACTTCGGTGGTGAAATCCAGGCGGCGAAACTGCTTGGCCACCCAGTCAGCCGTCCGATCGATGTCGTTCCGGCACGCCGGGTCGGCGCTGACACTGGGGATCCGTAATAGCTGGCAAAGCTCCTGCTCGAACCGCTCGGCCTGGGAAGCCAGATACTCGTCAATCGCCGGCATGGCAAGGAGACCCTCGGGAACCAACAGTATGGGGGGGACAATTCCCCGCGCACAAAGCCTACAATATAATGCTTCTGTGCGAGTCCAGCCAATGGGGGCCCGGGAAAAAGCCGGACTGAGGACGTTGCGATGGCTGAGAGCGACCAGATCGGCGTGGTCGAGCCGCTCCGGGGAACACGCCGCCGCCGCAAACCGCGGGACGAGCGGCGACCCAAGCACCAGCCCCGCTACCACGTCATCCTGTGGAACGACGACGATCACACCTACGACTATGTGACCACGATGATGCAGCAGTTGTTCGGCTACCCGCGCGAAAGGGGCCGCCAGATCGCCAAGGAGGTCGACACCCAGGGCCGTGCCATCGTGCTGACCACCACCAAGGAACACGCCGAGCTGAAGCGCGACCAGATCCACGCTTTCGGCAAGGACGGTGAGATCGACGACTGCAAAGGCTCGATGTGGGCAACGATCGAGCCGGTCCCCGGGGAATGATGAACGGCGCATGAGGAATGGCCAATGGTGGACGACCTCGGTTGAGAACGATTCCTCATTGGGCATCCATCATTCCTTTCCATCTTCCTCCCACCATGCCGACCTTCAAGACCCTCACCCTCGGCTGCAAGGTCAATCAGTATGAGACGGCGTACGTCCGCGAGGGGCTTCTGCGGCTGGGGTATCGCGAGGCGGACAAGGGCGAGCCGGCGGATCTGTGCATCGTCAACACATGCACGGTGACCAGCGAGAGTGATCTCAAGAGCCGCAAGGTCGTTCGCCAGCTTGCCCGGCAGAATCCCCACGCCGAGATCGTCGTGATGGGCTGCTATGCGACCCGGGCCCCGGACGTGGTCGCCGCCCTGCCGGGCGTCGTGGAGGTCGTGACCGACAAGCGTCAACTCCCGGAGCTGCTCGCTCGATTCGGGCTGGTCGACCTGCCCGGCGGCATCTCCTCGTTCGGGCGGCGGCATCGGGCGTACGTCAAAGTGCAGGACGGCTGCCGGATGCCGTGCAGCTACTGCATCATCCCCCGGGTCCGGCCCGTGCTCTCCAGCCGGCCGGTCGACGACGTGCTCGACGAGATTCGCCGACTGGTCGATCACGGCTACCGGGAGATCGTGCTGACGGGCATTCACCTGGGCCACTACGGCGTCGACTTCGCCAGCCCCGGCCCCAACGACCGCCGAATCGATCTGGCCCGTCTGGTAGGCCGGATCGTCGAACTGGCCGGCCGCTGCCGAGTGCGGATTTCGAGCATCGAGGCGGTCGAGGTCACGCCGGAGTTGATCGCCGTGATGGCCGACCACCCGGACCGGATCTGCCCCCACGTGCACGTCTCCATGCAGAGCGGCTCGGACGCCGTGCTCCGGCGCATGCAACGGCGTTGGGCAAGCGGACGCTTCGTCGAGCGGTGCCACGCGATCCGCGAGTCCCTGGACCACCCGGCCCTGACCACCGACGTGATCGTCGGCTTCCCCGGCGAGTCCGAAGCCGACTTCGAGGCCACGTGCCGAGCGGTCGAAGAGGTGGCGTTCTCCAAGCTCCACGTTTTCCGCTTCAGTCCGCGGCCGGGCACGCCCGCCGCCGCAATGCCCGACCAGGTGCCGAGCAAGGTGAAGCAGCGTCGGGCCAGCGAGCTGGCCGAGATTGGCCGGCGGCTCCGCCGGCAGTTCCTCGAAAGCCTCGTCGGCCGCGACGTTCAAGTGCTGGTTGAGACCCCAGTCCAACACAGCCCCGGCATGCTGGCCGGCACGTCCGCGCGTTATGCGCCCGTGGAGTTGCCCGGCGATGAAGCGTGCCTGGGGCAGCTCGTGTGGGTCACTGCCGGCCCTGTGGTCGATGGTTGGATCCACGGCGTCCTCCCGTCGGGCCAAGACTGTCTTGCCGGGTCTGCGGGAAGCGATGCAACCCGGCAGAATCATGCAGAAGGCGGGACTCGTCCCGCACCCGAAGCTCCGTAGCGGCCGCCCCCCGGTGCGCTGGCGCCCGCCACTGCCGAGGCAGCTTGCGTTTCGGAGCCAAGGCTGCGGTCCGCGGTGCACTGCGGGCAGAGCCGGCTCCCTTCCGGATTTCGCGCTTGCACGACGGGCAGTCTATCGGCGGCCTTCAAATCAAGCTACGCATCCCCGTCAGCCCGATCGCCTCGCGGCTGGTATAGGGCTCGCCGTAGCGGGTGTTGATGGCCAGGCCCCAAGTAGCCGCCTGGTCGCGGAGCCGGTCGATGAACGTAGGCGGGTCGGTAGGCCGGCCTTCGATGAACTGGCTGCCGTAACACTCGATGGCCGCCTGCTTCTTCTCCCAGTAGTCGCTGATGTCCAGGATGAAGGACGGCTGGGGGATCTGCCGAAGGTGGATGCAGTAGTAGTAATAGATCCGCTCCGGGTAGTGCGGCTCGCCCGGCAGGTCCGTCTTGGTCAGCTTGGCCCAGAATCGGGCGGCCTCGATGAGTTGGGCGGCCGCGACGTGGTCGGGATGGGCGTCGACCCAGTACGGGGCGAAGATCCATCGGGGCCTGACTTGGCGGAACACGCCGGCCAGTGCGGCTCGGGCCTCCAGGGTCGGCTCCAACTGGCGGTTGGGCAGGCCCAGGTTCTCGCGCCAGTCCAGCCCGAGGACCCCATTGGCGGCGGCGGTTTCCCGGGCACGGATCTCCGGGCTGCCGAACGGCGTGGGCTCGCCACTGGTCAGATCGAGCACGCCGACCGAAAATCCCTCGGCTTTGAGCTTCAAAATGCCTCCGGCCATTCCCAGCTCCGCATCATCGGGATGGGGGGATACTACAAGCACTTCGAGCATGGTTCGATATCCAAGCGAGGTGGTTCATTTGGTCGAAACGTATTCTATGGCAACAGGTTACGAGAGTCCAACGCGATCCTTGTCGCCGTGGTTCCCGCCCTAATGCCCTCGCAGATGAGCTGGTTTCGGTCCATTGCGTCCCCATCGGGCTGCCGGCGTAATTGGTCTGGACTCGGACGGCCGGTTTTGCGAAACTCCCGCCCCAATCGTGGCCACGTCTCGAGCAGTAGTACCATGTTTGGCTCTCTTCTCCCCTTGGTGGACCGTTTTTCGTTCGGCCGCTGGTGCTGCCTGGCGGTGCTGGCTGGCTGCCTGGGCATGTCGGGTTGCACCCATCTGAACCTGCGGGGCGACCGCTTTGCGGACAACGAGCTGTCGAACCTGGCCCGCCAGGTACGGCAAGGCGACGATCCGGGCCAGTCCGACGCGTTCAGCAACAAGGCCCGACAGATCGACATGAACCTGGGCGGATCCCGACCGGGCTACACCCCCGTGGTTCCATGAGCGTGCCGGGCTGAGGGCAGCTTGCTTCGAGGTCGCCCCGCCGGTCCGATGGATGTCCTGGAGCCAGTTCCCCTGCGTCGGCAGATGGGGTAATTCCAAGATAGCGGCCGCACTTTTCGCCCAGGGCGAGTCTCAGCCGTTGCTCCCGTGGCTTGGCGTGAACGTCCACCAACAGGGGCAGCGCGATTCAGCCGTAGAGCTTGTCGAACGGGTCACCGGGCGACCGCTCTCGCACGCTCCGCCGAATGAGCACCTTTGGGTAAGGCTAGGACCAATGTACGGGCTCGCCTGATGTGTCCGCCGCCACGGCGTTTGTGCGATAACGCCGGCGGAGCCCGGCACCACGACCGCACGAATGCGGTCGCCGCGGACTTCCCAGACGCCTCTCGGCTCGGAAGGTACTGGCGGACTACGGTGGGTGGGTAGTAGACTGGGAGGCGGTACGATAAGTAGAGGAGTCATCTATGTCCCGGATTGCGACGTGCGGCAACTGCCAAGAGCGTGTGACCATCCCCGAGGGCCTCGAGGAGGGCGAGTCGGTCCGCTGCCCGCTCTGCCAAGCGGTGTATTCCCTGAGCGAAGTGCCGGCCGAGGCCACGGACGCCGACGACGACTCGGAAATTCCGCCCGAACTGGTCCCGGTCGCCGAGGTCTCCGAAGAAGGCCAAGAATCCGAATCGTCGCGGGGCGAGCCGGAAGCTTCCGAACACCAAGCGGTCGAGACGGCCGAGGCGAACGGGCAACCGGAAGAATCGCCCGACGCCGAAGCCGAGGCGGGCGTCGAGCCCGGTGAAGAGGGGCCTTCGGCAGAAACGGAAACGGGTGCTGAAGCAGAAGAGGAAGAAGAGGCGGACGAGGAAGGAGAAAACGAAGACGAGGCTGTCGGGGTAGGAGAGAAGGACGAAGAGGCCGTCGAGGAGGCAGCCGAGGCGGCCGAGGCGACGACGGAGACAGGTGTTGAGCTGTCGGAAGCAGAGGCTCCGGATGAGACCGTGCAGGTCCGCTGTCCGCACTGTGACGCCGAGTACCCGTTGAGTCGGGTGATCGTTGTCACGACCGGCGCCGAGTTGGGGCCGGCGATGGCCGCTGCGGTGGCCCGATACGTTCTGCCTGGCGAGGGTCCTGCGGGCGAAGCGCCGGCCCTGGACGTCTGGGCAAAGGCCGACGGCGTGCCTCAGATCGATCTGGGCGAGGGCGCCAAGCCCCAGGCGGTGGCCGCCCACGCCGGCGCGTTCGACTTCGCCCGAGAAGACGCGGAGGCCGAAGCCGGTCCGGCCAGCTTGGCCGCTCGCCGACCCAGAAGGCGACAGCAGAAGAGCATGGCCCGGGAGCTGGCCGGTTGGGTGTTTGGGGGGGTCGCCGGCCTGGTGATCGCCTACTACTTGCTCAATTTCATCCGCGGGGAAGCGGGCAATTTCCTGAAGTTCCCTCTGCCGGGCGTTTCGCACACGTACCGGTATTCGCCCGATTGGTTTCCCGGATGGATGAAGGCCGCTCCTGAGTCGGAGGATGCGGAGTCGGACGAGATCGCCGATCTGGACCAGTTGTACAGGCCGGCGCAACCGGATGGGAAACGGGCGGACGCAGAGATAGCGAAGGGTGAAGCGGGGAAGGCCACCGTCTCACCTAGGATTGTCGCGGAACGGTTTGTTGCCGCCTTGAAGGCGACTGACCTTGAGGCCCTCCTGGACACCGTTTCCGAGGACGCCCAGAAGGGGAAGGTGGCGCGGCAATTGGAGGTGCTTAAACATCCCATAGGTGCTTTCATGCTGGGAGAGGGCCACGCGATTCTGTCATGCAATATTCGGCGCAACGAGGCGCTCGTCACAGTTGAGCGTGACGGCGAAGGAAGAAAACCGCTTGAGGTCCATTGCATCAAGGTGGAGAAGCATTGGAAAGTTGGCCGCGTCCGTTTCCCCAGCGATTCGCAACTGAGCCATACGGTGGAGATCAGCTTTGTCAGCGATTCGCGCGAAGAGAAGCTAACCGATGAACAAGAAGAGGCTCTCTCGAGTTCTGGCGTCGGCAGCGCGGTACCACCGCCGGAGCACAGGACCTTCCCGGATGGCTACGTGGGCTTGGCCACCCCCCCTTCGTACACCTCCGACGAGCTGGGCGAGGCGCTGAAGGCGACCCATGAGAGCGTCGGAGAGGAGGCCGAGCCGATTTCGGAGGAAGCGTACGGGAAATGGTGCCGGCTGGCGGAGGTCGTCACCTTTGCCCAAGGCGGCCCCGGGGCCGGACAACTCCGGGATCGGAAGTCGGCGGTCCGCACGTTGCTCGAGACAATCGGAAAAAGCGAGGCAAACCTCGACAAGATCGGGCTTCATGCAGGGACGCAGTGCGTGGCCCGCAATCGCCCGTCGAACGGCATCCTCTTGGCCGGCAAGGTGACCAACATCGCGTCCGAGGGGAACGCCCACGGCGCCCACGTCGAGTTGGCCGCCAGCGGCCGGACGATCCTCGTGGCGGGTAAGCGGCCGTTGCCGGCCAAGGAGGGGGAGTCCGTGCTGATCCTGGGCCGGATCGTCGACGACCCGGCCGAGAATCTCATCGGATTCAAGACCCAGCAGCCGTTGGTCGTTTGGGCCGGCTTGACGGTCAAGGTTGAACCGTAGCCGCCGACGTTTGCATCGATGGGGTAGTATGGCGAACGAGCCTTCTTCAAAGCGCGAGCAGCAGGACCCGGGCTACGCCCGCGTTCGCGATTTCCTGCTCTACTCGCTGTCGCTGCCGGAGCGAACCTTGCGGAGCGCCTCGGGCATGGTGGGAGGGGCGCTTCGGGAATCCGCCTCGCTGTTGGTGCCCCAAGCGTTTCAGAGCTCCACCACCTACTCGGTGATGGGCAAGGTGTTGGGGTGTCAAGATTCTGGGGGCCCTGTTTTCTGGGGGCTGTTGACAATTCTGCATAGGTCGATAAGATGGGAGTACACCCGGTTACACCCGGGACCCCAATGAAGAGAGCCCACCGATGGGGTGCATCGGAGGGCTCGGGGCCAAGCCTGTATGGGAGGCTCAACCGGTGGCTCATTCTACCCGACGGCAATCTGCCGTCAAACCCGCGAAGCCTTTCGACGGGTTCCCTCTATTCGCCCACGCGAACGGCCGATGGGCCAAGAAGGTGCGGGGCAAATTCGCCTACTTCGGCAAGTGGTCCGACGATCCCGCGGGCACTGCCGCCCTGGCGTTGTGGGAAGCCCGGAAGGACGACCTGCTCGCCGGTCGGGTGTCCAGTGCCACCAGGGAGCCGAAGGGCCCCACCGTTGCCGACGTCGCTAGTGCTTTCCTCGTGGCGAAAGAGGGCATGGTCGAGACGGGCGAAATCGCTCGCCGAACGTGGACGGATTACCACACGACCTGCGCCCGTATCGTGGCCACCCTGGGGAAGGAAAGGCCCGTGGCCGACCTGGGCCCGGCCGACTTCCTCCGTCTGAAAAACAAGATGGCGAAGACGATGGGGCTTGTGTCGTTGGGCGTGGAAATCGCCCGGACCCGCCACGTCTTCCGTTGGGCGGCCGACGAAGACACCCGCCTAATCGACCACGCACCCCAGTTCGGCAGGGAGTTCAGACCGCCAAGCCGGAAAGCTATTGCCCGGGCGAAGCAATCCAACGGCCAAGCGGCCCGGATGTTTGAAGCCCACGAAATCAGGGCCATGATCGACGCGGCGGGCGTACACTTCCGGCCCCTGATTTTGCTTGGGGTAAATTGCGGTTTCGGCAATATGGACGTGGCCACCCTCACCCACGACGCCCTTGACATGGAGGGCGGCTGGGCGAATCATCCGCGGCCCAAAACGGGCGTCGAGAGGCGTTGCCCGTTGTGGCCAGAAACCATCGAGGCGATACGAAAAGCCCTTGAAAACAAGCGGAAACCGGCCAAGCGGGCTTTTTCCAACCTAGTCTTTCTCACCCAAATGGGCCGCCCGTGGGTACGCCTGGACAAGAAACGAGGAAGCGACGGCTGGCAAGATGCCTCGTGGTCGGACTCGGTGGGCGTAGTGATGCACGAGCTACTAGTCAAGCTGGGGCTGAACCGCAAGGGCAGGGGTTTTTACGCTTTGCGGCATGTTTTCGAGACCGTTGGCGGCGAAAGCCTTGACCAGGTGGCCGTCGACGCAATCATGGGGCACGTGACGCCCGGGATGGGTTCAACATACCGAGAACGCATATCGGACGAGCGGTTGCGGCGGGTGACGGACTTCGTGAGGGCGTGGGTGTTCGCCGAGCCCTCTGATAGGGAGGGCTGAAACCATGCCAGAATCAAAAGACACCATCGCCGAATATGCCACTCAGGTTGTCCTTCGGCTGCAAGAGTGCTTCCAAATCGAAGGCGGGCCCCTACCGCCGGCCCCGGATAACCTGGAAGGCTACGTGTGGCTCCTCCACTCGCTTGGGCGGCTGTCGAAGAGACTGGAACGCGAACCCAGGGAAGGGATGTTCCGCGACATCGAAGCGCGCCGTCATCAAATCGTCGAGCGTCTGCGGATCGTGACCGCTGAATTGCAATCACACTTCCGCTTGGCCAAGGGACACGTGGGTGGCATCGCGGCGATACCTCCGGTCAACCAGCAAACCTACGTGTCGTTGTGCTGGGCTGCGGAGAAGCTACGGGAGTTGGACGGGCCACGGGCCATCGAAACGGCGTCGGAAGCCGACGCCCTGCTTTCTGCAAAAGACTTGGCCGACCGCTTCTCCGTCCCGTATGACGCCCTACGGAAGCGGCTCGATCGGTGGCGGGCAAAGAACAAAGGCGGAGATTGGATCGAGGTTGACACGTCGGAAAATCTTGATCCGAACGCCCCAAGGTACCTCTATCGGTTGTCCGCAATCTACCCCCTCATTGCGTCCATGAAACGTCCATCCAAAAAAAAGTAGACGACGCAACCGCAAGCCCTGCTTAGGTTTCGGGTTCTCGCGTTCGTCCATCCGGCGTCCATGCCCCCGGAGTTGGGACGTTCTCGGGCTATTCTGGCCCGCATGACACGACTCAGCAAAATCCCGACTCCTGCCCTCCGGGAAATACTCGCCGATACCGAACGCGAGGCGGGTCCAGACTCCGCCAGTGCCCGCGTTTTGCGTGCCGAGCTGAATCGGCGGGAACGGAAGGAAGACGGGGGGGAGGCCCAATGAGCACCCTTCCTGTCACCTACAGCCCTCCCGAGGTTGCCCGGCGACTCGGCTGCAAGCCCGAGCGTATCCTAGGCTGGATTCGCAGCGGG
>DATKZH010000554.1:0-2231 GCA_035528065.1 Thermoguttaceae bacterium | reverse complement strand
CGAGGGGAGACTGTAACGCCCGCCGACCCAGTCCCAGAATTCGAACATGTCGATGTAGGCGTTGATGCCAAACTCCGACACGTTCTCGGCATTGGTCGAAAGGGCCACAAAATGCTTGGCCACGGCAGATTCATCTTTGAGAGCTGCTAGTAACCACTCCCGAGCGGAGTGGGCGTTGGTCATCGTCTCCTGTGTAGTGAAGGTCTTGCTGGCGACGATGAACAACGTTTCGGCCGGGTCGAGATCTCGGACGGCCTCGGCCAGATGGGTCCCGTCCACGTTGGAGACGAACCGCACGGTCAGTTCTCGATCGGCGTAAGGCTTCAACGCTTTGTACGCCATCGCCGGCCCAAGGTCCGAACCCCCAATGCCGATGTTGACAATATTGCGGATCGGTTTTCCCGTATATCCCTTCCACCGTCTGCTGCGGAGTTGGTTCGAGAACACAGACATCCTTACCAATACTGTCCGTACAGCCGGCATCACGTCCTTTCCGTCGACCAGCACCGGTTCGGCCGAGCGGTTTCGCAGGGCCGTGTGCAACACGGCGCGGCCCTCGGTGACGTTGATCTTCTCGCCGCGGAACATCCGCTCGATGGCGCCTTTGAGGTCGACGGCCCGGGCCAGGTCGAGCAACAGGCTCATGGTCCGGGCGTTGACCCGATTCTTCGAATAATCCAACAAGAGTCCGCAATCCTCGATCGACATCACCTCCGCCCGGTCCGGGTTGTCGCGGAACAGGTCTCCCAGGTGGAGCGATGCCGTCTGAGAGTGGTGTGTCTGCAAGGCTCGCCACTCGGGGGATTCCGTAAGTTTTGCCATGTCGACGCCCTTGGATGAAATAGGAACACGGATCGCAGCATACGGCAATTCACCGCCTCGAGAAAGCCTACTTTGTTTTTCCCCAGCGTCACCCGAACGTGGCCGAGTTGACGGCCGGTGAAAATAAGGGAAAATGGTAGCCGGATTCGCAAGAATTCGGGCGTTGCCCCGTTTCAAGCCAAATGGCCCGAATTCTTGCGAATCCGGCTACAAATCGATCCCGACCGCAGATGGTTTTGTACGAAGCTATGTCCAACCGACTGCCAGACTTGATCCAGTGTTCCCCGGAAGAAAAGCGGGAAACCATCCGAGCCCTGATCCGCGATCGGGATCACGCCGAGCCGATCCTTCGCGACCTCGAGACCTTCATTGCCGAACAGGCGGAAATCGTCCACGGCAGAACTCCCGCCGGTCTGCGGGAAGGAGAGCCCGAGAAATATGCGCGAATCATCGCCGCGGCAGCGGCCCAACAGGCGGCGATCCAGGCCGTTCTGGGCATCCTGGGACCGGATCGATTTCTCGACGACGAACGCTTCGTCGGGTTGATCGACAAGTCGGGCATGCTCGAACGGCTGGGGCATTGGCCGGAGCATATCGAGTGCATGCGAAAAGCGGCCCTCGGAGCCGCCGAGGACTTTCGGTCGAAACATACCCACGCGACGATCGACAAGGTCAAGATATTCGGCCTGGGTGGATCGGGTGCGCCGCACGATATTGCCGCTGAAGTCATCAGCAACTCCAGGAAGTCGAGCACGGAAATCGAGGTCGTCCACGCGGATGAGCCGAATCCGGATCACGTCGATCCAAAGACCTTGGCCATCTTGTGCAGCTTCTCCGGAAACACCGAAGAGACGATTCAGTGCTATGACACGATCAAGCACAAGACGCGACTTCTGGCAGCCTTGGCCGAAGGCGGCAAGCTCAGGCAGATCGCTCGCAACGACGGCCTCCCGTTCATGCAGATTCCCGAGGACGAAACGGACGTCGCCTACGTGATGCAGCCCAGGGAGAGCGTTTGTCTGCAGATGACGGCCACGTTGACGTTCCTGGCAAGTATCGGACTGAAGGAAGGCTCGCGGGGCAGCCTCACGGTGGAGGATCTCGGATTCGACAAAGTGCAGTCGCTGCTGAGGCAGTGGCGGGGACGATTCGCCCCGAGCGTCCCGTTCAAGAGCAACTACGCCAAGCAGTTGGCGTTTTTCCTGCTGTACGGCATCGACTATCGCGGAGAAGGGCCGCCCCCGGCGTTCGATCTGTGGGACAAGAAAGTCCCGTTCATTCTCGTCGACCGCAACAACCGAGCGATCGGCCATGAGCCGAGGACCCAGATCCACGAGCGATCGAAGCTCAACGCGGCGTTCTACGAGGCGCCGGAGTTCCTGCACAACCTGGTCGAATCGATCCGCGCC
>DATKZH010000553.1:0-13486 GCA_035528065.1 Thermoguttaceae bacterium | reverse complement strand
CGGGGTATGAGCCAAATCACGTCACATCCCCGAAGTTCTTCCAAACCCACAAGTTACAGCAAGCACAACACCTTAGGAACACCAATCTAACTCGGCATGCTGTGCATGCCGTGCACGTCGAGCGCGCTTTTAGTTACAAATCATTTACACGTCAAGAGGCCTGACTTGGCGCTCCGGAAGACATGCAACGGCAACGTACCCGCGAGAGTACCCGGTCTTCACGACGCGTCTCGAATCTCATGGCAGGACGGTCCGTTGTGCACTGGAGGCGGGGGGATCGAACCCTTTGGTATCCCCGCGCTATAGGTCAATACGCCGTATTGAGCCCCTATCGCCGATCGACGTGGGATGCGAGCGGACACACCTGCCGGTACGTACTGTCCGTTCCGGCAGGGGACGAGCGACTTGCGTGCTGCAAGCGCCGCGGCGGACTACCAGATGGCCCCTTTCGAAACAATAACGCGCAAAAGCCCCCTCACTGCAGCTGCCCCGTGTCCCTGGGCACTTGACCGTCCTTGGCGGTCCGCTCCACGCGAAAGTTCCGTCTTGTCTCTTCCCGGTCGGCGGTGCGTGGGGATCGAACCTGGTCAAAGAAAGGTGTGCGCTGGCCCTCGACACAGGCGACCGCGTAAAGATACATGGCCGCCGACCAGGTCTGCCAGTCCTGTCCGCTAGGTACGCCGTCCTGGGCACGGAACCATTCATTGAATCCAAACGGCACCTTGGCGCGCCGAGCCGGACGCGCCAGGGCCGTCAGTGTGTCGAGCTTGCGCTCGGCGACGCGCGGGCGATTAGCGGCCAGTAGCGCGGCGATGTAGAACCCACAGATGAACGGCCAGACGCCTCCGTTGTGGTACTCTCCGGGGCGGTTGAACTGCTCGTAACGCGGTCGCCAGTCAGGGTGGTCGCGCTGAATGCAGGGAATCAGGCAAGGGGGAACGTCAAGCGCGAGGTTGCCCGCCGTACGGAGATGCTTGCACTCCGCTTCGATCCAGGCGACGAGGTCCCGCGCCCGCGAGGGCGACGCCACGCCAAAGAGGATCGCCAGGCTATTGCCGAGCAGATCGAAACGTTCATTGTTGTGCAGCTTGTGGGCCCAGAGCGCATAGTACGGTTTGTGCCGCACCACGAGCCCCTCGTGAATGTGCCGGTGTCGCCTATCCGCTCGCACGTCGAGGCGATTCATGAGTTTGTGTAGTTGCTCCGCCCGTTCGTGCTTGCCGAGCAGCCGCAGGTAGGCATAGACCAAGCAGTTCACATACAGGCCATGACCGAGGACCCAATGCTCATCACGCCAGTCGCTGGTGGGTTGCTGGGCCACCATGACCAGGTCATCGGGGCTTTGATACTCCATCCAGAGCGAAGCTCTCTGGACGGCCTCCTCGAGGAAGTCCGACTCGCCAGTGAACTTGCGGAATAGCGCCGTGATCAGTAGGAACAGTGGAGTCGTGTCACTGGCACCGCGGTTTTCGGAGTCATGAACGAGCGAGGGGATGAGGCCTAGGCGAGACTGGTTGCGTGCCAGCGTTTCTAAGACGCGGCGTAGTGTGGCAATCAGTTCCTCATTGTCCGTCGTCAGGATTCCAAGTGCGGCGATAAGCAAATCGCGCGTATAGGGCTCCGGATAGCCCCATCCTGCCGTTCTGGGCAGCCCTTGGTGGGGCCCGCGCGCGTTGTGCAGAAGCACCTGGATTGCGGCTCGTTTCGTTTCTTCTACTGAGGGATAGCGCTCCTTGGACATGTTTCACTCACGGTCGAGGCGAGCTGAGACTAGTTCGACGAAGCGCTTCGCGACGACGCGGTAGTCGAATTGTCCGACAACCCGCTGCCGCCCGGCTTCACCCATCTTCCGCCGCAACTCCGGGTTTTCCAGAAGGTCCATCAGGTAATTGGCGATGTCGTGGACACTGGCGCGGTAGTCCGCGGTACGGAAGGTATCAAAGACGACTCGATGGCCGGGTTCAAATCCCGATTCTTCGCCGACGGTGGTCTCGGCAATGCGTACCTCCTGGGCAATATTCGCTAGCAAGGCTGTTTCGCCATGGACGAGCGTATCGAGCATGGCCATGGCCTTAATGCCAATGACGGGCTTTCCGCAAGCGCCGGCTTCGACCTGTGGCATGCCAAAGCCTTCGAGTCGGGAGGGGGCGGCGTAGATGTCGCACGCAGCAATCAGATACGGCATGAAGTTGCGGGAGACTACATTCGTCGTGTAAATGACCTTCTTCTGAATGCCAAGCTGGGTGGCCAGTTGAAGGTCGAGGAGGTTCTGATTCACGGTTCGCGGCTGCGGCCAGACCTTGCAGACGTATTTCCAAGGCGGCGCCTTATGATCGTTGATGGCCAAGGCCTGCATGACCTCCTGGGCCCCCTTGGATGTCGCGTCGCCACCGACCGTGAGGATCATGATCTCATCGGGCTTGACGCCCAGGGCCTCGCGCACAGCGACGACCTTCGGGTCGCTCGGCTCACGCGGGATAAACGCGTCCGTGTCGCAACCGACCGGGAGCACCTCGATGTTATCGGCGCTAATGCCATCACGGACGTAGGTCTCTTTCACCCAGTTCGATGTGACGAAAATCAGCGGCAGCGCATTCAAGACCTCGTGATAGTTGGCGATGTAGCCATCCGCAACCAACCATGGCACGGGTTGGACGCCATAACGCTGTGGGTGCAATACAAGGTGCGGTGTGTGGCCCCAGTAGCCGACGCCAACGACGATATTCGGCCTGAACCAGCGGTAGTACCATTCCTTTTCTTGGGCAGACTCGAAATGAACAGCGTGCGCATCGACGCCGATTTGTTGTAGGCCCTTATAGAGCAGGTCGCCTTGCGTTGCCAAGCCACCGGGCGAGGGCGGATAGTCGTACAGGACGAGCGCTTTCATCTTGGATCTCCATGTAGTTCGAGCCAGGCTTGGGCGGCCTGCGGCGTGTCGAAGCACCAGAACGCTTCAGCTCGTGACGTCGCCTGCGCCTCCCAGCTCCCAGGCGCAAAACCGTAGTACTCGGTGATGAGGCAGTGCTTCCTCTCCCACACCTGTGTCGGAAGGGGCTCGTACCGATCGGCCTTGCGGAGTGCGACGGGCAACTGCTGGCCGTCGCTGTCCTCGTAGGCGAACATCCACACCTCATCGGTCTCGATTACGCCGCGTGACCAGAGTTGGACGACGGCCCGGCACGTTTCTTCGTGCCGCCGATGGCGTGTGTACTCTCCCCGGAGACCGTGCGTCAGGACGAGATTGAACCTGCGATGCGGCAAGAGAGAAACGATCGCCGTCCGCACCACGGCCAGATCCAGTGGTGACTGGTCCGGCCCATCGTCCAAGTCTCCGATCGCCCCGTCGGCCTCAAGCTTCCGGAGCGTTCGGAGGAAGCGTGGTGCCCGGTCGGGGTCACTGGCTCGACAGAGGACGTATATTTCCCATTGCCACTGTGGTCTGCTCAGGATCGTGCCGCCGGCCCAGAGGACTTCGTCATCCGGGTGGGCGACGATCACGGCCGCCTTCTTCGTTCTTGGCGTGCCTTTTAGTCCGCCCATTCTGACCCGCTTGCGGGCGTTTCGTATCTCAAGGTAACGGGGCACTGCCAGCGATCCTAAACCAGTTCACCAATCTCGCAGATCAAACCCTAGGCCCGGCGAGTCCGTTGTGTAAAGGCACCCGTCTCGGACGATGACGGCCGCGTGGGTGGGGTCACCCACTAGGTCCAGATGCCCATCCAGATCAGCGTAGGCCACGTTTGGCCGGGCAAGGGCAAAATGCAGGCCGGCGGCGATCGCCAGGCCGGCTTCGTCCATGCAACTGACCATGGCCTCTAGGCCGGCGGCTCGGGCCACCGAGTTTATGTGCATCGCCTCATAGATTCCACCGACTTTCATCAGCTTGATGTTGACCATGTCCACGAACTCGTTGCTAGCGAGCCGGAAGGCGTCGCGGAGGGTCATCAGGCTCTCGTCGGCCATGACGGGCACGGATACCGAGCGCGTTACCTGGCCGAGCAGTTCGGGCTGACCCTTCGGGGTGGGCTGCTCTAGCAACTCGAGCTTTGCTGCGCGCGTGCCGCTGACTAAGCGCTGGGCCTGCTCGACCGTGTAGCCCTGATTCGCGTCGAACCTCAGTTCGATGTCAGGGCCGACCGCTTCGCGCACTTTGATCACCCGGACGACGTCGGCCTCTACGTCGCGTCCGCCCTTCATCTTGAGGCATCTGAAACCCTTCGCGATCCAGGTCTTAGCTGCCGCGACGGTCTCGAGTTCCGAAAGGATACCGATCGTGACGCTTGTCGGGATACACTCGCGGTACCCGCCCAGCAGCTTCCAGAGCGGCAAGCCTGCAACTTTGCCGACGATATCGAATAGCGCCATGTCGGCTGCCGCGCGCGCCGAAGGTTCGCTGGCGAGGTCTCGTTTCAGATCCTCAAGCAACAGGGACGATCGAAGCGGGTCGGCGCCGCCAAGTGTGGGCTCAATCACATTCGAGACCGCGCCGAGCACCGTCTCAGCGGTCTCGCCGGTGACCGGCTTGTCCGGTGCCGCACAGCCGAAGCCCGTAATGCCCGTGTCCGTCTCGACGCGCAGGAAGACGTTGGTCGCCGCTTGGACCGTTTCGTACGCGATCGTGTACGGCTCCGCTAGCGGCATCGTAACGAGCTTGGCCTCGACGCGTGTAATTCTCATGTGTCTCAATAGCGGTGGCGCTGATGGATCTCACTCAGGCTCATGCGTTTGAGTTGCTCGATAAACTCGACCAAGTTCCGGATCATCACCTCCCACATCCTCTCACCCTTCTCTCGCGTTGCTTTGGTCGGATCGCCCATAACGCCGCTGGTTGAGAGCTTGGCCGTGCGGGCGTACCAGTCCACGCTGCGCTTGGAGCTGAAGTCAAGGTAGCGGCTGGAGAAACGTGGGACACTGCGTTTCGCCTTGTTCATCTGAACGAGCTCCGGACGCGCGGCCAAGGCGGTGCTGGTTTCAATCTCGCCGGCATGCACGTCATTCGGGGTCTCGGCCAGTGCTTGAACGTCGGTGTCGCTGGTCTCGCCCGTGTCAATGCAGGTGAAGATGTGCGCGTCGCGGTTGATCGTTTGCGCCGCGAAGTTCAGCGTTGCCGCGTTTCCCCCATGTCCGTTGATGATGACCAACTTCGTGATCCCATTCTTAGCGGCGCTGATGCCGATCTCGTACACGAGCCGGGACAGCGTCTCATTGCTGATGCTGATCGTGCCGGTGAAGTCCTCGTGGTGATACGAGACGCCATACGGAATCAGGGGAAGCAGGATCGGCTTCGGATCGCTGCAGGCCTCGGCGACGCGTCGCGCGAGGTAGTCGGCGTCGAACGCGTCGGTATCAAGCGGGAGATGGGGCCCGTGCTGCTCGATCGCCCCGACGGGCAGCAGCGCAACGTCGACTTCTCTGAATCGCTGCTCTGCCTGAGGCCACGTCAGCTCGCCCAGAACGTACTGCCCATTCACTGAACCGCCCACGTGGGCGCGCGTCGGCTGTGCCGCCACCTCCCTCGCCGGCGACCCAAACGGGTAGGGCGCATTGATTGCTGGATCGTCCAAGGGGTCGAAGTCGATCCAGAGTCTGCCGTTGCGTTTGACCGCCCCTTGGGCGCTCGCCAGGAGGATCTTGTAGAGAGGCGTCCGCAGATCGGCCGGAATGCCGTCTATCGGCGATCGATGCGGGTCGAAGCGCAGCTTGAGCACCACCGGGCGTTCAAGAGCCCGCACAGCTCCCAGGGCCGGTTCCGGGATCAGACCCTGATTCCAAAGCATCAGCGCCAACTGCTCGATCGCGGGCCGTTCCTGGTGCGTTCCGCGGGCGACGATCTGTGAGAGGCATCGCTCGACCTGCTCGTTCGTATATCCACAGCGGCGCGGGTCGGCACCGATGGCCTTCAGCATGCCCACGATCCGGCGACATTTCTCGCACTTACCACATGGATACGCCCGCTCATCTTTGACCGTCGCGGCGTGGCAGGATACCTGATGCCGCTGCAGATCCGGGTATCGCTTCGTGAGGATGGTCTGAATGAGCAACTCAGACAGCGGCCTCAGGAGAGAGCACTGCGCGACATTCCAGCGTTTCTGCTGGTAGTAGCGTGTCATCGCGTTATCGAAGAAACGGCTTTGGTCGTAAAGCCCATCGTAGTGAGTCACTCCACGATAGCTCTTGCGCACCGTCGTATCGTACTCGTCGCCGATCACCAAGCGGCCGATTCCGCGCTTGTGTAGAAGTGGCAGTGCAGCGAACGCGAACACAGCCACTGTCCAGAGCCTGATTGGGTACTCATCGCTGCGCAGCTTGGCGAAATCCTGCCGGACGAAGGGGAGATGCCGAAGCATCCAGGCAAAGAGACGGTCGGAATTCGTCCAGACGCGCGCTGTTTTCGGAACGTTTGCGGCGAAGTGGCGGTGCGCGTTGACCGCGCTGAACCAGTGTCGGCCCGACTCGTTAACGAAGATGGCATGGGTTTCGCAGCCGATCTCGGCCAGCAGGCCATAACTCAACAGGCTGTCCTTGCCCCCACTAGCGAGGATGGCATGCTTTGTTCGGTCAGTGGCCCAGCTTGCCGCCTCGCCGGCTGTCAGGTGCGGCAGCGCCTCGTCATCGGCAAACACGAGGCGCGCCCGCAGGTACGAGTCCTGCTTGACAACAGGCAACTTGACAGCTTCGCTGACCAGAAACGGGTTTGGCTCCAGGAACTTCTTGACGTAGATCTCCCGGGCCGTGTTTTTCGCCATCGTTTTGAGAAACTGGCGATCAGACCTGTCGAACGCACCGTGGAACACGAGCTCGGTGCAAAACAACCCGTAGTTCAGGGCCACTTGGGCTGCCATCATGCTTGCCAGGTTCTGGGAAGCTGACTCCGCCGGATCGAACACGTCTTCATCGTACGAGTACTGGAACTCAAAGACATCAGATCGCTCGTCTTGAACAACTCTGTATGGACAAGTCAGGCGGCGTTTCTCGACCTTGACGGGGCCGACCTCCAGCCGGTCGATGACGTTCAGAGGAGCGAGCAGGTCAGCTGGCATCGGCATGAGCGCGTCCTTTGCGTTCGGCGCGTGTACGCGTACCACGTGGGATCTGAGTTCCCCCTTCTGTCTGCCGGGCGGGTATATTCGTCGACAACAGGGCGCACAATTCACGGCCTCCGTTGAGCAGAACGTCGTACGTCGGAACTCCGGTTGACGTCCAGATCGAACGACAAGCCTCCGGAACCGCGGCCGTGGCCATGCCCTCGTGGTTTATTGTGATCGCGACTACTGGTTTGCCGGAGACCAACTCGATCGCGTGGATCTGCTGTTCGAGCGGGTGAATCGGGTATCCCGGAAACCCATCGTACTCTTTCCGCGCGGGCGCGTGCTGGAGAACGACGACGTCCGGGCGGCCAGCCGCCAGAATCTCAAAGCCCCCAGGATAGGCAGGGTTCATCAGGCTCCCCTGGCCTTCGATTATGACGACGTCGGGCCGTTGCTCGTGCCAGGCACTCCACACGGCGTGCTCAATCTCGCCGGCCACGAAGTCGTTAATGAGCGAGTCCATCATCACGCTGTAGCGGGCACCCTGCATCCACGCTGTCTGGCCGGTACCCACGAGTTCCGCCTGGAACCCCGCCGCCTCGAAGCCGTCAACCAGCAACCAGGCAGTGGTACGCTTACCGACAGCCGAGTCGGTGCCAAGCACAGCGACCTTCAAACAGTCCACATGCTCAATCTTTCCGCTGAAGAAGTGCAAGTCAGACCGAGGCGGAGTCCTTCGAATGTCGCGGATCCGCACACCTTCGCTCGTCGCCAGTTCGGCGATCTCCTCGTCCTCCGACAGGAAGTCGTGCAACCCACAATCGACGTGCAGCCCGAGCCGGATGGCGGTCACGATATCCCGGCGCGCTTGTGGCGGCAGGCGACCTCCATCCGGCGCGAGGCCGATGACCAGGTGCGTCGCGGGCGTACCGGTTTCTTGGCAGGCTTTGAACGCGCGGGGCACGTCGTTTTGAATGGGGACGCCGTTGGCCTTGCCGTCCAGCACCTGCCCCGCGTCTTTACCGGTGAGGCGCGAGTCCACAACTGCGAGGACTCGGTAACGTCGGGTTCGGCGCACGAGGCCGTGGGCGGTCTTACCATTCGTCGTGCCGAACGCTCCTTCGCAGTAGACGATCGCGTTACCTTCAGGCATCGTGCTCATGCTTTCTTCCCTGTCACGACGACGACGTAACGATCGTTTGAAAAGGGATCTTGCCGATGGCGGTCAAGCAGCGCGATCAGACCGGCCGTGGAAGCAGGAAGCACGCTGAGTCCCTCCCGTTCACGAATCACGCGGGCATAGTGCAGCATGCTCTTGTCGCTGGCGTAGCCAGCGGATCCGCCGCTAGAACGGATTGCCTCCAAGGCAGAATCCCCGTCAGTAGCGTGCCAGTTGATGAGCGGCTCATTGACGGCGGTTTCGCGGACACGGTCCGGAGCCAAGTCTTCGCAGTTAGCCCGGTTCTTGCGAAAAGCGTGGATGATCGGGTTCTTGCCGAAGGCCGAACCGGCAATCATGCGCGGGATGCGCGACGTCTTGCCGCGACGATAGAGGCTTACAAAGCCACGATACACGCCGGCGAGCGTAGTGCCGTTCGAGACCGGCAACGCGATGGCGGCGGGTGCGTCGCGGAGGTCATCGTAAATCTCGTACGCAATCTCGCCATATGAGCACAACTGCAGGGCCGTGTTCGCGCCGCCAGGGTTCGCGTCATAAATCTCGTCCTTATCGGCACGCTCCTGCGAAACTCGCACTGTCGCCTCATAGTCGCCGGGAACACGGATGATCTCCGCGTCGGCCCTGGTCATCTCCTGGATCCGTTTCGTGCGGTAGCCCTCTGGGATGTAGATGTAGCAGCGCAGGCCCGCGAACGAGGCCGCCATTGCAACGGCGGCGCCGTAGTTGCCGCATGTCGCCACGGTTATGGCATCGAAACCCCTTCGTAGGGCATCCAGCGCCTGGGCAAACGCGATGCGGTCCTTCTGTGTTCCGGTCGGATTGCCGCCCTCGAACTTGAGGTATAGCTGGCGAAGACCCACGTCACGCTCAACGTTGCGGGCGCGGGTCAAGGTGGTATCGCCGACCTCGGAATCGAGGATGTCTTCGAAGGCTTCCAGCCGTTCCTCGAGATCCCGCTGCGGATCCCTGGCGACCTCTCTCTGAGCGGCAAGTTCGGCGGGCAAATCGGTCAGGACGGGCGTCGCCCCGTCAAGGACCGTATCCAGTACTTCGCCGGGTCCATTCACGATGGACATCGTCGTCCCGCGATCGTTTTCGGTTGTCATTGGCGTTTGGAGGATCCTTATTCGTAACCGGCCAGAGCCAGTCCACGTGTCCGCGCAAGTGTAGCCGTACCCTGCCCACATTGGAACAGTAGGGCATGGGCGTGAAAGAGGTCTGAAATCGGCGTGAGCCGTCTTTAATCTCGCCGGGCTGCCGCGGGGGCGGACAGTGAATATGGGCAGCACGGTGGGGGCTATCCGGGAAATGCGCTGTCAGGCCTGCGGCCGGTACAGGACAAACGTCAGGTCGTCCGGTTTGCTGGGCTGGCCTTGGTCTGGCGAGCGCATCCGCCGGTCACACTTGGCGGTCAGGAGCTCGGCCACCTCATTGAGCGGACCCTTGCGCACGAGCTCCACTATTTCCTGCACGGGCAGGTTGTCGAACAAGCCATCGCTGCCCAGCACCACGGTGTCCCGCGGGCGCAGCCGCAGGCTCGGCCCGATTTCGATTCGCATATCCGGCGAACCGACCATATTGGAGACGATGTGCCGGTCTTCGTGGTGAAGGGCCTCATCCTCCTCCAGCCACCCTGCCTCAACAATGTAGCCGATCGGCGAGTGCGAGACGGTCTGGAGCTTGAGTTTTCCACGCTGGCCAACCAGAAGGGCCATTGAATCGCCGACGTGGTATGAGCGTGCGCGCCGGTCGTCGATTTCGAGGGCGACGAGAGTCGTTGCGGCCCCAACACCAAGTCCCGTGACTGCCTCGTTGGCCATTTCGAAGCCGTCCAGGATCCCCGCTCGCAGCGTGCCACCGGTCTCCAAGACGCGGTCGACCGCATCTGCCAGAGCCTGAAGCGCGAGCCGGGCCGCCTGCTCGCCGGCCGGCTGGCCCCCAAATCCGTCCGCGACCGCCAGAACGCCGCTGTTCGGGCCACATGTGACCAGGGCAGCGGCATCTTCGTTGGGCGTCTCCTTGTCCGGACAACGGGCCGTGTAGACCACGGCAACGCCCGAGGCAATCGGCTGTACCTGGGCCTCCTGAAGATCAAGATCGAGGAAGAAACACGCGCGATCAGTCGTCTCAATCGGCATTGCATCCCCCTATCGTCTTACGGTCGAGCGGCCACACCACGGGCAGTAGTCCCAGTAGTCGCGCAGCACTCCCCAACCGCATCTTGGACATCGGTCCTTCCCTCCGTCAATTCTCCAGGCGCGCCGAACCTTGCGCCGACACCAGGGGCAATAGCGCATAAAGGGCATGAGGTCCTTGCCTTCGCAGCGCGGATTCGTGCACCGGCCCGTATAGCGAACATCCGAATAGCGCGGCGTCGCATCTAGATTCACAGCAGGGCCGTAGCACCACGGACAGAACCGCCAATCCGTCTTCATCCCACGCTTGCAGCGGGGGCAGCGGCCGCGGAAGCGGCTTTCTTCCGTCGCGACCCGACGCTTTGTGCCGCACCAGGGGCAGAACAGCATGCTCTCGGCCACGGGGCCTCGGCAGCGCCCGCACGTCCCACGAACCTCAAGGGTCAATCGATACTCTTTGAGGAAGTCTCGCGTCCGAAGGGTCTTCCAGTCCGTCCGGTTCTTCTTTGTTCTAGTTCGCCGACGTCGCGCCGCGGTTCCGCGCAACGCACGTGGCTTTAGGCGACGAAACGCCGCCGTCATGCGAACCGCGTCCGCGAAGCGCTTGCGGTGGTCGAGTTCCAGGCTCCGTCGCAAGAACGCGATCAGGTCCGGATGCAGGCCCTTGCGGACACGATCGAACCCCTGCGGCGGCCACGTGAACGGCCATTCGGGCAGGTACCCGGAGAACATGCGGTACAGAATCAGGCCAAGCGAGAAGACATCGGACCGAGGCGATGGCTTGCCCATCGCCTGTTCGGGGGCAAGATAGCCAACCGTTCCAGATCCCGACGCTTCGAGCGTGCGACGCGCCACTTTGGCGATTCCGAAGTCCGCGAGACGCAGGTGGTTCCCCGGGAACAGGATGAAGTTCTCCGGCTTGATGTCGCCGTGCAAGATGCGCTGCCGATGTGCGAACGCGACCGCCTCCAGCATCTGCTCGGCGAAGCTGATCATCGTACGCGCGGACATGCGACGCCCCAGGCGGTCACCCAGTGTTTCGTTTCCCAGCGGATACGCGATGACAAACGTGCCGTCGATGAACCCGGCGTCCTTAACTGGGAGGATGTTCGGATGGTCGAGGCCGGCCGTCAGGCGCACCTCCTTGCGAAACGCTTCAAGCGTCTCCTTGGTCACGAGCCCGGGGTGCGGCAGCTTCAGCGCGACGGGGATGCCGGCGATCGTATCGTACGCCTTGTAGACTGTGGCGAACCCGCCCTCGGCCAGCTGCTGGTCAATCCGGTACTTGCCCAGCCGCTGTCGAACCCGTACTCTTGCGGTCACTCCCGTCTCCGCACTAAAGCCACTTGTGGCGTCTAAAGCAGAACAGCAGACCCAGCCCCATCACGACCATAGGAGTCGCCCAACCGTGTTGTCTGATAGCCGGGCGAATGCCGTGAACATGGCACGTACTCTCGGAGCGGTGCCCAGCCTCACCCTCCAAACGACCCCGCGCTGGGGGCGAATGCTGCTCTGATATACCCGCGCAAGCTCGCCCGTGGCAAGACATTAGCGCATTTTCATTTCGATTTCAGAGGCGTTTCACTCATGCGTGGCAAGCTACAAGCGGCCCCAAAGGGCCACTGGAGGCCACTGTGGCTGTCATCGCCAAGATCGCGCGAGTGCTGACCTGCCCCGCGTGCTACAAGCGGCTGCGCTGGTCGCGTGCTGAATCAGCTCGGGTTCGATGCCCGCATTGCCGCACTCGGTTTGTCGCGTTGGTGCGGCCGTCCGGCGAGTGTGAGGCCGTGCTCGAAAACGATGATGCAGTCGGGCAGATGGTCGCCGACTGGCTGAGGCCGAGCTGGGACGATGAGGATAGCCTTACGCCTAGGAAGACATCGCATTCCTCGGCGGAGAAACCTGGGCCCAATGAAATCGGCGCTGCCCCTGACCCCAGCGCACCTGCCGTTATCATACCGGTCGCAGAGGCTGCGGACGCGGCCCACAAGGTGGGGCAGCCGGACAGCACGCCAAAGCGGAAGGTTGGATGACGGCCGTGACCGGGCAGCAGGATAGCGTGTTGGGACAGATCCTGGTCGCCGTTGGCGGCTCGGAATCCTCGTACAGCGCGCTGAACTACGCTCTCGATCTGGCTCAGGCGGACGGCCGCGCGGTCAACGCTCTGATCATTCAGGAGAGCTGGGTAACGCCGGAATTAATCTTTGCGAGAGGACAACACCTCAGTCGGCTGGCGGAGGAACTCGCGCTCGCGATTCGGCACGCCGCGGATGACACAGAGCGCCGGATACGGGAGTTGGCGAAACAACGGGAGGTCGCGATCTGCGTGCAGCGTGAAACGGGCGTCGTAAGCGATTGCGTCGTAGCGGCGGCAGGCCAGTCGTCACTCCTCATCCTGGGCTGCCAAGGGCATCGGGTCAGTCGCAGCGGACTGCTTGGTTCAAACACGGAGTCAATTGTTCGGAGAACACATAAGCCGTTGCTGATTGCGCCGCGTCAGCACCGCCGCGTGAGGAACGTCCTAGTGGCATTCGGAGGGAAGGACCTCGGGGGGCTGGCGCTGGACACGGGACGCGACGTTGCCCGTGCTTTGCGTGTCCCTCTCGAAGTGTTGACGGTGGCGGCGGAGTTGGAGGTGGCATCGGCAACGCAAGAGCGAGCGAAGGCAAGGTTGTCTGGCGTCGAGTCGCAGATTACTCTCTCAGCCGAGACTGGCGACACGGCGACGGAGATCATCGCGCGGAGTGCGGTGGACACGCTCGTGGTCATGGGGGCCTACGGGCACTCGCGCCTGTATCACATGATGCTCGGCAGCGTGACCGAGCAGGTCATTCGCTTCGCTCAAGGTCCGGTCTTGCTGTCGGCGAAACAGGTCACGCCGTCGGACTAGCGGACCCCACTCAGGGAACCGAGGGCGATCCATGAAGATTGCTGTCGTCTACAACCGTGAGAGCCGCAACGTCATCAACCTGTTCGGCATGGCGAACAAGGAGACCATCGGTCTCAAGACGATCAAGCGGATCACCGATGCCCTAAAGAAAGGTGGTCACTCGGTCATCGCGTTCGAGGGCGACAAGGACTTAGTGGACCGCCTGGAGCACTTCATGCCCAGAGTCGTCAAGGGAGAACGGCCCGGCATGGTC
>DATKZH010000552.1:0-10417 GCA_035528065.1 Thermoguttaceae bacterium | reverse complement strand
TCGACCGGACCATCGAGCGGCAAGCGCCCGACGGCGGTTGGCCCCGGCAGATGGTGCCGGGCCACTGCCTCGACATGCCGCGTCACCGGGGCGTGGCCAATTTCATGCTGGGCGTGCTGGCCAACGGCCTGGAGGAGTACTATCGAGAAGTGCCCGATCCGAGAGTGGCCGAAGCGGTCATCGGCGGGGCGAAGCAGGCGGTCCGCGAGCTTTGGGTCCCGGAGGTCGACGGCTTCCGCTACACCTCCTGCCCCAACATGACCGGGTACACCGCCAACAACGACATGACGTCGGAGATTCTCTTCTTCGCCCATCGCCTCGGCGGCGGCGAGCCGTTCGGGGAGATCGCCATGCGGGCGATGCGGGCGCAGTTCGCCGCCGGCATCGGCTCGATCGCTCACCTGCGGTGGACGCCCCACATTGTCCACAACATGGATCTGCTCCAACGCGAGGGGGCGGGCGAGCCGAAATAGGTGGACTTCTTCCGCCACGGCTCGAACTGTGTCGCCTTGATCGGCTGGCAGTTTGAGTCAGGTACAGGGGACCGAACTCAATCGGGCCTCCCTTCCCCTATCAGACGATCTGTGAGTAATCCGGGCTGGCATCCCAGGGCCAGCGCACACTAACCCGAACTTCCACCGTTTGTCGACCGGGATCTTGTTGTCGGGCAAGGGGTTGCGCTGCTGCTCGATGCGCGTGGTCTGACTACAAGCTCAGTGGTCCGCGGGCTTCAGGCCGGCGAGTCGGAAAGCTTCGGCTTGAAACGGTGTGACGTCGGTCAGCTTGGCAAACGTCACGTCGGGGGTCCCGCCCGCCGGCACGCACGTGTGACGACAACGGGTCGCCAACTCCGCGATCAACGTGCGGAAACTATGGACTGGCAACTCGTCCGGCGTGCGATGGGTCGCCTTCTTGCGTTTGGCCGATGCCGACGGCTCGGCCGACGCCACCGGATCCCGCACACCGCGATCCCGCGCAAGCTCCTCGTCCTCGAACAACAACGGCGCCCAAGCCCGCTTCAAATGCCACTGGACGTAGTAGGCCAGCAGGCAAACGAAAATGTGTGCCCGGACGTGCTCGTCGGTACGGTGATAGATCGGGCGGACCAACAGGTCGATGCTCTTCAGGCTCCGGAAGGCCTGCTCCACCTCGGCCAACCGCTTGTAGTCGCGGACCGCGTCGCCGGCCGAGAGACCCGACGCCGGTTCGCTGGTGCGAATCACGTAGATCCCGTCGAGTTGCGATTCCCGCTCGATCGACTCCGTGCGGCGGGCAAAGCGAAATTCCCCGTCCGCGATCGAGAGCTCGAAATGCTTGGCCATCTTGAAACGGTCGACGAGCCGGCCGGCTCGCAAGGCGATCTCCGCTTGAAGCATCGGCCGCTTCGTGCGTCGGGCGACCTGACGGGCCAGCTTCGCCAATTCCTTCTCCGTGGCCGCCAAGAGGGCTTCCCGCTTACGCCGACGCTCGTCGGCCAGAAGCGGATTGAAACACGCCACCAGCCGCTCGCCGGGAAACTCGGCCGACTCGATCTCCGCCAGGTTCATCTCGTCGAAAAGCGATCGCTGCAACTCCCCCCGCTGAAGCAGACCGCGGATCGCCCCGCTCCGCAACGCCGAGATCCATCCCAACTCGGGATGCGCCTGCAACGCCTCGATCTGCGCCTGCGTGAGCATGCCACGGTCCCCCACCAGGATCACACGCTGAAGCCCAAACCGCTCGCCAAGCTTCGTCACCTGGTCAGGCACCGTGGTCGGGTCGCCCGTGTTGCCCGGGTAAACGTCGACCGCCACCGGCCGCCCTTCGCCGTCGGTCAGCAGGCCGTAGACGATGATCGGCCGATCCTTCTTGCCATCGCGATTATGGCCGTAACGGGCCAAGGGACACGTGCGACCTTCGTAGTAGCTGCTCGTGACGTCGTAAAGGACCAACGCCCCCTCGGAGAGATGTTCCTTGGCAAGCCGCCCCTCGATCGACGGCTGACGCTCCAAAAGCCAATCCAGGGCCGCATACAACTCCTCCTCGTCGGCGTTGGCAACGCCCAGCTCTTCCGCCAAGGTGGTCGAGTGCCAATGCCGTGTGGTGGCCAGCTTCGAGCAGGGAAACAGCAGCCGCTGGGCGATCATCGCCACGACCAGGTCCCGCTCGCGGGATCGCCGGCGGCTGAGCAGGCGGTCCAGCCCCAGCTTGCGGATCATCCCCAGCACGACCTCCACATGGCCATGCGGCAGGCTGCGCTGGATAGAGAATGCCTCCCCGGGCGCAACGAGATTCTCCCCCTTGAGCACACGGCGGATTTGTTCGATCTGCTCGATCGGCAGGTGCGAGAGATTGGCCAAGGTGCGGTTCTTGACCTTGCCGCCTTCGCGGTAGCTTTCCCGCAGCAGGTAGGCCGGCGGACTGGAACGGTTGGGAACGCGGGCGATGTACATGCCGACATTATACAGACAAACATTTGTAATACAAGCCCTAATCACACAATTACATGACTACACCTGCGTGCCCAAAATCGACCGAACTCCAACGCCCGTAAATGCTTGCCGCAAATAGACAAGGCTTTTCTCATCGCGGAGCCGATGAGAAGAGCCTCTTGGACGAAGTGCTGCGTCGCGGGAGGGGGGAGAGTGGCGGTTGAGTGGAGATGGTCGTTGCGATATCGCCCGCCAGGACCTCTCGCTACCGACCGTGCAGGCCGAGGTCAATGCCGTCCGCCAGGGCCGCCAACTCCGTCGTCAGGCCCCACATCAGCAAGAACCTCAATTCGTTGGGAGGTCGTGGGTTAGCCAGTAGGTTCCCCACAAGCGGGAGTTCTCCAGGCAGGCCAGGGCCATCACGGCTTCGGCGCTGGGGGCGTCCCATCCCTTGCCCGACCCTTTGACCCGCATGGTGGTGGTCTTGCACTGAGCTTCGATCGACCCGGAACCGATCTGCCAGCGCTGGGCCAGGAACTCCGGGTAGCGGATCATCTCGCGGCGTTCGGACAGGCAGCCCAGGAGTCGATCCATCTCGGCACGGCCGGAGGGGTTGCCTTCGACCGGCGGTCAACGGCCGTCTGCCGCGCCGACGAGTGGCCTTCGCGTTTGACGCGGTGCAACGAATCCGTGGCCCACGCCGAGCCCTCGGCGTCGTCTTCGCGAAACGCCTTTCGGCGTGCCGTGTGGACGTGCTCGGACCAATGGTAGAAATCCAAGCCGATGTGGTCGACCGTGCCGTACAGTTCGAGTTGGTTGCGATCCAACGGGCGTCGTCGACGTTGGCGATCCGCTCGTCCGCGTCATGCAAGCCGACCTTCGCCGCGTCGCGAGCCATCAGGCGTCCTGCGGCTTCGTGATTGCCGCGGGTGACGGAGACGTGGCAACGCTCGCCCGTTTCATCGTAATGGGCCATCAAGCGAAACTGCTTCCAATCGCCCTCGGCGCCCGGTTTGGCTCGCGCCAGCGGCTTGCACTTTCGGCCGCGGCGGCGACGTTTTTCACGCACCTTGTCACGACGCTTCTTCTTTTCGTCGTCGGTCACCAGAGGCACCTTGAGTCCGTCGCAACTCGCGTACCCCTGTTTTTTCCGGTGTCTGTGGTACAATCCCCCGACGTCCAGTTCGGCCGCGGGCCGCCTTGTTGGGGATGCTGCAGCACCGCCTTGCCTTCGCCCTCGACCAGTTGGCGAATCGTCTCCGCGTTGCTGTCCAGTTGAGCGGCTCGCTTCAGGTTGTCGGCCGTCTTGCGAAAGCTGGCCGAGCACTGGTTCAAACGACAGATCAACTCCCTCGCCCCCTGGCTGACGGTGGCCTCCGCTTCATCAAGCCAAGTATCGGTGGGCGTCGAACTGCCTTCCTGAAAACAATGCCAGCGAATCCGTCGCAGACTGACCCGGCCGTTGAGGGTCAGCACCGTGTACGGCTGTTTGCCCTTATGACGCTTCCGCTTGCCCGTCGCCGCGCTCGTCGGAGGGGGGAAAAGCGGCTTCCGCCGCGTCGACCTTCCTCTGCCATGCCTGCTCAAACGTCTTGCGGCGGAATTCCGCAAAGGCGTCGCGAACCTTCTCCTCACTGTCGCGAATGATCCTCCCCGCCGGTGCGTTGTCGACCGCGTCGGCCACCTCCTCCATCAGCGTCTCCAACTCCGCGCGCACCTGCCGTTTGAAAGCCTCTCGGTCCATCTGGGGCGTTGCCATCGCAATTCCTCCCCGGGCGGTGAACTGAGTCCCGTGTCCCCCACGGACACGCGCTCGCCCATCTCGCCCAAACCCCGCCGATCGCGCCAGCCGAAATCGGCAGACCCGTTCCTGCGCCCCCACTGAGCCGCCGGTCGATGCTTTGCTTGCGTCGTTGGACCATTTCGGCAATAATCACTCGAAATCCTCCGTGTTTGCGGGCGGCCTCAGGTCGCCCTTGCTCCAAAAGTCCACAAAACACGGAGGATTTTGTGCTCTTTCGCCCCCAACAAGAAAAACGCCTCTCGGCTTCGCTTGCTTAAGGACTAGTTGGCAGGCTCCGCCTGCCGCACTCAGCCGTTCACCGCGATGCGCCGACGAGGTCAAAGACCGGCTGACTTGCGCCTGTGATCTCCGCCCTCTTCCGGGCCGTCCTCGGGGCGGCGAGGCGGAGCCTGGGAACAAGGCGAAGTATCCCGACGCCCCTGCCGAATCCTAGCGAGTTCTACTGATCTGCCGAAACCACAGGAGAACCGTGACCATGAAATCCGTCTTGATCGCTCCCCGGAAATACATCCAAGGCCGAGGCGTGCTCAGCGAACTGGGCACGTACTTGAGGATGCTCGGCCAGAGGCCCTTGGTGCTCTGGGACCCGTGCGTCAAGGGCATCGTCGGCAAGACGGTGCTGGCGAGCGTCGAGGAAGCCGGCATGGAAATGGTCGACGTCGAGTTCCAAGGCGAGGCGACCAAGGAGGAGAGGGATCGCGTGACCGCAATCGCCAGGGAGAAGGGGGCCGACATCTCCGTGGGCATCGGCGGGGGCAAGGTCCTCGACGTGGCCAAGGGCGTGGCCGTCGAAGCGGGCCTCAAGATGGTCACCTGTCCGACCATCGCCTCCAACGACTCGCCCACCAGCGCCGCCTCCGTCTGGTACGACGCCGATCATCAATTCATCGGCTTCGACTGCTGGCCGTTCAATCCCGATATCGTCCTGGTCGACACGCAGGTGATCGCCAACGGCCCGGTCCGCGCGTTCGTGGCCGGGATGGGCGACGCTTTGTCCACCTGGATCGAAGCCGTCGCCGCCTACAAGTCCCGGGCCCGGAACATCGCCGGCGGCCTGCCCACCATGGCCGCCATGGCCATCGCCGAGCTGTCCTACCGGACGCTTCTGGAGCACGGCCTGGACGCCAAGCGGGCGGTGGAGCAGAACGTGGTCACGCCGGCCGTGGAGAAAGTGGTCGAGGCCAACGTGCTGCTCTCCGGGCTGGGCTTCGAGAGCGGCGGCCTGGCCACCGCCCACATGATCGCCAACCTCCTCTCCAACGTCCCCGAGTGCAAGGACCTGATGCACGGCGAGAAGGTCGGGTTCGGCATCATCACCCAGCTCTGCCTGGACGACGACGTGGACGTGGACGAAGTGTACGCCGTCGTCGACTTCGCGATCGAGATCGGGCTGCCGGTGACGCTGGCCGACGTACACCTGGAAGGCGTCTCCCGCGACCGGCTCCGCGAGATCGGCGACGTCTGCGCCGGCGAAGGCTCGCTCTGCCACAACCATCCGTTTGAAATCACGTCGCAGGCGGTCGTCGACGCGATGATCGCCGCCGACGCCCTGGGCCGCGAGCGCAAGGGATTGTCTCTCGACTGACCCAGACGGCTCGCCCGGCGGAACGGCACTTGCACGGTCCGGCCGCGTCGTCCAGAATGGCTGTGCGTCGGTGGATGAGCCCCGTGCGGCGACCCGCATTCACGCCAAGCACGACGGAAGACAACCGACCGCGCTGCCAATCCAACTCCCCACTGAGCAAAGGAGGATTCCCATGTCGAGAACCGCCCGGCTGGTTCGATGGTCGCTCGTATTGCTTGCATCCGTGGGCTTGGCGACGCTTGCCGGGTGTCCGCCGTCCTCGCCGTCTTCCCCGGCCGCGCCGGGAGGCCCGGCCAGCGGGCCCGCGCCGCCTCAGGTCACGGCGCCGTCCGTATCCGGGACACCTTCGGGCGAGATGGCAGGCGCGGAGTCGCCGGCCGCGGAAGCGACGGCGGGTGAAGCCGGGGCTTCGGCTTGCGCGCCGCTGAAGAAGTCCGAGCTTCTGGTCGAGCTTTCGCTCGACACGTGCAACACGCCCGACGCCATGTGCCTCCTGCCCGACGGCAACGTCCTCCTCTCCATGCCCAACTTCAACGACCTGAGCCAGCCCTCGGCGCTGATGAAGATCACCCCGGACAACCAGGCCGAAGAGTTCCTCAAGCTGCCGGTCAACGACGACACGGGCAAGCCCCTCGGCCCGCTGGGGATCTGCGTTGCGCCCTCCGGCGATCTGTTCCTCGCCGATTACCAGATGGAAGGGGATCGCAAGAGCCGGGTGATGCGGATCGTGATGGAGGAGGGCCACCCCAAGGAGATCGTGCCCGTGATCGTCGGGTTCCACGTCTCCAACGCGGTCGTCTGTCGCGGCGAGTATCTCTACGTGAGCGAGACCCAGATCGACCCCAAGGCCAAGCCGGCCACCAGCGGCGTGTTCCGCTTCAAGCTGGAGGAGCTCGAAGACGCGATCCTCGAGCTGGCCACCCCGGAGACGGACGACCCGCACCTGATCGCCACCTTCGAGACGTTCGACGAGGAGCTGCCGCTGGGCGCCGACGGCCTCTCGTTCGACGGCGACGGGAACCTCTACGTCGGCAACTTCTCCGACGGCACCGTCCACAAGCTCACCTTCGACGCCGAGGGCAAGGTGGCCTCGAACGAGATCTTCGCCAAGAGCGAGTGTATGAAGAGCGCCGACGGGCTGTTTTTCGACCCGGAAACCAAGAAGATCTTCGTGGCCGACTCGAAGGCCAACGCCGTGCAGATGGTCTCGCTCGACGGCTCCGTGCAAACGCTGGCCCGAAACGGCGACACCGACGGCCTGGACGGCGGCATGGATCAGCCCTGCGAGGTGCTCCTGCGCGGCCGCGAGGTGATCGTCTCCAACATGGACTGGCCCGTGCCCGGCTGCATCAACTCCGAATACAGCAAGCCGTGTACGCTGTCGGTGATCAAGCTCTAGAAAAAGAAAAAGGGGACGCAGCTCTTTTGCGGGGGACTGGGCAAGGCTAGAATGCTAGGCATTGTGCCTTTCACCCCGATGAGCGACCGATCATGCCCCGTGCCGCTCGATGTGCCCCGGCAGGCTTCGTGTTTCATGTTTTGAATCGGGCGGTAGCGCGCTTGACTTTGTTCGAGAAGTCCGGCGATTACCAGGCATTCCAGTGCGTGCTGCAAGAGGCGCAAGCGAGGGTGCCGCTGCGGATTCTGAGCTTTTGCCTGATGCCCAACCACTGGCATTTCGTGGTTCAGCCGCGGACCGACCAGGAGGTTACCGACCACTTCCGCTGGCTGACACACACGCACACGATGCGCTGGCACGCTCATCACCACACATCCGGCACGGGCCACCTCTACCAGGCCCGATTCAAGAGCTTTCCCATTGAAGACGATGACCACTTGTACACGGTCTTGCGCTACGTGGAGCGCAATCCGCGGCGAGCCAACTTGGTCGAGCACGTCTCTGAATGGCGCTGGGGAAGCTACTGGCATCGGCAGCACGAACAGTCCCCGCTGCGAGCCCTTCTGGCCCCGTGGCCCTTGCCCATGCCCGAGGATTGGGCAACCTGGATCGACGAACCTCACACCGAAGCGGAACTCGCGGCGATCCGTCGAAGCGTCTGCAGAGGGACTCCCTACGGAAGCCAGCAATGGCTCACCCGGATGGCCGCCCGGCTTGGACTGGAATCCACGATCCGAGCCCGAGGAAGACCCCGCAGGTATCCTGCCTAGATCCCCAACAATGAGCTGCCTCCCCCTTTCCCTTTTCCTTCAGTCTCAATACTTGTGTGACCTGAGGGTGCGCGCTAGACTTCTATGGCCTTCTTGCATGACCGTGACCGTCCACGACAGCCATCCGCGACGCGTTGGGCAGGCGGAATGCTGGCGCGTGGAATAATCCCTGGGACTGACGAGAACCTAATTAGGGGAGCAGGTGCGATGAGAGACTCCTTCCACATTTTCTCGGCCCAATTATGCCTTTTCGGAGTGCCCTTCGTCATTTGGCACTTGTTTCTGTCGTAATCTGGGTCGCCATAGACTGGATTGTCCCGATTGACGACTTGAGGGCGTTTATTGACGCGGGGTTTTCTCAAGACTCAATTGTGCGTCAATTTCCTAGGTATTCCGTTTTTGCGTTGGCTCTTGGCTTATCGTTCATCTTACTTCTGGACTTGGGGTTGTGTTTACTTGCTTGGAGCCTAAGTGTTGGCATCAATGCGCCTCACAATGAAGCAAAGCGAGCCATCTTTTACCAAAGACGGAGACGGGCGCTCATCAAGTCCAAGGTAATCTCATCCTGCGTCGCAATCGTGATATTTGGCTCCACGATACTCTTTAGCCGGAACCCAGGTCTTGTTCTTGCGGGTGCGTACTGCGCCATCCTTGCGGCCCTGCTTGCGCAAAGCGTAGGCGGTTTTGTTTTCGCCGTTCACAATATCGAGGACGTGAGACTGGAGAAGCATTACCGGGAGTTGGATATCAAGTAGGCGAGACGTGCGGCTGGTAGCCTCTTGCCTCCAGCCCCCGCCGAGCCCTCCTACCGGGTTGCCAGGGGCGGAAGTGCCGCCGAGCGTCGATTAGGAAGGAAAAAGCGCGCAGCTCTTTTCCGGGTGACTGGGCAAGGCTAGAATGCCGGGCATTGTGCCTTTCATCCCGACGAACCTCACACCGAAGCGGAACTCGCGGCGATCCGTCGAAGCGTCTCCCGAGGGACTCGCTACGGAACCGAGCAGTGGATCACTCACATGGCCGCTCGGCTCGGATTGGAATCCACGATGCGACCCCGAGGAAGACCCCGCAAGTATCCTGCCTAAACCCCCAGAAAAGAGCTGCGTCCCCTTTTTTCACGGCACGATCAACTCCCGCGTGCCGGGCTTGAAGTGGGGCCATTTGCCGGTGTACTCGACGGGGGTCTGCTTCTGCTCGAAGCGGGCGAGCTTATCGAGCAGCTCCCGGGCGAGAGCCGCTTCCACTTCTTTGCGCACGTCGGCCAGTTGCTTGCTGCCCGGCCGGATTTCGTCGCAGCGAATCAGGTGCACGCCGAACCGCGTGGTCACGGGCTGGCTTACCTGGCCCACCTCGAGCGAGAACGCCGCTCGGGAAAACGACTCGACCATGGGGCCGCGCCGGCCGATGAAGCCCAGGCGGCCGCCCTCCGCGGCGCTGGGCCCGGCCGAGTGCTTGCTCGCAGCGTCGGCGAACGAGAGCTTGCCGGAGATGATCTCCGCGCGGATCGCCTCCGCCTGCTTGACCAAACGCGAGATCGCCTGCGAGTCGTCGTTCGCCTTCGGTCGCAGCAGGATGTGGCTGACGGAGAGCTGCGTCCCCTCGAACTGGCGCCGATGGGCCTCAAAGTGAGCAGCCAGCCGCTCCTCCGTCACGTATTTCGCCAGATATCTCTCCCACACCAAACTCCACGTGATCCGGCGCCGTAGTTCTGCGTCGGTGAGCGACGCTTCGGCAAGATACGCTTCCAGCGAGCCCCCCTGTGCCCGGCTCCTCGCCGTGAGCTCGGCCACCGCCGTGTCGATCTCCGACTCGCTCGGCCCCGACTTCGTGCGCCGGGCGTAGGCCAGCACCAGCCGCCGATCGACGGCCTCGGAGAGCACCTGGGCCTGGAACACGGGCAAGACCGCCGGGTTGACGTTCTGGCGTTGCACGGCTTTGTTGAGCAGCCGCTGAACGTCGCGGGCGAAGACGGGCTCGCCGCCGACCGTGGCGACGACCACTTGCTCTTCTTGCTCTTCCGACGACGGTTGCTCCCCTGCGGAGAGGCGGCCCTCACGGCACGTCGCCGCGAGGATGCATACCAGGCCGGCCATTCGAACGAGCCGGTCGATCCGAAGAGCGGCCCTTGCGCCAGCGTTTCGGTCGCTCGCCTGCATCGGAACACCCCAGGATCACAGGCTCGGCCGAATGCACGGATTCGGCGTTTCCGGAAGGGGAGAGTCCGTTCTCGCCGGGTCACGCATTGTCACGACGCTTCGCGTCTTAGCGTACTGCGGGGACGCTTTGCGTCGGCCCATCGCGGGAGACAGTGGGCCGGCGAGCCGCCGCCCGTAGCGGACGCAAAGCGTCCGGCCCTTGCGTTCCCACGCGAAGCGTGGGAACGATGGAACGATGCAATACTGGGCGCGAAGCGTGGGAACGATCGAAGCGTGGGACCGATCGATATCACCC
>DATKZH010000551.1:0-9351 GCA_035528065.1 Thermoguttaceae bacterium | reverse complement strand
GCTACGCCCTCCTTCCGTTCCGCCCACCACCCCCTGATCCACTCCAGACCACCTTGTCTTTTCCATCCTTCTACCTCCTGGCCCTCTACTGTAATAACTGAGGAGGTAGTTGTCTCACCTATCATTGACACAGAGGGAAGGCCTTAGCCGTATCGGCGTTGCTCGCTGGCCGAAGTGGCGGTTGTTCGGGTTTCGGAGTGATCCCAAAGGATCCCTCACCCTTAAGCTGGACGGCATCAGGGAGCCGTGTCGTCTCTTGCTCAACTACGAATGCGAACAGGGCGGTTCGGTCCGGATATCGCTTGAGGATGTGCCGGGGAGAACAGAAGAGAACTCCATTCCCCTTACGGGCAGCAGTTTTGACGCCGCTGCGACCTGGATTGACGGCGACGTACTGGCACCACGGCCCAAAGGGCAGTCGGTCGAGGCCACACTGCACATGGATCGGGCGAGCGTCTATGCGTACCAGATTCTTCCCGCCGGGTAACAAGTATTTATCGCCGGAGCTTGGGTGGTTTTCGGACAAACGGCCTGGCAATCGCCGCCAAACAGCATTCTTGACGATTGTGGCAGAGTTGGTGCGCTAGTCCCAGAGTTGGTGCGCTAGTCCAGGGAGATTCGGCGCTCGCATTCCGGGTGATTGGTGCCCCCGGGAAGCAGGTTCCGCATGCCAATTCGATGGATCGGCGCACGGGAGCAAGGGCTCCACGTCCCGGATGGAGCCCGCAACCAGAGTAACCCGTATTTGGGGAAATGTGTCTCGGTCCATACGTTTTTTGAGAATCCCAAGTATCGACCGTACTGGGGCGCGCGGCGGCGACCTTCAGCCCCCCCCTCAATCGGGTGGCAAATCGCAGGCAATCGACCCCGTCGCAGGAAACGGTTGTGCCGGGGTTCTTTGGACACGCCGTATTCCCAAGGTGTTCTGACTTGGCCCGGCAGTGCAGCTTCGTGCTCCAGGTCGATGTAACCGACGCGGTCCGCCAAGCCTTCACCGCTTGCCTGGAGCCCGCCGCATGATTACCATCAATCCACTGTCAAACAACCCAGGGGCGTTTCAGTTGACATGCCCGGCAAATGGAGGAGCATCTCATGCAGACAGTAGAATCTTTTCGTGCGATGTCCGTTTCACTGCGGATTGTTTCGGTTCTTGGCGTCCTGTTGGCGACGACGGCCCCGGCCGCCTTGGCTGGCCCGGCGGATGAGGCCGAGCAGATTGCTTCTTTGGCCGGCTTTCACGGCGGCCTGGTCATCCACGTCGGCTGCGGGGACGGGAAGCTCACTGCGGCGCTGCGCCTGGCGGACAACTGTGTCGTTCAGGGACTGGAGGCCGACGCGAAACGTGTCGAAACGGCGCGCGCGGCGATCCGTGCGATCGGAGTGTACGGCCCGGTGTCCGTCATGCACTGGAGCGCGAAAAAGCTCCCCTACGTGGACAACCTGGCGACGCTCGTCGTCTGCGAGGAAGCCGGCGCGGTTCCGGCGGGCGAACTCCTGCGGGTGCTCCGGCCCCACGGCGCCGCGGCGGTCAAGCGAGACGGCAAATGGACGGTGACCTTCAAGCCCCAATTGCAGGGCACCGACGAGTGGGAACAGCACTATCACGGCGCGGACAACAACGCCGTCGCTCAGGACGCCGTCGTCGGTCCGCCCCGGCGGTATCAGTGGCTGGGCGAGCCGGAGTGGCAGCGGTCGCACCTCGCGATGCCTTCGATCAACAGCATGGTCTCGACGAACGGCCGCCTGTTCACCGTCGAGGACCAGGGCTCCGCCGAGCACCCGGCGCTGCCGGGTAAACAGGCGCTCGTGGCCCGGGACGCCTACAACGGGGTTGTCCTCTGGCGGGTCATGTTTACCGATTGGCACCCGATCTACATCCGCAACAAGGAGATGCCCGTGCAGCTCCAGCGGCGGCTTGCCGCGGTGGGGGACGTCGTCTATTGCACCCCCGGCTACACGGCGCCTATCACCGTATTCGATGCGGCGACCGGCGCGGTCATCAAGAAGCACGCAGGAACCGCGGGGACGGTGGAATTCGTGTATGACCGGGACGTTCTGTACGTCGTCATGGGCGACCAGTCCGATATTTCGGAGGCCCTCACGGACCCGTCGCGCTCGCCGCTCAATACGAGCGTATTTAGACGCGAGGCGTATGGACCCATATTCAAGCGGCCCGACGATCCCCAAAACGATATCCTGGCCATTGACGCCGGCTCCGGCAAAAAGCTTTGGAAAATATCCGGGGCGGACACGAAAGGCTACGAAGGGGCGACGCTCGGGGTGATCGGCGACCGCGCGGTCTTTGCAACCTCGACGGAACTCGTCTGCCTGGACCGCGCGACGGGAAAATCACTTTGGCGTGTCCCCGCCCCCGTCGTTCTCGAAGGGCCACCGGGCATCGCGGTCTCGCTCGTGCTCTCGGATCGCGCCGCCTATCTCGCGGATTCCGCGCGGCTCCGGGCGTTCCGTCTCGCCGACGGCAAGGCGCTCTGGGAGACACCCGCCACGATCAATCATCACAAGGCGCCGGATGTGTTTCTGGCAAACGGCCTCGTCTGGGCGGCGGCATATAATGCTTCGACCGGGCGGCCGGTACCCGCGCTGGGACTCGGCCGTATGGGAGTAAACGGCTTCGATCCCGAGACCGGAAAGCTGGTCAAACAGCTCGATCAGGCCATGGCCGGTCCCATGGGCCATGACCGTTGCTATCGAAACCGGATCACCACGCGGTATTACATTAACACCGCGACCGGCGGCAGCGATTTCCTCGGCCTAGACTCCGCATCCGAGTTTCCCAATCCCTGGATCCGCAGCACCTGCGGCATTGGTCCGCTCCCGTCGGGCGGCCTTTACTATGGCGGTCCACCGTCCTGCGCGTGCTGCAACAGCGTCATGCTGAACGGACTGAACGCGATGGCGGCGGAGCCAGGCTTCACCAAATCGGACCAACCCATCAACGTGGGCACGAAGGCTATGCTCGAAAAGGGCCCCGCCTTCCCTGAAATCTCACATTTGAAGTCTCCGACTTCAGATTCCCCGGACGATTGGCCCGCCTACCGTCATGACAACGCCCGGACAGGAACGACGAAAAACAAAGTCCCGGCCGTGCTCGGCAAACGCTGGGAGACCAAACTCGGCACCCGCGCCAGCGCCCCGGTCATCGCCGCCGGGATGGTGTTCGCGGCGGACGTTGACGGTCACGCCGTCTGCGCCATGAACGCGGCGGACGGGAAAATCGTTTGGCGGTTCTCTGCCGAGGGACGTGTCGACTCGCCCCCGACGTATTACCAGGGCCTCCTCCTTTTCGGTTCCCGCGACGGATCGGCCTATTGCCTGCGTGCCGCCGACGGGACGCTGGCCTGGCGGTTTCTCCCGCTCGAGCGGCGGCTGATCTGCGCCTACGGGCAGCCGGAGTCAGCGTGGCCGATTTGCGGCAGCGTCCTCATCCGGGACGGCCTCGCGTATTTCGCCGCCGGGAGAAACTCCTTCGTTGACGGCGGCGTCTTCCTGTATGCGCTCGACCCGCGCTCCGGCAAAGTCGTGCATCAGAAACGCATGGTCGGCCCCTACGGCGAGAACGGTTTCCCCATCGAAAACCGGGAGGTCGTCAACGGCATGAGCATCGAGGGATTCAAAGGGGACGTTTTCATCGCCGACGACAAACTGCTCTATCTCCGACATCAGGCCTTCAACCCCAACCTCTCGCCGGTCAAGCTCCAGGACGTCAAGCAGCCGCACCTGATTCCCTCGCACGGTTTCCTCGAAGCGATCCCTCAGCACCGCTCGTTCTGGACCATTGACACCATGTTGCATTACGACATCCCCACGGGCCTGGGCGGCGTGCATGGCGACATCCTCGTCATCGACGGCTCGCGCTTCTACGAGGTGCGGGGTTATACTCCCGGGCGCACCGCTTGGTTCGATCCTCGGACCAGCGGCTACACGCTCTACGCGGGAACGTACGGCGCCTCAGCGAAGGCTTCCGCAGGCGCGGCGGCGGGCACCGGCAAGCGAGTCGCCAAGCAGGCGGCTGCCAAGCAGGGCACGGGCAGGAAAGCGCGAGCCAGAAACCGAGGCCCGTCCAATGTTGCCCCCTCGGTGAAACTCTGGAGCAGTTCCATTCCGCTCACAGGCAAGGCGATCGCACTGGCCGATGACGTGCTGTTCGTTGCCGGAACGCCGGTCGTGTTCCCAGAGGACGATTTGGCCAAAGCGTACGAGGGGCGAATGGGCGGCATCCTGTGGGCGGCGTCCGCTTCCACCGGAGAAAAGCTGGCCGAGTACACGCTCGACGCCCCGCCGGCATGGGACAGTCTCGCCGTGGCGAACGGCCTGCTCTTTCTTTCGCTCGCCGACGGGCGTGTGGTGTGCATGGGGCCACAGTGAGGCTTTTGAGGCGTTGCTTTAGTCAGTTGTGTGCGGGTCCCCCGAGTCTTGCACGAACGGCGAGGGTAACCTCCGGTTCACTGCCTCCCTTGAAGAGCGCTCCCGTGGTGCCTCATCCAAAGCTGACCGGCACCAGGGCACGCGGCACGATCTCCCTCACGGCATTGCGCATCCGCGCCGCGAAATCCAGGAAACACTCATGGACCGAGTGCTGGTAGTGAACCGCCCTGCTGCGATAACCCCATTAGGAGCGTGTATTCTCTCCGGGGGAAGAACGACCGTGAACGCGCGGAGGTCCGACACACCGCCGCGCGCTGGGCGGCGTGCGACCGCCGAAATGCGACTGATAGTCCCAACAAGTCGTCGCGCGTGAGACACGTCATCAAAGGACCCATTTGCGACGCGCATGTGCTGGCGCATTCGGCTCCAGTTGCTCCAACGCTCGCTGCCGCCGAGGCCTCAGCGCAGTACGGACAATCGCCCCCAAAACGAGCCGCCGTTGGGAATGGCCAATAGGAATTCTGGACCTGTGTCGCGAGTCGGCAGGGTAGGCCACGCGTGCAGGGGAAAGCGAGCGCCTGCGGAATGCAGGCTCGGAGAGCGGCGTTCCAAGTGGCGAACGGGCTTCAGCGGCGCGGCACGCGGCGTCAGTATCTGCCGCGGTACGTCGTGGCTTCGGGCCGACCGGGTTGGCTTGCCACGTTCGGTTGATTGCTCTTCCCCTTGCTTTCCACGAACACCAGCACGTCGGCTCGGGGGGGCGACGAAGGAAGCGGCAGGGGCAGGCCCGCGATTAACGGCTTCCCCTCCGACGGCACGGGTAGCGCCACCATGCCGAAGCCGATCAGCAGGACTTGCTCGACCGGCCAGCGGAACCGTTCGTGGAAGCCGAAGTGCGACATCTGCGGCACCTCGATCTTCGTTCGCTGTCGCGACGCCACGGCGGACGGGAGATCGAGCGGGACCGAGATCATCTTTTCCACCTGGTCGATCTCGCACTTGATGATGGCGTCGATCATCCGTCCGTCGACCGACAACAGGGGAGTGAACTCCAGGGAGAAGCCTTCGTCGACCAGCGATATCTCCGGCTCGAAGCCCGGCCAGCCGTCGGTGCGCAACACCACGCTTCGGACGTAGCTCCGGCCGCGCGTGGCCGAGACCACCGAAGACTGGCCGTTATTGACCAGAAGATGGGGGGAGCTGTGCTCGCGATAGTCGCTGCGACGCTGCAACTCGGCCAGGAGCACGGAGGCGTCTTCCTTCTGGAGCAGCCACGCCTGCGCGCCGGGCGTCTGCACCTGGACCGGCTGGAGGAGTCCTTGAGCCCGTGCTCGCCAATTCGGATGGCTCAGGCTCACCACGCGCAGACCGAACGCCTGCGACTGCGCCTCGCTTGAGACGAAGCGATCCACGACGTCGGCCACGACCTGGTGCATTTCGGGCGTATGGTACACGGTGAGCGTCCGCGGATTGGCATTGAGGACGGCCACCGGCCCGCAATTCCACGCCTCGTAGCCGGTCTCGCGGAGAAGCCAGTCGACGATCGCCTGCTCCGGGTGGGTGGTGGACGCGACTCGGAGGGCATAGGGGCTGATATCGTACTCGCGCCAGAGTTGCCCGTGCTTGTTCGGCAATTGCCCGGTGCCCGCGCTCACCTTGGCGATGGGGCGGCGAGGGCCGCTGCCGGCCGGGCTGGATTCGGGGGGAAGGGCGTCGGTTGTTTGGCTGGGTGACGCGGCCCGGCCGGACGTTGTGGCAGGCGAACCGGGGGCGGGGGGTTGCCCGGGTGTCCGGGCCGTGCCGTTGCTGTTCCTGCCAGCGGTGGGGGGCCCCCAGTCTGCAGACGAGCCGTTCTGGGCATTCGTGGTCGCAGTCTGGCCCCAAGCGGAGCCGGCTGCAACAAGAAACGCAGCCGCAACGAGCAATGCTCTTGCCAACATGCTTCAGCCTCCTTGCCGAAGTGCGCGCAGTTTTAGTGGGTCGGAGGCGGGCAGTATAGGGACGCGGTCCATCTGAGGCAATATCGGCAGAGCAATGGACAGCGAGCGACGAGAGATGTGGAAAATTGCGGAAGATGGGGATTCTGCGAGACGCCGGCGAGCATTAAGCCCGGCCTGGTCAAGCCTTGCCGTTGGCCAACTTCCCGACGACGAGCGAGGCATTGTGCCCGCCGAAGCCGAAGCTGTTAGACATGGCCACGGAAAGCTTGCGCTCGCGGGGCTCGTTGGGCGTGTAGTCGAGGTCGCAGTGCGGGTCCGGGGTCTGGTAGTTGATCGTCGGGGGAACGACACCCCGTTGAATGGCGAGCACCGCGAGCACCAGCTCCACGCCACCGCTGGCCCCCAACAGGTGGCCAAGCTGGCTCTTGGTGCTGGAGATGGCTACCTTCCGGGCGTCTTCCTTGAAGACGGTCTTGACGGCGGTCGTCTCGGCCTGATCGCCGAGCTGGGTGCTCGTGCCGTGGGCGTTGATGTAGTCGACGTCGGACGGGTCGAGCTGCGCATCCTGGAGTGCGAGCGTCATGGCCCGCGCTGCGCCGACCCCGTCCTTCTCCGGCTGCGTGATGTGGCTGCCGTCCGCAGTGGCGGCGCAACCGAGCACTTCGGCATAGATGGGTACGCCGCGAGCTTTCGCGAACTCCAGCTCTTCCAGGACCAAGATGCCGGCCCCTTCGCTGAGCACGAAGCCGTCGCGATCGGCGTCGAATGGCCGGCTGGCGGCGGCCGGATCGTCGTTTCGCTGCGAGAGCGCCCGCATCGAGCTGAACGCCGCCATGGCCAGCGGGGTGACCGCCGCTTCGCTGCCGCCGGTGATCATCACGTCGGCGTCCCCACGGCGGATGGCGTGGAAGGCATCGCCGATGGCGTGCGAGGCGCTGGCGCAGGCCGTGACGACCACAGCGTTTGGCCCCTGAAGCCCGAAACAAATCGAGACGTGTCCGCTGGCGGCGTTGGCCATCATCTTGGGGACGGTGAAGGGGGAGACCTTGGCGGGACCTCGGTCGAGCATTCGCGTATGCTGGATTTCAATCTCCCGCAGTCCGCCGACTCCCGATCCCAGGATCACGCCGCAACGGCAGACGTCCAGCTTGGAGAAATCGACCCCCGCGTCCTTGACGGCCTCCATCGCGCCCACGATGGCGAACTGGGCGAAGCGATCGAGGCGATTGGCGTCCTTGGGGGGAAGGTAGCCGTCGGTGGACCAATCGCGGATCTCTCCGCCGATCTGGGACCGAAACTGAGAGACATCGAATCGTTCGATTCGATGGATGCCACTCTCCCCGTTGCAGACGCGAGTCCACAGGTCTTCCACTTGGCAACTGAGGGAAGTGATCGCCCCGAGCCCGGTTACGACGACGCGACGTTTCATGGAAGCTGTTCGGAATCCTGGTCCTGCTTACCGGTTGCACTGATGGCGGCCTCGATGTGATCGATGGCCTGTCCGACGGTCTGGATCTTCTCGGCTGCGTCGTCGGGAATGTTGATGTCGAACTCCTCCTCGAGCTCCATCACCAACTCCACCGTGTCCAGCGAGTCAGCTCCCAGATCGTTGACGAAAGAGGTCTCGCGGGATATCTGATCCTTGTTGACACCCAACTGCTCGCCAACAATCTCAATCACTCGTTCTTCGACTGAGGCCACCTTGACCATCCTCCTGATAAGCACACTTCTTATGGGGGATAAATCAGTCCCCCGCGACACGTCGTCTCGACGGATTACGCCCTAGACGGTCCAAATAGTACACTTTGCCTGATTTCCTGACAACCCACCAAAAATAGCGACTTTTCGCCTCCGTGTCCATAGTCTTCATCCGCGTGTTTCGCGAAGGCCGTGCATCCTGCACGCGGCGCATTCGCGGGCTTCTTTCGCGGCGGATCTCGCTCGGACTGCCCACACCGTGCAGGTGGCGAACGTGTACGGCCGCAAACCTGGCCGCGGGGGCCCTGCCGTGAAGCAAGCGAGAGACGTGCGAGCTACCCGGTCAGTCCCCCATCGACCACAAGGACGTGCCCGGTGATGAAACCGGCGGCGTCGCTGGCCAAAAACAGCACGGCGTCGGCCACGTCCTGCGGGTCGCCGAGCCGACCCAACGGGGTCTGCTTCTTGATCTCCTCACGGATTTCCTCTCCCAAAGCGGCGGTCATCTCGGTGGCGATGAACCCGGGCGCCACCGCGTTGACGGTGATGTTTCGTCCGGCCAGCTCCCGGGCGACAGAGCGGGTCAGCCCGATCACGCCGGCCTTGGAGGCCGAGTAGTTGGCTTGTCCGGGGTTGCCCATGATCCCCGAGACGCTGGCCATGTTGATGATCCGGCCACGACGCCCCTTCATCATCGGCTTGGCTGCCGCCCGGGTGAACAGGAACGTGCCGCGGAGATTGACGTTGATCACGGCGTCGAACTGGTCGTCCTTCATTCGCAGGATGACGTTGTCGCGGGTGATGCCGGCGTTGTTGACGAGGATCTGGAGCCCGCCCCACTCCTTGACCACGGCGTTGACCACTTCGCCCACCTGCCGGCTGTCGGTCACGTCGCAGGGGAAAGCCTCGGCCGTGCCTCCGGCCGCCTGGATGCGCTTGACGGTTTCGGCCAGCAGGTCCGCCTGGACGTCGATGCAGGCCACCCGGGCGCCCGAGCCGGCCAGCACCTCCGCGATCAACCGGCCGAGCCCCCGGCCCGCGCCCGTCACGATCGCCACCTGTCCGCCGAGGTCCGTCGAGATGCGGCTTTGGGTTGGTTCCGTCATGATTCCGTTCTCAAGTTGATGGTCGACTGGGAATCGAACGCTTCCGAAGGAGTGGGGGGCAAGGGGGAGTGTCCTGCTGCTGAAGCTCGACAAGCGGTCGCGAGTTACGTGATCCTGAGGACGCAGGCCCCGGATTCCGAGCGTCGACGCGGCAATCCGGCCCTTTGCCCCGACTCAGACGTCTATGCACTGGCACGAGACCTTCCGCTCGATGCGGCGCA
>DATKZH010000550.1:0-10691 GCA_035528065.1 Thermoguttaceae bacterium | reverse complement strand
AGATGTGCTGCAGGGCCCGGAGGATGGGGACGATTTCGTCGCGGCAGTCGAGATTGAGGCGAACGTTGAGGACCGGTTGACAATCAAGCCGCTGCTGGGGATCGAACGGTTTTCGCATGGCTCTCGCTCCTCGAAGAATGGCATGTGTTTGCACTACTGCCCCGTCTCTTGGACGGATTTCGCAGGCAAACGTTCCCATCTTCGTGAAGCATTTTTCAGGAAATCCCCGAAGAACCAGGGCCGAAACGCGTTTTCCGACGGACACGAGCTAAGAAAGACCCTGCCCATGAGCGGCCTCCTGCCAACAGAGAACGTGCTGCACCACTATGTCCAATCACGGCAGTCCGGAGCGAAAACCATCCGTACCGCCGGAATGGCGATCTGCATACCGAAGATTCCGCCCGCGTTCAATAGATCCCCGCAGTTTCGCCTGTCGATTGTCGCACCGTGCCGCATCGAGCATGGGCGCCAGTTAGCAGCAGCGCCGGCCGCCGCGTTTTTGGACACGGTCACATCCCGCCGCCCCCACGCTGCTACGACGTATGAGGGGTACTACCCCCTTCAGATACCGTGAGCGCACGTGCGCGCGGGCCCCAGGGGGAGTGCGCTGGGGTTCCATGGTGAATGCGGTGGGGTTCCATGGTAGGTGCTACATGGTCGCAGGCCACCTGCGCGCAAGGTAGGTACCGGGCGAAACGCCCTTTTTGGACGAGGTCACTCGCGCAAGTCCCGGGTAGGAAAGCACTTGGAGGTTTCGGCCGGACCAAGAAAAACCGTCCAACAATTGTTTTCGACGCAACGTGTTTCCAGTCATGGGTTTAGGGCGTTTCATGGTCGGCTTTGTTGGACACTTGGACGGGCAATTTCGCACGGCTCCGCGCGTGTGGTTTTCAGCCTAACGTGTTCGAGCTTACCATGTTAGCGCCGAGCCGCAAGGCGATTCTTGGCCGCCCCCGGGTGCTTCCAACTTTTCCGGCCTCGGGGCGGCCGGGCAGGGCGATTCGGCCCGGGACTGGCGATTTCGGCGATTGCGTATACCCCTCCCATGACGTACCCCGCGACGGAAACTGTGCCGTCGACTCCTGCGGGCTCCTTTCGCTCGGCCTCAGCTACCGCCCGTGGGGGCTCCGCGTTCTGCATTTCGCCGTCGGTCTAGAAGAAACGGCCGCCGCTCAACCCTCGCTCAGTCCGGAGAAGCACCGGATCGGCGTCGGACGGCTCGGAGCACTTTGCGCCGCAGGAACGGGTTGTCGGGTTTCGGACGGCAATGGCCATTCACTCAGTGGATTCTGCACGTAATGGACACAGAAGGTCGTGAATTCCACAGGAAAGGGCCAGCCGATGAGTTGGTTTGCATCTTCCGGCAAATCCCACCGCCGGGGAACAGAACGTGGGAAGGCTAGACGATTGCTGCGACTGGAATCGCTCGAGCCGCGCGCGATGCTCAGCGCGGACTACGGGTCTTTCCAGATGGTGGATAACGTGCTCCAAATCGAGGGGACCCCGTACGCCGACACGGTCGAGGTTCGCTATTCGAACCTAGACGTCTACGTCACCATGGCTTCCGACAACCTCGCTATTCAGGGCATCCTTTTCCAGTACATTCCCCGGTCGTCGCTCAAGCGAATCGAGTTTCGCGCGGGGGACGGTCGAGACACCTTCGTGAACAGCACCGATGTCCCCTGCCACCTGTACGGCGAGGAAGGAGACGACACGCTCAGCGGAGGCTCCGGCAACGACCGAATCGACGGCGGTTGGGGGTCGGACAAGCTGTACGGGAACAAGGGCGTCGATACGATCTATGGCGACGGCCCCGCCGTCGCGGGGACCGTCTCCGGCGGCGGATTGGGTGCCCCGAAGCCTCCGAAAGTGACGTTTGACGACGAAATCTACGGCGGCGACGACATCGACTGCCTCTATGGTGAACGGGGACGCGACATCATTGCGGGAGGCTACGGGGACGACCACCTCCGTGGGGGCATCGGCAACGACTACCTTTGGGGCGGCCCGGGCGACGACCACCTGCATGGCAACGAGGACAGGGACTGGCTCTGCGGAGGGTACGGCTCCGACCATCTCTACGGAAACGACGGCGACGACAACCTCTACGGCGCCGACGTCCTGCCGCGTTTTACGATCGGCATTCCCCGCGGCAACTGGCAAGGCGTCGGTCAGCATGGCAACGACGAGCTGCATGGCGGGCCGGGCGAGGACGTGCTTCAAGGCTGGGTGGGCGACGACTGGCTTTACGGCGGCGCCGACAACGACATTCTCGTGGCATGCACCGGCACGAACCATCTCTACGGCGGCGATGGTGATGACAAGTTGTGGGGCGGCACCGGCAACGACTTCCTTTCCGGCGGCGACGGGCAAGACGCGCTATACGGCCACGAAGGAAACGACCGCCTGGACGGCGGCGACGGCATTGATGAGCTGCATGGCGGCTCCGGCGTCGATCATCTTTACGGCGGTCTCGACCTGGACAAGGACCTGCTCGACGGCGGCGCGGGCGTCGATCACTTCTACCTGGTGAAACGCATGAGTCACAAGGAGATCAAGGACGACGAGGGAGAGTGCAGGATACACGAGCTCTCGCAGACAGAACTGGATTTGCTCTTCGCCTGGGCCTATCTCAGAGATCCCTGGCACGACCATTAGGACGACGGAGGAAACGGGGTTTCTCGCTTTGTGTCGACGGACAAAGATAAGTAGAATGAGCCTTGTTGTTCCAAAGGCCCTTCTGCGTCGACCGAAGCGAGTGCCGCCATGCCGTCCACATCGTGTGCGTGTTTCGGGATCATCTTCGTGGCTCGTTCGGCCGGCGTCGCGGGACGACTGCGGAGACGAGGCCTCGGCCACCCCTTGGCGACACTATGTCTGTCCTTACCGTGGCTCGTTTCGCCCGGGGCGGCCCTATGCGCCGAAGCCGAGCCGGCCAAGCCGTCGCTTCGCGTGGTGGTCGATCCGCGCGTGGAGCTTTTGAGCATCATCTTCCGGCTGGCGGGCAACCCGGAGTACGGGAAAGGGCGGGTGCCGTCGTACGTGGACGACGTGGAAGCCCAGTTTGGCCCGTTCCGAGACCATCCGGCGGTGAAGCTTGCCCGCGAGCTCCGCGGGACGCGGGGCGTGTCGTACGACGCCGTGATGAGCATGGCCGTCCACCTGACCGACGCCTGCGCGCTGGAGGAGAAGGTGCCTTTCGAGCCGCAGCCGGTGGGGCTGGACGGGCGCTGGCCGATTCCCCAAGCCCGCCGGTTCCTGGAAGCCGCGCGGCAGTTCGTCGAGGAGACCTCGTTTGAGGAGTTCGTCGAGAAGCATCGGGCCCTCTACGAACTGACCGAGTCGCGGATGCGCGACGTGTTGGACGAGCACGGGCACCTGGAGTGGTTCGGCGAGTTCTTCGGCGAGCGGCCCGAGGCGAGCTTCACGGTCGCCCTGGGCCTGCTAAACGGCGGAGCCTGTTATGGGCCCCGCTGCCGCACGGCCGACGGCAAGGAGGAGCTGTACTGTATCCTGGGCGTATGGCTCGTCGACGACGAGGGCATGCCGAAGTTCAACCCAAGCGTGCTCAAGACGGTGATTCACGAGTTCTGCCACTCCTACACCAACGCGATCGTCGACCGGCACGAGGCGGAGTTCGAGCCGGCCGGCAAGAAGATCTTCCCGCAAGTCGAAGCGGCCATGCGCCGCCAGGCCTACGGCCTCTGGAAGACGATGATCTACGAGTCGATGGTCCGGGCGTGCGTGATCCGCTACACGCGGAAGTACGACGGGTCGGTGGCCGCCTGGCTGGCGGTCCAGCAGCAGAAGGCCCGGCACTTCCGCTGGGTTGAGGATCTCTCGAACCTGCTGGGCGAGTACGAGTCCAGTCGCGACGAATATCCCACGCTCGACGCCTTCGCTCCCCGGATCGTCGAGTTCTTCAACGAGTACGCCGAGAAGTACGACGATCTCCAAGAGGCCCATGAGGCCGAGCGGCCCATGGTCGTCGCGCGGCCCAAGGTCGTCTCCATGACCCCGGCCAACGGGGCGGCGGACATCGATCCCGATCTGGAGGCGATCAAGGTGGTCTTCGATCGCGCCATGAAGGATCAGTCATGGTCGATGGTCGGCGGCGGGCCGCATTTCCCGGAGTATGTCGGCAAACCAAGCTACGACGAGGCGAAGACCGTCTGGACCGTGCCCGTCAAGCTCAAGCCTGACTGGAGCTACCGGTTCATGCTCAATTCCGATCGCTTTCAGGGCTTCCGCAGTCGGCAAGGCGTGCCGCTGGAGCCGATCACGGTCGAGTTCAAGACGGCGAAGAAGGGGCGCGCGGAGTCGACCGATTGACCGAGGCGGTGATGTGCGCTCGTCGCCCGTCGCTGGGCAGACCGGATTTGCGCGACCACCGGTCGCGGCTTTCCGGCGTCACTTTGGTTTCAGCGCGTGCTCGTAATCGCCCCGCCCGAGCACGATGTCCTGAAGCTCCTGAATGTGGTTCTCGTACACGCCGCGAGGGGTCGTGTTGTGTTTCTTGCAGAGCATGGCGGCCGCGCCGGTCGCCCGGCCCATCTGGCCGCCCGTCTTCATCAGCTTGATGCTCGAGTAGGCGATGTGCGTGGCGCTGGCGCAGCGTCCGGCCATCATCAGGTTCTCGACGTTTCGCGAATAGAGGCACCGGAACGGGATAGGATACGGCTTGACGGGCACGAGCTTCATCTCGTTGCGGAAGTCGTATTGCTCGCCCGGGTAGTGGAGGCAGAAGACGAGGCTGCCGGTGGCCACGGCGTCGGCGAACGGGCCTTGCGACTTGATCTCGTTTTCGGTGAGGACGTGGTCGCCCATCAGGCGGCGCGACTCGCCCCGCGCGGCCACGAAGTCGACGCGTCGCAGATCGGCCCGCTCCGCCGCCTTGGCAAACCGCCGCTTCGCCGTGGCAAACGTCCCGTAGATCGCCCGGAGCAAGTGGTCGCGGATCCGCTCGGCGTCGCGGATCATGTCGAGGTGGTGTCCGTACTCCCAACGGTGGTCGCTGCGGAGATCGACGTGGTCCTTGGAGATCTCGGTGGCCCAGGGCACGTCGGGAAACGGCGTCGGCTCGTCGGCCAGGCCGACCTGGAAGTACAGCGTGGCCCCGTGGGTCATCTTGTCGGCCGACTCGGGGGCCATCGACTCGTGGAACTCGGCGCGGGCCTCGCGACCCATGCGGTACTCGGCCCCGGCCCAGTAGCCGATCCAGCCGTCGCCGGTGCAGTCGATGAACACGGGCGCACCGAAGCGAAGCTCCTCGCCGGTGCACACGTTCTTGGCATCCACGCCGACGATCCGGTTGCCGTCGGTCTGGACGCGGAACGCGTGCCATCCGAGGAACAGCCGAACGTTCTTCTCCGCCCGGAGCACTTCGACCCGTTCGCGACCGGCGACCTCATCGACGATCGGGCCGCCGAGCCCGGCGGGCGGGATGTTGATCTCGCTGCCGGCGTTGCCGCCGAGCACCGGGCGATTCTGTACGAGGGCCACGTCGAGGCCCAGTCGCGCTGCGGTCAGCGCCGCCGAGCAACCGGCGATCCCCCCGCCCACGACGACCACGTCGAACTCGCCCGCCGACGGGGGCACGTCGGGGAGCCCCAACAGCTTGCGCCGCCAGGCCGCCTGCTGATCGTCAGGCTCTTGTGGCGGGGTGAAGCGGCTGTCCCTGGTGAAGAGCAGGGCGTCGCAGCGGCCGTCGAAGCCGGTCAGGTCTTTCAGCTCGACGTGGACGCGATGGGCGCGGATCTCGACGGCCCCGCCGTCCTGCCAAATCCAACCTTCGCCCGTCGTGCCGAACGTTGTCGCAAGCGGCTTGCCGTCCACAAGCACCTGGAACCGGCCGGGATGGTGCGAGGGCACCCAGTCCTTGGTGCGGACCCAAACGCGGTACGTGCCCGGCTCGGGAAGGTCGACTTGAGTCTTCGCGCTGGCAACCGGCCTGCCCAGTCCGTGCGCCAAGAGATACGACGAGCCCATCTGCGAGATGAACTGCGAGTCGACGACCCACCCGCCGCGCTCGGCGAAGCCCTCGGCTTCGACCAGCACCTCGGCCGCGGTGGCCGAGGCGCTGAGGAGAACGGTGAACATCACGGCCACACGCACGATTTGCCTGATAGCTCGCCGGGCGGCTCCATGGTCCGTTTGCCGCGCAGCGCGCAAAAGGGCCGGCTCGGGGGCAAAACGTGGGCTCGGGGGCGTAGTTCGTGGCCCATCGCCTGGAATCATTGTGCGGCGCATCCCGTGAGGATAGACTGGCAGCCGGGGAGCCGAGACTCAACCCGCTTGCTGAATGGCCGAGGCAACACGAAACACCATGATATCTGGAGAGATTGACCATGGGTAGTCGTCGATGGATTCTGGCATTCCTGATCGTCATGCTCCTCTTGCCGGCCGCCGACCGCTCGATGACTAGCGCGGCGACGTTGGAGATCGGCCGGCCGGCACCCGATTTCTCGCTCCCCGGCGTGGACGGAAAGACGTACCGCCTCGCGGACTTCGCCGACGCGGAGCTCCTCGTCATCGTCTTCACCTGCAACCACTGTCCCACCGCCCAGGCCTATGAAGAGCGGATCCAGCGCCTCGCCGCCGACTACAAGGACAAGGGAGTCGCCCTGGTCGCGATCTCGCCGAACGATCCGGCCGCCTTGCGCCTGGACGAGCTCGGCTACACCGACGTGAACGATTCGCTCGAAGACATGAAGCTCCGCGCCAAGGACCGCGGCTTCACCTTCCCGTATCTCTACGACGGCGACCGCCAGGAGGTCTCCCGGGCGTACGGCCCGCTGGCGACCCCGCACGTGTTCATCTTCGACCGTAAGCGGAAGCTGCGGTTCGCCGGGCGGATCGACGATTCGGCCAAGCCGGAGAAGGTCAAGTCGCGCGACACGCGCAACGCCATCGAGGCCCTGCTGGCCGGGAAGCCGGTTCCGGTCGAGAAGACCAAGACGTTCGGGTGCTCGGTCAAGTGGTCGGACAAGCGGGAGTCGGTCCAAAAGGCCCTCGAGCGCTGGGACGCCGAAGAGGTGACGCTGGGCAAGATCGACGAGGCCGGCGTCAAGGCGCTTTTGAAGAACGATTCAAAGAAGCTGCGGCTGGTAAACGTCTGGGCCACGTCGTGCGGGCCGTGCGTGGTCGAGTTCCCCGAGCTGGTCACCATGCACCGGATGTACCGCAAACGGGAGTTCGAGCTGGTGACGATCAGCGCCGACGAGCCGGACCGCAAGGAGCAGGCCCTGTCGATCCTGAAAACGGAACACGCCTCGTCGACCAACTACCTCTGGGCCTCGGGCGATGAGTACCGGCTCGTCGAGGCGGTGGACCCGCAGTGGGCCGGTCCGCTACCTTACACGCTCCTCGTCGCGCCGGGCGGAAAGGTCCTCTACCGCAAGCAGGGAGAGCTCGATCCGCTGGCGGTGAGACGGGCCATCGTCGATTACCTGGGACGCGTCTATTGACCGCGGGCAATGCCGGTGAAGTCCTGGCCAGAGCTGATCCGTTGGACGTTCCTCGTGATCTTCTGCCTCGTCGCGGGTGGGTACGCCGGGATGAGGGTCTGGCGGTGGGCGTCCGTGGCGCGAGACGCGCCGGTCGTCGGCCTCTCGCTCGACACGGCCTGGCACGCCCGAGCCGGAATCACCACGAGCAGCTACCAACTCGCCTTGACGCGTGCCGGCGCTCAAATCCTCGAAGTCCGTCCGGAGAACGGGCGCCCGGAGCGGATCCTCGACCAGATCGATGCCCTGCTCCTGGCCGGCGGCGGCGACATTGACCCGGCGCTGTTTGGCGGCGAGCCGTCGGAGGCCCAGCTCGTCGACCGGGACCGCGACGACTTCGAGCTGGCCCTGATCCGCGGAGCGCTCCATCGCGACATGCCCGTGCTGGGAATCTGCCGCGGGATCCAGATCCTCAACGTCTTCCAAGGCGGCTCGGTGCGCAACTTGCGCAGCGACGCCGAGCTGGCCGCGACGCACGGCATCGATCTGGACAGCATGGACGCGCACTCGGTCGAGATCGCCGCCGGCTCGAAGCTCGGGCAGCTTCTCGGCGCCGGCCCGCGGCGGGTCAATTCCTTTCACGGACAGGCGGTGGGCGAAGTCGGCGAGGGACTCCGGGTGGCCGCGCAGGCGTCCGACGGCGTGGTCGAAGCGATCGAACTGCCCGACCGCCCTTTCATCATCGGCATGCAGTGGCATCCGGAAGCCCCGCCGCAGCAGATGGCCGTCTTCGAGGCGTTTCTCGAAGCGGCCAAGGCGTATCGCCAACGCCGCGGGCGGTAGAGTTGAGGGTTCAGGGTTCGGGGTTCAGGGTTCAGGACTTGGGATTCGGGGTCCAGAGTCGAGGACTTGGGATTCGGGGTCCAGGGTTCAAATCGGATCGTGCAGTCAAAGCCCACGGGCTGCGGCCCGTGGGATGGCGGGGAAGGCGGCGCAGATCGCCCCAGCGTCGGCCCACCTCCGGAGAGGGGACACGAGCAATGCGACGAAACATGTTGGACGGCCACTCGAAGCGCTTCATGATCGCGATCGTCTGCGCGACCGCCGTCTGCGCCGCGGCCCACCGCGCTGGCGCGGCCGACTCCGCGGGCAAGCGCGGGCCCGTGGACGAGACCGGCTTGGTCGCCCACTACACGTTCGACGAAGGCGAGGGCACCGTCCTCAAAGATCACAGCGGCCACGAGAACCACGGCGAGATCCGCGGGGCCGCGTACGTCGAGTCGCCCCGGGGCCACGCCTTGCGATTCGACGGCCGGGACGACTACGTCAACCTGGGCACGAGCCCCAGCCTGGACGTCACGGGCGACCTGACGATCGAGGTCTGGCTCAAGACCGACTTCCGCGACCTGCCGACGAAGCACCGGCTGATCGTCGGCTCCTCGGCCGGGCTGACCATCCAGCGGAACTTCAACTGGCGGATCGATCATCACAATCAGTTGCGTCTGGAATGGGGCGACCGGCGAGAGTGGGCCGCGCTCGCCCACGATCCTTCCTTCCTCGACGGCTCCTGGCGTTACCTCGCCGTGGTGGTCGAGTCGCCGGAGCACGCCTACCTGTTCGTCGACGGCCGACTCGTCGCCCACCAGCCGGTCGACGTGCCCATCGAGGCGACCCACACCGGCGAGGTCCACATCGGCGGCTGGTCGCACGGCTTCCTCCAAGGCGACGTCGACGAGCTGCGGATCTACAACCGGGCACTCTCCACGCGGGAAATCTGGCTCCATGCCGGACGTAGCGTGCGTGCTCGCACGCCCGCGGTCCCCGACGTAACGCCGCACGTCGAGCTGGACACCGGCTACAGCTACCATCAAAATGCGTTCCTCTGCGACGTTTTCTGGACCTCGGGCGACGAAGCGTCGTCGGCTATCGACCTGCGTGTGTTCGGGCCGGACGGGCAGGACATCGTGGCACCCAAACGCGTCGCTGTTCCCAAGCCCACCCGACCGGGCTCCGGCCGCTGGTCGCTTGAAAACGTGATGCTCGACTGGAAAGGCGGACAGCGGGGTGACTACCGCGTTGAGGTAGCCGTACTCGACGCCCAGGGACGCGTACTTGGGGAGACTTCGAGTCCCGTGCCCTACACCACCCCGCCCAGTTGGCTCGGCTCCCAGGTGGGGATCACCGACGAGGTGCTGCCGCCGTACGAGCCCTGCAAGGTCGAGCGAGCGGCGGACGGGTATCACGTTTCCACGTGGGGGCAGGGCCACGTGTTCGGCGAGACGCCCTTCCTGAAGGGCATCACCAGCGCCGGCTCCGAGCTTCTGGCCGGTCCGTTGCGGCTCGACTGCGTGGTCGACGGCCAGCCCGTGACCTACGCTCCCTCGGCCCCCGCGGTCCGCAAGGAGAGCCCTGCGCAAGTCGTGCTTGAGCAAACGCTCCCCGCGGGCAAATCGCGGCTCTCGATCCGCACGCAGCTCGAATACGACGGCTTCATGAAGGTCGATTGGGCGTTGGAGGCCGGTGAGCCGCTGGCGATCGACCGGCTCACGATGGAAATCCCGCTCCGCCCGGAGCACGCCACGCTCCTCTACTCGTGGCCCCAGGTCCACTCCGGCCTGCTGAAAGCCGATTGGGCCTCGCGATTTCAGCCGATCCTCTGGATCGGCGACGAAGAGCGCGGCCTCTCGTGGGTGGCCGAGTCGGACCGGAACTGGTCGCTCGCCGACCGCGACAAGGCGATCGAGGTGGTCCGTGGCGACCGGGAGGTCACGCTGCGACTGAACCTCGTGACCGAGCAGGTCCGGCTCGACCGCGGCGAGAAGCTCGACTACGCCTTCGGCCTCCAGGCAACGCCGGTCCGCCCGATGACCGAGACCTGCTGGGACTTCCGCATCGAGCGACAGCCCCCGTATGCCCACGAGTACCAGTGGCTCACCCGGGAGATCGACGGCAAGCCGTCGCTTCAGGTCTACTCGGAGCAGGGCGCCCGGGCGCTGCTTGTGCTGCGTTGGTGGGACGCCTTTTCGTACACGCTGCCGCTGGGGCACGAGGCCGAGTTCCCCAAGCTGGTCGAGGCGTGTCACCGGCATGACCTGAAGGTCGTGCCGTACCCTCTGTGTCAATGATAGGTGAGACAACTACCTCCTCAGTTATTACAGTAGAGGGCCAGGAGGTAGAAGGATGGAAAAGACAAGGTGGTCTGGAGTGGATCAGGGGGTGGTGGGCGGAACGGAAGGAGGGCGTAGC
>DATKZH010000549.1:0-24514 GCA_035528065.1 Thermoguttaceae bacterium | reverse complement strand
GCCAGCCGCCCCAGCCGCTCAAGCTGCCCAGCGAAGTCTGGATCAACCCCCCGGCCGATGGGCCGGAACCCCGTACCTTAGAGCTACCGCGCTACACTAATTTCGACGAGGAGTTGTCTCAAACTCGTTGACACGTTCCGGTACGCGATCGGGTTCCTCTTGTCGGAGAAGGCCCCGGAGTTCCGGTACTTCCATCGCGACATGCTCTCGAGGCCCAAGCGGCCGTACGTGATCGATCGCCTGCCGGGCATGGACGCGCAGATGACCTACTACGCCTGCACCCGGGGGGCGTGGCAGGACCTGATGGTGGCCACCACGGCCCAATGCATGGACGAGTACGACACCGACGGCGTCTACCTCGACACGACCGTGCGCCCGCACGCCTGCCGCAACCGCCTGCACGGGTGCGGCTATGTGGCCCCGGACGGCACGCTCCGGTCGACCTATCCCGTGTTTGCCACGCGGCGGCTGATGAAGCGGCTCTACACGGTCGTCAAGAGCCGCAAGCCGGACGGGATCGTCGACGCCCACGTGTACGACTGCCTCAACGTGCCGGCGCTGGCCTTCTCCACGTCCTACTGGAACGGCGAGCAGCTACCCCACCGCGAGTTCAAGACGGACGCCCTGCCGCTGGACCGCTTCCGCACCGAGTTCATGGGCCACAACCTCGGCGTCCCCGCGGACGTGCTCTACTACTGCCTGGGCGACTACGACGCCTGCGCGGGCCTGGCGCTGTTGCACGACGTGCCCGTGCGCTCCGAAGGCGAGCGCGACTTCGCCATCCTCAGTTCCATCTGGCGGGTGCGCGAAGCGTTCGGCTGCAAGGACGCGGAATTCATCGGTTACTGGAAGGCCGGGGATCTGGTGAAGATCGAGCCCCAAGGCTGCTACGCGAGCCTCTGGCGCCATCCCACCAGCGGCGTGCTGGCCGCCGTGGCCAACCTGAGGCGAGAGCCGGCCGACGTTCGGGTCACGTTCGACCGGCAGAAGCTCGGTCTCGGGCCACAGATGTCGGCCGAAGATGCTCGGACTGGCAAGCCCTTTCAGGTGGACGGAAATCGTCTGTCCCTCGGCTTGGGTCCCCAGGGATGGACGCTCGTGCGGATTCCGTTGGCCAGGTGAAGAAGGCAGGCCATTCGTGGCACTGGCATCTTGCCAGCGTCCCTTCCAGCGTGGTAATCTGACCTTACTGACGGGAGCACGCGCGCGGGCGCCCGTGGCACACGACCGCCGCAGAAGACCCTCCCGGCCTTTTTTGCGATCGGACACCAGCATGAGACGGTGCTTGGCTGGACTGATCACCGGCGCGGCTCTGGGGGCCGCAATCTGGTTGGCCTCGCCGATCGTGACCGGGCAGCACGAACCGTGGGATGGAAGCTGCGTCTATTTTGCCGCCTCACTCTTCGCGGCGGGGCTGCTCTCGGGCTTCGTCGCCGGCAAGTGGGTCTGGTCCGTTCCATTCGCCCTCTATTTCGGGCAGATGGCGGTCATGTTTCTCAGGCCGCAGCCGGGCGCGACGGAAACCGCGCCCTTCTGGGCTGCGGCAACCCTGCTGGCGGCTTACACGTTGTGGGTCGTGGCGGGGGCCGCCCTGGCGTTCGCGCTTCCCATCGTCCTCGACCGTGTTCGACGCCGCCGGGGCCAGTTCAGCGTGCGAACGCTGTTGCTGGCCACGTCGGTGATTGCGCTGGCGTTGGGGCTGGCGTTCTACCTCCCGGTCCGCCTGTCCTGGCGGTTTGGGAAGGCCAACCAGCGCCTGACAAGCGTGCAGCCCGTCGCGGTGAGACCGATGCCGGAGACGCCCGTGCCGGAAGGCTGGGTACGCTGCCGTTTCGGGCCGCTCCAGTTCGACGTGCCGCCGGAGTTGGCCAAGGAGGTGCGAGCAAGCAGTGGGCGCTCGCCGGCAATATGTCTCTACGAGGACACCGACACGTCGCTTCGGCGCGTGGGCATCAGTCTGCCTACCGACCTCATGGACGATCTCTCGTCGAGATTGGCTCGAGACAACCTTTCCCGGGCCGATGTCGCAGTGCCTGCCCGAGGGAGCGGGCTCTCCCTGATCCGGCTCCGGTTGGCGTGCTATCAGGCGAGCTGGGATGATTTTCGCTGGACGATGACCGAGGACGAGTTCCGCTGGCACACGTGGCGCGTGAGGATGAGCCGATACCTCCGCTCGTTCGGCAGCGACGGCTGGGTGGAGACCATCTTCCGGGACGACCTGGAGGGACTCGTTCACCTTCGACCAAACCCCTCCCGCGACCCGCGCTACGTCGGCAGCCAAGCGTCGTTCCAGTGGCAGGCCAGCGGCGGAAACGTCGGAGGTCACATCTCCTTCACGGAACTCACTGCGAAACCAGATCCGGGTTGGGTCCGCGCCGTCTGCCAGAGCCTGAAGTACTCGGGAGAACCGTTTCCAGAGTGCGCGACGGAAGACCAGGTCCTCGCTCTGTTCAAGGTCGCGGAGTGATGCGGCACTCACGCCATCACACGCCATGCTCCTGCCGATGGTAGCCGGCGTCGAACTGCCGGGTCGTCTTGAACCGCTCGTAGCGGCCTTCGTTGCCGGGGGACTTGGTTTCGGCCAACAGGTCTTGGAGCTCGGCCTCGGTCATCGGCTGGAAGTCCCGGGCGACGGCCAGGTCTTGTCGCAGCTCTTCGCGGGACGTGATTCCGCACACCAGCGTGTCTATCCGACTGGCGGCACCCGCTATCCGGCGGCAACGCCAGACCACGAGGGCGGGCGAACCCGATACAAATTGGCCGCCGCACAGTGCAGTGCGCCGCGTCTGGCGATCAGCTCGGGGCACTCGATCCCGACGACTCTCCAGCCCGGCAGCAGCCGACGAAATACGTCGAATGCCTCGCGCTCCAGTTCGGGGGGAGCTTCCCGGTAGCTCGGCACGAGCAGCACGCCGTTGGCGAAGACGACGTTCGTATAGGTGCCGCCGAAGCACTGCTCGCCGCGAGGAGGCATCGGGATGCGCACGACCTTGAGCGGACCGTTTGCGGTCGTCACGCCCGCCAGTCGCTTCGCATGCTGATCCAGAAGGGTCGCGTTGACGGGATCGGTCCCGCGATAGTCGCCGACGACGAGCGTGTCGGACGAGGTGAACGTGGCGAACCAATCGACGTGGCCGGTGGGCTCGTCGTCGAGCGGTTCCAAGTAGACCACCTGCGTGGCGCCGAAGAGACGCTTGATCGTGTTGGTGACGTGGGACTGCGGGTAGCCGATCTGGCAATTCCTCTCCAGCAGGCGTGCTGACACGAGGCACAGGCCCGCACCGTTACTCAAGACCTCGCCTCCCTCGAGGAGAAGAGTGGCAGGGACGACCGGCATCTCGAACACTCGCGACAGGGCCAACGAAGCGTGATCGTCCTCCAGTCGGAGGTTCTGGAACTCGCGCGCGCGGCGCGGAGCGACGCATTGGTACGTCCCGTCGCCGGTATCGATGACCATTGGCCCATAATCTCGGACCCACAGCGTACTTGTGGGAACGTGGCAGAATCGCAGACGGTCGGGCGCTACACCGGCCGTTCGCAACGCCTCCTTCGCCTCTTCTTCGATTAGCTCGTCCCCCACCAAGATGATGATTTGCGCATGCTGATAGGTCTCGACGATCATCTTCACGAGCGTCTCCTGGCACCACTCTTCGTCGAGCCAAGCCATCAGAAGCGCATCCTGCCTCGCAAACTCGCCGGGTAGTGATCCGTGGACAAGGAGGTCGGCTTGCACGAGCCGTCCGGGCAGTCGCAGGAGCGGACTCCACTGCCAACTGTCCGCCGACGGACGCCCCCCGTCAGGTTTGCGCGGGCGCCGTTGGAGGTTGGAGCGCGCCATGGCAATCGCCTTGCGATACTTGAGCGTGCGCAGCCTGCGCCCATCCTGATCCGCGAAAGCCTGAAATCTCTTCAGCAGTCCGTCGATTTCTTGGATGCTTTGCCGGCAGGCATCTTCGGCCTCGCTGAATCGTCCTTGCCGCCAGAGAAGCTGACCAAGGATTTGATGCGCGTCGACAAGGTATTCTGCGATCCTGATTTGGTCCGGGACTTCCGAGGCGAGCAGACTCGCTTGTGCGATGCTGCGACGAACGTCTCCCGTCCCGTCGCGGCCGAGCACGGCGAGGATCAAGCCCAGGTTGCGGCTCGCATGGGACAACTCGGCGCGAGCAAGGGAGTCGTTAGGGTCTTCCGCCAGCAAGCTCTCCAGTTCGGCGACTGCCTCGGACGCCGGCCGTTCCGCCTCCGCCGCGCGGCCCGTCGTCGCGAGCAGGCAGCCGAGACACTTGTCCGCTACCGCAAGCATCCTTCGGATGACGGGATCGCGTGATTCCTCGCCTAGTCGCTGAAGAAGACGCAGCGACTCTCGATATGCGGCCTCCGACTCTGCGATCAGACCGAGCGACTGGTTGATTTCGCCGAGGTTCTGATAGGCTCTAGGTCGCGCAATGACGGTTTGCGGGCCTCCGTAACCTCGTTCGACGTAGCGTCCGAAAAAACTCCTTCCGTTTCCCAGGACGTCCAGTGCCGTGACGGTGAACGGCTTCTCCTGGTAGCCGTATTCCCACAAAGTGTTCTCAACCGCCTCCTCGATCTCAACGAAGTCGAACTCGTGGTCGTCGACGACCGCGTGCAGCGTATCCCGAGTCAGATTCAGCTCGTCTTCGGCCCGCTTCCACTTCACCGCGCTCCATCGGGCAACCGTCACCGAAATCAGCATGGCGACGACCAGCGCCACGGGCGCAACGACGACCCAAAGCCTCCGGGGGGCGCTGCTGATGGCGGGTGCTGAAACCGGCGCCCAGTCGTCGGCGGGCTCGCCGCGACCGTGTCGTTGCCGCGAAAGATTCATCGGGGTAAGCTGAGCTGTTCCGGAATTCCTTGGCCTCTCTCTTGCGACGCCACACACTGGCAGCAGGTCGCAGCCCCCCCACATTCAACACCACGCCCGTCCAGAGGTTTCGGTTGACGTCGCGCTTTACCCCGTCGTTTCCCCTCCCCTTGTGTCGAGCCTCCATTCGGGGGGCGGACGATCGCCAGACTGTAGTCGTTAAGTCGCTTTTCCGCCAACACGAGGCCGGCGGCGATGGCCGCAAAACCGCGAAGTCGTCTGTCCACCCCCCACTAAAGCCCGTGCTGGCTCCGATGGTACGAGCTATCGAACTGCCGGGTCGTCTTGAACCGCTCGTAGCGGCCTTCGCTGCCGGGCGACTTGGTTTCGGCCAACAGGTCTCGCAGCTCCGCTTCGGTCATCGGCCGGAAGTCCCGGGCGACGGCCAGGTCTTGTCGCAGCTCCTCGCGCGACGTGATCCCGCAGACCAGCGTGCTGATCGGGAGCGAGAGGGCATAGCGCCGGCAGGCTACGGCGCTTAGGCCCAGCTCCTTGGGGATCGCCCCACACGCGAGGGCCTTCATCCCGATCACGCCGATCTTGCGGCGGTTGCACGCCGGCACCACCTGCTTCTGGAAGCTGCGGTAGTGGGCGTCGAGGATGTTGACGGGCATCTGGCACGTGTCCCAATCAAAGGGCTTGGCCAACACGGCCAGGTGGATGTCGACGTCCTTGTGCCCGGTGAAGCCGATGTAGCGGACCTTGCCCGCCTGCTTGGCCTCCAGGGCCGCCTTGAGGATGCCCCGCTCGAAGATCCAGTCGGGGTCCTCCTTGTAGTTGATCTCGTGGAACTGCCAGAGGTCGATGCGATCGGTGCGGAGCCGCTTGAGGCTGTCTTCGAGGCAGGCGAGCGAGCCTGGGTAGTCGCGGCCGCAGTTCTTGGTCATCAGGAAGACCTTGTCGCGGCGCCCGCCCGTGGCCAGGGCCTTGCCCATCAGCTCCTCGCTGCCGCCCATGTGGTAGCACCAGGAGTTGTCGAAGAAGGTCATGCCCTGGTCGATGGCCTCGTGGATGATGGGGACGGCCTCGCCCTCCGGCACGGAGCCGATGTGCCAGCCGCCCAGCCCGACGATCGGCACCTTCTCGCCCGTCCGGCCCAGCGGGCGCACCGGCAGCCCGGCCGGGCTCTCCTCCTGCGCAGCCAGCACCGGCGAGCCGACGGCCATGGCCAGCCCGGCGGCCGCGGCCTTCAGGAATTCCCGTCGATTGGCGTCGTTCATGGTCCGTGCCTCCGATTGGGTTGCGAGCCGGGGAAGAACAGGCGACCGTCCGAAGGCATCGTACTCGCGCCGGTTGGGGAAGGCAAAGGGAACCAAAATTGCACGTGCCCCGGGCTGCGGCTATCCTGATGGGCGGAGACTCCGACAGCGGCCGGAGTCGACTTGACGACCTGCCGACCAAACCTCGACCGAGAAGGAGCTACCGATGCCAAAGCCCATTCACCGTCGCCACTTCCTTCAGCTCGGCGCCGCCGCGGGGATCGCGGCCGGGCTGAGCTCCTCGACCCGGGCCCAGGAGAGCCCGAAGCCCATCCGCCTCGGCGTGATCGGCGTGGGGGGCCGGGGCACGCATCACGTGCAGCTCGCGCTGGCCGCGGGGATCGACATCCCGGCGCTCTGCGACATCAAGGAAGCCAACCTCAATCGGGCGATCGACGTGGTCCAGAAGGCCCGGCCCGGCGACAAGGTGGACGGCTACTCCCAGGGCCCGACCGACTATCGCCGCATGCTAAAGCGCGACGACCTCGATGCCGTGCTCGTGGCCACGCCCATGCAGGACCACGGGGTGATGTCGATCGACGGCCTCCGCGCCGGCAAGCACGTCTTGAGCGAGGTGGCCGCCGCGATGACGCTCGACGAGTGCTGGGGCCTCGTCCACGCGGCCGAAGAAACCGGCAAGATCTACATGCTGGCCGAAAACTGCTGCTACTGGCGCCACACGCTGATGATCCGCAACATGGTCCAGAAGGGCATCTTCGGCGACCTCACGTTCGCCGAGTGCGGCTACGTGCACGACTGCCGTTCCCTCGATTTCGAGCCCGACGGCACGCTCACCTGGCGGGGCGAGATGGCCCGCGACTGGGCCGGCAACCTCTATCCCACCCACTCGTTCGGGCCCGTGGCCCAGTGGCTGGGGATCAACCGCGGCGACCGGATGGTGTCGCTCGTGGCCTCCAGCACCAAGCCCGCCGCGCTGCGCGACTTCGCCATCCAGCGGTTTCCGGAAGGCAGCCCCGCGCGCCGGCAGGAGTTCAAGGTGGGCGATTCCGTGACCACGCTGATCCGCACGGCCAAGGGCCGGATGATCGACCTCCGGGTCGATATGTTCTCGCCCCGTCCGGTTCCGAGGACCACGTACCACGCTCTCCAGGGCCTCAAGGCGAGCTACGAGTCGCGGCTCGACGGCGTCTGGATCGACGGCCGCACCCAGGGCCGAAAGTGGGAGCCGCTCGACACCTACGCCAAGGAGTTCGACCACCCCCTGTGGGTCGAGGGCGAGAAAGAGGCCGAGGGGACCGGGCACGGCGGGGCCGACTACTTCTGCACCCGGGCGTTCTGGGACTGTGTGCGGACCGGCGGCGAGCCCCCCGTCGACGCCTACGACGCGGCCGCCTGGAGCTCGATCATCCCCCTCTCCCACAAGTCGATCCTCGAAGGCGGCGCCCCCCAAGAGATCCCCGACTTCACCGCCGGCAAGTGGGAAACACGCAAAGCGTGATGCAAGGCGCTCAGGGTTCGGGATAAGGACTTGCACGGCGGCGCGCTACCTCGCCCGCCCGCGGGCCGTCAGTCGACCGTTTCTCAGCCGCCGAGCAGCTCCCGCAGCTCCAGCGGATCACTCGGATCGAGCGCGAGCATTTGCTCGACGACTTCGGCCGCCGGTCGCGCCTCGTTGGAGTGGTGCAGGCACTGCGCAAGCCCTCTGCCCGCCTCGAAAAACGCCCGATTGGCGGGGCGTGCATACGGCAACGGACGGGCGAGCCCCTCCTCGGGGATCGCCTCCAGCCCGAGATCGTAAGCGCGGGCGAAATGGCCCCGCGCCAAGGGTAGGTCGCCGTCCATCAAGGCAATCTCGCCGAGCAGCTTGTGGGCCTCCAGAAACAGGCGGCACCCTTCGAGCAGCCAACGCAATTCGTCTATGGCCAGGTCGACCTCGCCCGCCTTGAGCATCGCCCGGACCTCTTCCAAGTCGTCCGCTCGCCGCTCGGCGCATGGCGGGTGCACCAGCTCGAACGCGTCCTCGCCCGGCACCGCCCGTACGGTGAGCGAGCGGGCCGAAGCACGGCTTCCCCTCTTCTTTCGTTTGCCTTTCCTGCGATCGGTCACGGCACGCACCCAGCATGCGGTTCGGCGGCCCACCCGAGGTCGACCGTGGATTCACGCGTTCTCACGCTGCACTTGCGTGCAACGTAACGCGCGGGAGGCCCTTGTGTCCAGCGCCGCTTGGCCTTTCCCCGGGCCGCCACGTCATGACAATCCGCAGGCCGTGTGATAGGGTGTGCCCCAATCGCCATGGACGCCGGCAGGATGATTCCGTGTGTCAAGGGCTTTGGCCTCGTCGCCGTGGGCCTCGGCCCCGTCTCGCACGATCGCCCGCCGGTAACGGACTCCTTCGAGACGCACGCCCCATGACCCAGCACGACCGTGACAGAGCACCCGCCCTCGCAGTCCCCTTGCCCGACGCCGCGTGGCTCCGCAGCTTCCGCCGCCGTTTGCGAGCCTGGTACGCCGCGCACGCCCGCGACCTGCCGTGGCGTCGCAGCCGGGACCCGTACCGGGTCTGGGTAAGCGAGATCATGCTCCAGCAGACCCAGGTCGCCACGGTCAGGCCCTATTTCGAGCGGTTCTTGGAGAGTTTTCCAACGGTCGAGGCACTCGCTCGAGCCGACGAACAGGAGGTGCTCCGCCGCTGGGAAGGACTCGGGTACTACCGTCGCGCTCGACAGCTCCACCAGGCCGCCCGGGTCGTCGTCGAAGAGCACGGCGGCCGGTTCCCCCGCGACCCGGAGTCCGTGCGCCGGCTGCCCGGCGTCGGACGCTACACGGCCGGGGCCATCCTTTCGATCGCCTTCGACGCCCGGGAGCCCATCCTGGAAGCCAACACCACGCGCCTGCACTGCCGGCTGCTGGCCTATCGCGGCCAGCCGACCGCGGCGCCCGGCCGGCGGCTCCTCTGGGCGATGGCCGAGCGCGTGCTGCCGCGGCGCGAGGTGGGCCGGTTCAACCAGGCCCTGATGGAGCTGGGAAGCCAGGTCTGCCTTGCGCGAGCGCCGCGGTGCGAGGAGTGTCCGGTGGCGATGCTGTGCGGCGCTCGGGCCGAGGGGGCTCAGGACGAGATCCCCCCGCCCAAGGCGAAGCCGCGCTACGAGGACCGGCACGAGGTGGCCGTGATCGTGCACCGCCGCGGACGCGTGCTCTTGCTCCGCTGCCCCGACGACGGGCGCTGGGCCGGCCTCTGGGACTTTCCCCGGTTTCGGGCCCATTCGCTGGCGCCGGCCGCACTGCGGCGCGAGCTGGTCGCAAACGTCGAGCAGCAGACGGGCGTGCGCGTCGAGCCGGGCCGGCACCTGGCGACCCTCAAGCACGGCGTCACCCGGTTCCGCATCACGCTGGACTGCTACGAGGCCCGCTACCTTTCCGGCCCCCGCGCCAAGCCCGACCCGGCCCAAATGCGCTGGCTCCGTCCCGCCGACCTCGACGCCTACCCCCTGAGCACCACCGGCCGCAAGCTCACCCGCCTGGCAAGCTCGCCCGGCCGGTAGATCTCCGGGCTAGGCAAGTATGATGCGTTTCACGCGTCCTACGCGTGTGAGCACGGAAGTTGTTCTTTGGGCGGAATAACTTCCCCGGAACGTGCCCGGGCGTCGCGCGGTCGACGTCGGCCGGGCGAAGGAAGGTGGACGCGATGCGGTCCGGCCAGAAAGGGCCTTGCGGCTCGGCGCTAACATGGTATGCTCGAACAGGTTAGGCCGAGAGCCGGGCCTCCAAAAGACGCCCAAAAAGCCCGTCCAAGCGTCCAACAAAGGCCGCGGCAACCGGGCGCAAGTCGTTGCCGAGAAGCGAGTTACGTCGAAATCAATTGTTGGTCGGGAATTTCGAGTGTGGCCCGGAAATGCAAGCCCTTTTCTCGCCGCGTGTTGCGCCGAGCGCGCCTCCAAAAAGGCCGTTTTCCCCGCGACATGGCGTGCGCGCAGGTGGCCTGTGACCACGGCGCATTCCCCCTGTGACCCGCGCGCATTCCCCCTGGGGCCCGCGCGCACGTGCGCTGGGGCCCGAGCGCACTTGCACAACCTGTTAATTGGGACCTCACCCCGCAATAAGCCGTCAAGCCGGCCCTTTGGGGGGCGTGGTGCTTAGGGAAGATATTCTTCCATCAGGGCGTGCGGCGACCGGGCGCGTCGGTAGAGCGAATCACCTGACTTCCCACCGGCACAAGGCCGGCGGTGTGCGTTCGATGATCGGGCACGGTGATTCAGTCGGAGCTCGCGCGCTGGAGGTTGAGGTCGAGGAGCTTGGCCAGGAGGTCCTCGTCGGAGAGGGCCGGGTCCCAGCCGTAGGCGGCGAAGACGGCCTCGTCGAGCTTGCGGTGGGCCAGGTGGGTCGCTGGTTGTACAGGTTCGTCAGCGTCCGCCGCTTCAGCTCCCTGGCACACTCGTGGACTCGTGAGCGGTCATCGCAATCCGCCCAAGCGAGGGTCGTAAGACGCCCGTAAGATGGGCATCCTAGCGCGATCGCGGTCCTGGTGCAAGGCGTTTGGACCACGGGACGGCGGGAGCATGGGCGTGGGTCTCGTGCCTCGACCCACTTTACCGGATCTACCCTACGGGATTCCGGGGACCATGGCTCAGGCCGCGCCGCGGCCTTTCTTGGCCAGGCGGCGCATGCCGGGGGCGACGTGTTTGAGGGAGTCGTCGTCTTGTTTGGGGCTGAGCTGGTTGGAGATGAAGGTCTCGAACACCAGGGCAATGAGCACGGCGGAGAGGAAGACCTCCCAGAGGCTGGTGCCCTCGCGGAGCCAGTCGAACGTGGCGGAGAGGTCGTCGGGGTCTTCGGCGAACACGAGCGGCGTGCCACCGAAGCGCTCTTCGAGGTTTTCGCGGGCGATCTTGGCGGGACTGGTTTCGTCGGGGTCGAGGTTGACGGAGTAGGCGTACTGGGTGGGACGCACCGCTTCGAGAAGGCGGAGGACGTAGATCCCGACGTCGTGCGTGTCGGCGTAGCGGAACTCTTGGGGGCCACCGGCTTCGCCGTCTTTTTCCAGGCTGAGCCGGATCGTTGCGCCGGACGGGGACAGCACCTCGACGCCGCGGGGACGGATCTCTTCGTGGAACGGGATCACGATCGGCACGCCGGCCAGGGCCTGGTGCCGGGCCTGCTCGACGCCGGCCAGATCGAACGTGAGCCGGGCGATGAGCGGGAGGAAGATGGGGCGGACCGGCAGATTGGTCCAGCCGCGGTGGGCGCTGGTGCCGAGCATGGTCACCGTGCCCTGCTCGACGCGGCGCTGGACCAAGAGCGGCTCGCCGTCGTCGAGCCGGGCCAACACCCGGGCGCCGCCGGCCGCCTTGGCGTCGATCCGCGCGTGCGTGTAGACGAGGACCGACTGGTAGATCGCGGCGGGCTCGACCAGGTGCGCAAGCGCCTTGTGCTCCTTGTCGAGGTAGGTGACGTTCCAACTGTCGCGGCCTTCGACGGTCTGGGCGTTGCGGATCTCCCGAAGCGGCGCGGGCAGGAGCTGGCGGCGGGCGTCCTCGTTCATCCGGTTGTAGGCCGCGGGCTGGACGTTGTCGCCGCAGATCCAGACGAGGTTGCCCCCGTGCTCCACGTAGGTGCGCAGCCGCTCGGCCGCGTCGACCTCCAGGGCCGGCAGGTTCACGCAGTAGATCACGGTGTAGTTGGCCAGCGGCTCGCCGACGAGCTCGCCGGAAGCAAGGCTCGTGGTGCGAATTGCCCAGCCACCGGCCCGGGCCGGGGCGAGGGCCTGCTCGACGTAGAAGGAGTCGTCGAGGTAGGCGATCTCGTGACGCTCGGCGGTGACCACGGCGACGGGGATGCCCTGGTCGACCTCCATGGTGAAGAAGCGGCGGTCGTCGAGCTTCGAGCCGTCGTCGCCCGCCAGGCGGACCTCGCCGCGGTGCAGCCCGCCGCGCTCGAACGTGAACTGGAAGTCGTGCTTGAGCCGGCCTTCGGGAGTGAGGCTCAAGGCCGGGCTGTCGTACGACTTCTTGCCGTCGACGTACAGCTCCAGATGGGCCGTCTGGGCAACCGACGCGGCGTTCACGAGCTCGACGGTCGCCTGGACGGGCACGCCCGCCACGGGCACGACCGTGCGCAGATCCACGTCGACCACGGCGACGTTGGGCTTGGGCGCGCGGTGGCAGTCGACGAGGATGATGGGGACGTCGCGGATCTCGCGCTCTTCGTCGCTGAGGCTCGCTTCCGACGCATCACCGCCCGGGGCCGCCTCCTCTTTCTTGAGCCCTTCCCAGGAGAGCTCCTGGAGATCGGAGATGACGAAGATCTCCTTGTTGGGGGCTTCGGACTTGACCAGCAGCTTTCGGGCGTCGTGGACCTTGACGGCCAGGTCGGCCCGCTCGTAGCTGACGGCGCATTGGCTGAGGATTTGGCGGACCTTTTCGTGGGAGCGGTCGAGCTTGCCCAGCTCGGGGAAGTCGGGGCCGCCGGTCAGGTAGAGGGCGACCTGATCGCCGTCCTGGAGCTCGTCCATGATTTGCGTGGCGGCGCCCAAGGCGGTCTCGAAGCGGATGCGATCGTTGTCGATCGTGCCCATGCTGGCCGAGTTGTCGAGGATGATGGCCACCGCCGTATTGGCCCCGCCGCCCAAGAGCGACTTGAGGCTGGTCAGCGTCGGCTTGGCCAGGCCGAGGGCGATCAGCACCAGGACGGCCATGCGCAAGAGCATGAGAAAAATGTCCTGGATGCGTCGCCGCCGGCGCGTCTTCTCCACGCTGATGCGGAGAAACCGCAGCGTGCTGAAGGGCAAGTCCTTCGCCCGCTGGCGGTTGATCATGTGCAGGACCACCGGGATGATCGCGGCGGCGGCGGCAAACAGGAATCCGATGGCGCCGAAGGTCATGGCACGTTGCGTTTGGCGATGTATCGGGAAAGCATGAAATCGTAGGGGACGGAAGTGTCGGTCATCACGTAGTCGATGTTCGTCTCGGCGCAGGCGCGGCGGTACGTCTCGATGAACTCCTCGATCTGCTCCACGTAGGCGTGGCGGACGTAGACGGGATCGATCTGCAGCCGCTCGTTGGTCTCGAGGTCGTAGAAGGAGGTGACGTCGCGGAAGGGGAAGTCGATCTCCGCCTTGTCGAACACGTGGAAGACGATCACCTCGTGCTTGCGGTGCCGGAAGTGGTGCAGGGCGCGGATCACCGCGTCGGGCTCGTCGTAGAGGTCGCTGATGAGCACGATCAGGCACCGCTTCTTGAAGCGGTTGGCCAGCTTGTGGAGGATCGCGGCGACGTCGGTCTCCTCGCCCGGCTCGACCGCCTCGAGCTGGCGCATCATCTCGTTGAAGTGGCGGGGGGAGGTTCGGGCGGGCATGTCCAGCCGGATCGCCGTGTCGAAGGTGGTCAGGCCGACCGAGTCCTGCTGCTTGAGCATCAGGTAGGAGAGGATCGCCGTGAGATACGCGGCGTAGTCGTACTTGGTGATCTTCCCCTCGTAGCTGTAGGCCATCGAGCCGCTGGTGTCCAGGAGGATCTGGACCCGCATGTTCGTCTCTTCCTCGTACTGCTTGATGTAGAGCCGGTCGGTTCGGGCCATCATCCTGTAGTCGAGGTGGCGGGGATCGTCGCCGGGGGTGTATTCGCGATGCTCGGCAAACTCCACGCTGAACCCCTTGTAAGGGCTGGCGTGCAAGCCGGAGATGGATCCTTCGACCACGCCCCGGGCGACCATCTGGAGGTTCTTGACCCGGGCCAGGGCCGACGGATCGAGATAGCGGTACCCCTTCTGCGGACTCATGGCAATTGGCGGTCCTTTGGCACAGGGCTATTCACGTGTAATAAGGAAAGACGGGAAAAGGGGAAGAGGGGAAGGGAGGAAATGGGGGGCGACGGCAACGAAGCGCGCGAAGCGGCTTATTCTCCCTTCTTCCTTTCATTCTTGCCTTGTCCTCTCTTCTTCTTCCCTTTTTCCCCTTTTCCCCTCTTTCCTTATTACACAATCCCGAACAGCAACAAACGTCTGACTCCCCGTTCTCCTCTGCGGCAACCGGGCAACTCCACGGCTATCGCAACTGAAACCTCCTCCGCAGGACCCACTCGGTGGTCAACAAGCCCACGAACAGCACCCAGAACAGGGGCGGCCAGAAGAGCGGCCTCTCCAGGTAGATCCGCTTCTTGCGCTGGGTGCGGTCGAGCTGATCGATCAGATTGTCGGCGGTGGAGATGTGGACGCAGCGCCCGCCGGTGTTGGCGGCGATCCGGCCGAGGGTTTTCTCGTCGAGGTCGAGCTTCTCGAACTCGAGGTTGGGCCGGCCGACCTCCACGGCGATCTCGTCGGTGGTGAGGGTGACGTCCCCGAGCCGGGCCTCGATCACCATTTCGTAGGCTCCGGCGGTGGTGGGCTCGTAGGTGCCGCTGTAGTGGCCGCCGGGGCCGCTCGACGCGGTCATCTCCACCTGGCCGGGCCGGCCGGCGGGCCCTTTGATCCTGGCCGTGACGGCGGCCTCGTCGGTGCCTTCGCCCTGCTCGTCGCGGACGACTGCGGAAAGCGTGATCACCTCTTCCGGCTCGTAGTAGCCCTTGTCGGTGCTGCCCACCACGCTGGCCTCCGTGGTCACTTCGGTGGTCCGCCCGGCGAGCCATCGGACCATTTGCCCCCAGAATTGCAGGAAGGGCGAGTCCTGGTCCATCGCGCGGGGGCCCTGCTGCCAGTTGCGGGTCGTGTCGCCGCAGAAGACGGCGGTGCGGCCGTCGTCGACCGGCTGGACGGCCAGGACCGGCGGCTGATCGGCGTCGAGCGGGCAGGTTGCCAGGACGGTGGCCCCGGGGCGCGCGGGTCCCACCCGCGTGCAGCCCAGTAGCGGCGGCAGCCCGGCCACTTTCGGCTCGCCGCTCTCGGTGGGGAAGAAGTCGGCGATGTTGGCGAAGATGGGGTGCTGGGCCCCGTCGGGGCTGAGCGTGGGGAGGAACGGATCGGTCACCTGGCCGATCTCGCGATCGCCCAAAAGCGCGGGCAGGATCTCGCCGAGCGGCGTTCCGGCGTAGCCGCCCGGTCCGAGGCTGTGGTATCCGCCGAGCATAACCAGGCCCGCCCCGTCACGAATCCTCTGGACGAACAGCTTCTGCTGCTCGGGTCGGATGTAGGAGCTGTCCAGGTCGCCGAAGATGAACACGTCGAACGTGCTGATGCTCTCCTCGTCGGACGGGATCGAGTCGAGCTCGAGGCCCTCGATGTTCGACCGTTTCAGAAAGACGTTCGTCTTGGTCTGCAACAGGGCGCAGAATTCGAGGTCCGGGTCCTTGGAGAGAAAGCGCTGTACGAGCGCACCGTATTCCGCTCGAAGCGTACCCTCCAGGTAGAGCACGCGGATTCCCGGCTCGACGACCAACGCCACGGCCGACCGCCGGTTGTTCTCCTCGATCTTCTCCTCGCCCACCGGGGGCACGCGCACGGTGTAGGTGTGGCGGCCTTCGACGGTGGGCCGGAACTCGAACTCCACCTCCTGCGAGCCTTCGACTTCGTCGAGGGTGATCTCCTGCTCGTCGAGCGACTGGCCGTCCTCTTCGAGGATCACGGTGACGACGCGGCCCGCCAGGCCGATTCCTTCCATCGAGGCGGTGATCCTGGCCTTGTTGTTGAGCATCAGGCGATCCGGACAGTCCATCCCGGTGACTTGGACGTCGCGGTACGACACGTCGCTTCGCAGACTTGCCCCGACGCCCACGGTGTGGACGGGGAGGCCCATGTTCAGCGCCACTTCCTCCGGCTTGCCGGCCGAGTTGTGGATGCCGTCGGAGACCAGGATCACCGCTTCCACGTCCCGACGGGGCACCTTCTTGGCGGCCGACACCAGCGCGCGGGAGAGCGAGGTGGCCTTGCCGTCGGGCGCCAGTCCCACCAGTTGCCCGATCTCATCGAGCGGTCTGGCACGCTCGGAGAACTCGATCAGGTGGAGGTTGAAATCGTCGTCGAGCTTGTCCCACCACGCTTCGACCTGCTGTCGGGCCTGGCTGAAGCGGGGCACGCCGCTGGCGTCGTCGGCGATGCTCATCGAGGAGGACGTGTCGAGCAGGAAGATCAGGGCAGGCTGCTCCTCGAGGTCCCGGTGATAGCTGAAGACCGGCTTGAACAACAGAAGCACGATGACGATGATCGTCAGGATCCGCAAAACCAACAGCGTCTGCCACTGCCCGCGGCGGAGCATCCCGAACGCCCGGTAGTAAAAGATCCCGGACAACGCGATCGCCGTCGCGGCCACGGCCAGCATCGTCGTGACGCTGTAGCCTTGTTCCAGGGTGAGTTTGAACACGGGTTGTCCACTGCCTGGAGGTGATCAGCACCAAACGGCGTTGGTTGCCGTTCGGACAGACATAGAACCACGGCGGTCCTCGTTCCGACGCTTCGCGTCGGAACGTACTTCATGGACGCTTCGCGTCCTGAGCTGCGACGCAAAGCGTCGCGGAAACGCGTTCCCACGCAAAGCGTGGGAACGATGCGCACGATTCGCACGATGCGCACAATGCGCGCTAGGGCCGCTTGTGGCGATACGCACGCCCACGTCCAGCTCCGGCTAAGGCGATTTATCCTCGGTGCTCGTCTTCCGGTCGGCCGACGTGCTCTTCTCGGGCCGGTACCGGGCCGCTTTGCGCCGGCCTTCTTCCAGCGCCTCTTCGCCGAGCTTGACCAGACGGACGTACGTCAGCGACTTCAGATCCGTGCCGAGGTCGCCCTTGTTGCGCTTCTGCAGGAAGAGCCGTTTCGTCTCTTCTTGCGGGCGATGCCCGGTTGCCGTCGGGTCGGCATATGGCCTGACGAAGACGATTTCCGCCAGCGGGCCCGTGATCGTGCGATCGTCCTGGAGGGTGATCGTGTGGGCGTACTCCCGCGACGGGTATTGGCGGCCGGTGTAATATTTCTCGGCCGTAGTCGTTCCCTTAAAGCGCCACTCTTTCTCCATCCACTCCTTGAGGACCTTGCATTCGATCTGCTTGACGACGCGAAGGGGAACCTCCCGCTGTCGCTTGAGCGTCTCGTCGTACAGCTTCAGCCGCTTGTCCCGCGTCATGTAGATCGCCCCCGGGTACACTTTCCCGTCCGACATCTCCACGTAGCCCGGAATCGCGTCCTCCCGCTCGTGGCGGACCGGACCGAACGGGTTGATTGCCGGGGGCTCGGCGCCGTGGACCGGCCGGCCGCCCGGCGGAGCCCCGAGCGACATCAGCAGAAGCACGCCGATGGCCGAGAGAAACGGCTTGCGTACCGACGCGAGCATCGCACGCCCTCCTTTTGCGAGGGAAAACGAGAAAATCTCCCGGCGCTGCAGTGCCCCAGGGAGCAGGAAACTCTCCCTGGTCGGCGTGCCTCCCGCGCAACGCCATCGCCCATCTGTATTTATAACCCAAATGGGCCGTTATTGCACGTACCTCCGCGGCGGGGATCTCGATCAAGTGGGAAACGGCCCCCGAATGGTGTCGCGCGAGGCAGCGTGGACTGCCGCAACGCGTTTTTCACGGAACGACGCACGGTCCCACACGGAATCACCAAGCGGTGGCTCCACGCCACCAACCGCATCAGGGGCCATGCGGCATCGCCTAATGGGGCCGTTCGACGCTGATTGTGGGCAACGATTCGCTTGACGGCGCCCCCTCGAAGTCGGCAAAATAGGGGGTGGTGGTTTCCTCGTCTCCGGGTACGGGTGTCAGGCCGTTTAGAAACCGACCCTCTCGTTCGGAGGCTCTCGCCCCTCTCGTTCCCAGGCTCTGCCTGGGAACGGACTAACGCGAGGCTCCGCCTCGCCCGGAGCGCGGACGGAAGCGAGAGGCAGGCGCCCGCGGCGCGTGCCGGCAGCAGAGCGTGCCGAGGGCAGGCGGAGGCTGCCCGGTCCGTTCGTTCCCAGGCAGAGCCTGGGAACGAGAGGTCGCGGGGAGATCGTGGGAATCAGGCAGAGGCGAGTCAACCGGGACAGGAAAGGTCGCAATCCATGTCTCCTGCGGCGGACAACGTGATTCGGCGACTCGACGCGGCGCGTCAGAAATGGTGGATTTTTACACTATTGACGACGGCCGTCTTGGCCCTTTGCGTTTCGCTGGGCACGCTATTCGTGTTCATGCTGACCGACGCGTTTCTGAAGTTCTCGCAGGTGGTGCTTTTGGGGTTGCTCTCGGTCTGGCTGGCGGTGACGATCACGATGATCGTCCTGGTTTGCCGCCGCCTGGTGCGGAGCCAGCGGAGCCTGGAGGCCACGGCCCGGCGGGTCGAGGCGGAATACCCGGAGCTGGGAAGCAACCTGATCAACGTGGTGCTGCTTGCCGACGACACGAAGAACGTGGACCGCGCGTTCTGCGACGCCGCGGTGACGCAGGCGGCCGCCCAGGTGGGACACGTCCGCTTCGAGGAGGCGCCGTACAAGGAGAGCCGCTGGCAGCGTTTCCGGTGCTCGATGCAGACGCCGCGCGATCTCGGGGAATCGGTAGGCGCGTTGAGCGCATTGCTCGCCTTGGGTCTGGTCTGCTACTTCCTGTTCCCCAACTGGGGCTCGGCGGCCGACCGGCTGATGCAGCCTTGGGAGTTCGTGCCCTCGGTCGGCAAGGTCAGAATCGTCGAAGTCACGCCGGGAGACGCGGAAGTCCTGGTGGGCTCGAGCCTGGAAATCACGGCCGAGATCGTCGATCGTCCTGAGGGCGACCCGTATCGGGCCACGCTTTTCTTCACGCCCGAAGACGAGCCCGAAAGTGCCCAGCCGATGACCGCCGAACAACGGCAGACGGTCGAGGTCATCAAGGGCGGCACCGCCCGCAAGGAGCCTCGCCGCCTCTACAGGTTGACGCTCCCGTCGGTGCTCAAGCCGCTCGCCTACCGAATCGAGATCGGCGACTCGCAGACGCGGGAGTACGGCGTCGAGGTTCGCCGGAAGCCGACGATCGAGGAGGTCGAGGTGACCTTCCACTTCCCGCGGTACCTGGGCCGGGCGGACGAGACGTTCGTGCAGAAGCACGCCGATCTGGAGGGCCCGCAGTATACCGAGGCCGAGTTGCACGTTCACCCCAACCCGGAAACGCCCATCGCCCGGGGCTATATCGAGTCGGCCGGTCAGCCGTACGTCGGCCGCGTGGAGAATCAAGGGGCCGTGCTGGTCGCCAAGGTGCCGATGCTGAAGGACTCGACGTTCACGATCCATCTGTTCAACGACGCCGGCCACAGCGATCCGACCCCCCGACCGAACCGCATCCACGTATTGCCCGACGGACTTCCCTCCGTGGAACTGCTCAAGCCGGGGCGACAGGAGACCGCATCGCCGGGGGCCGAGCTTCCGGTGATGATCCGCGCGGGCGATGATCACGGGGTGGGCCGCGTCGGTCTGGAGATGAAGATCAAGAAGACGGAGAGCGGAGAAGGCAGCTCGGAGGGCCGGGAGGCCGAGGCAGCCGAAGTCTTGCCGGTCACCATGGTCAAGGATTGGACCGAGTTCGAGAGCAGCACGACCGTCGTGCTGCACCACCGTCTGGAGCTTGCCGGCGAGAAGATCCAGCCGGGCCGCACGGTCATGGTTCGGGCGGTGGCCTGGGACAAGCGCGACATCGAGGGCTGGGGGCTGGACCTCAAGCCTCAGAAGAAGGAGAGCGGCTGGCATTCGATCCGGATCGTGGCCGAAGAGGCCAAGTCGAGCGAAGCGATCGAGCAGCTCGACGGCCTGCGAGGGGAGATCTGGAAGATCCTCGAGCGGCAGATCCGGGCCAAGGTTCAGGCGGCGATGATCCTGCACAAGAAGGCGTTGCCCGAGCGGACCACCCTGGCGGGCGAGGTCCGCAACGGGCAGGTGGAGATCCAGAAGGCATCGATCGGCCTGGTCAAGTCGATCGGCGACACCGACCGCGAGGAGCGCAGGGCCACCAAGCGGATTCTCAACCAGTTGGCGTTCGGCGACATGCTCCGGGCGGTCGAGCAGTGCGATGAGTTGGTGAAGGTCAACGCGCTGGAGGGCTTCCAGCAGCCGGTGCCCACGCTCAATGAAACGCAGGGGCGAATCATCGACGTTTTGCGCAAGTTGCTCGACGTGGCTCGCCAGGCGCAGAGCGAAGAGATTGCCGAGATGGAGAAGCGAATGGGCGGCGACCTGCCCCCCGACGCCCGGCAGAAGCTCGAAGACCTTCAGAAGAAGCTGGAGGAGGCGCTGGAGCAGCAGAAGAAGGTGGTCGAGGCTTCGGAGAACCTGGCGAAGGCGCCGGTGGAGGATTTTGCGGAGGCGGCGGACCAGTTGCTCAAGGCGCTCGAAGCGGCCGAGGACGACTGGGCGAAGTTCATGAAGGAGCTGAACACCGACTTGAGCAAGCTCCCCGATCAGGACTTCGCCAATGCGACCATGCTCAAGGAGCTGGTCGAGATCCAGACCGAGATCAAGATGGCCGAAGACGCCTTGTTGAAGAAGACGGCCGACATCGCCGTGCCGTTGGAGCAACTGGGCGCGGAGATGGCCGAGGAGATCCAGACGAACATGGAGAAGTGGCTCCCCGACACGCCCGACCGCGAGCGGTGGAGCCAGGAGGAATACGTCGACGACGAGCTCAAGGAAGCGCCCATGGCCGAGCTGCCGGGCGAGCTGGAGGACTTGATCGGCGACTTGCTGGAAGAGGAGGAGGACCTGTTCGACGAGATGGAGGACGTTTCCTCCAGCGCGGCCGACTCGATCGACAAGGGGGCCGGCTGGGACGTGGCCGACGGGCCGATCTCCAATATGAGCGCGAAAGGGGCGACCGGGAACCGGCTCCCCAACACGAGCGAGATCGGAGGCCGGGCCGGCGAAGGACGCCAGGGCAAGTCGAGCGGCGAGTTCGTCGGCGACGAGGCGATCGGCAAAGGAGGGCGTAACACCCCCAGCCGGCTCACGCCCGACCCGTACATGAAAGGACAAATCAAGGATCACAGTAAAGACCCCACAGGGGGCGCCACCGGCGGGGGCAAGGAGAGCGGCGAAGGCGGCGAGGGGCTCGAAGGCCCTACGCCCGGCGCACGCGACGAGCGGGAGCGCAACCGCCTGGCCGGCAAACAGGCGGCCCTGCGAAACAAGGCCGAGGGCGTCGAGCTCCAGTTCCAGATCACCAACTTCCATCACACCGATCTGAGGAAGATGATCGACCTGATGGCCCAAATCGAGCGCGACGTCAAGGCCGGCCGCTACCAGAACGCCCTCCGGCAACGCCAGGTGATGGCCGAAGGCATGGGCAACGTGAAGCAGTATCTGGAAGGGGAGTTCGAGGTCCGCCAGGACGAAACGGCCAACCTCCCCACCGACGTCCAGAAGGAAATCCTCGGCAGCATGCAGGACCCTTCGCCCGTCGGGTGGGAGGACCTCAACCGGCAGTACTTCGAACGGCTGGCCACCGGCGGAGCGAGCGTCACCGAGCCGGAACCCGCGCCCGCTGGGAAGGAGTGAGGGCCGAAGACAGGCCGTAGGGTGCGTGCTCGCACGCACGCGAAATCGGCCGCGATTCGCGAAACAACTGCGCAACGGAAAGGAGAATGACACGATGGGTACTCACCGCGACCCGGCCGTCGTAGGCATGCTCCGGAGAGCGGAAGAGCTGGACAAGCACTGGTCTGAGTTCTTCCGCAGCAAGAACCCGGAACCGCTTCGCAAGATCATCGCCACACTTGCGCTCCTAGAGAGTCAAGGGACTTTCGACCTTGCGTCGTTCTCCGTTGGCCAGGCAGCCGCATGGTCACTAGGAAGCGTCGCCAGCCAGAAGCCGGAGGTCCTGAGCATACTAAAGGCGGAACTCCCTTGTTGGACAGGCTTCGTTGGGAGCGAGCTGGGCAAGATCATAGCTGGCGTTGAGGGGGGCGGCAAAGGCGTCGAGTCCTCGACCAGCGCACCTAAGCCACCAAGAAAACGCGGATGGCTGAGCCGTATCTTTGGTGGCTCGTGACGGCCTGGAGGGACTAGGGAAGTAGGGTGAGACTATGTAGGAAGCCTCCTCAAGAATCGGCTGCGCTTCGCTGAAGATGCCAAGGACGCGTCGGTGCAAGCACCCTACCACTCGGCTCGCCTCAGGAGAAAACCGAGACGATGAAATCGCGCCTTCTGGTCTTCTTGCTCATCGTTTCCTTCCTTCCCGCTTGTGGCCGGTCCGATCCGTCGGCCGATGCGCAAGCCGAGGCGGCGGCGGCAAGGGAGCGACAGCGAGAGCTCGAAGAGGAGACCGACAAGCTGTTGGACTCCGTCGGCGGCGTCGACGACTTGAAGACGCAGCTCGCCACCGGCCGGCCGCAAGAGAAAGCGGCGCAGAGCGGCGACAAGGACGGGAATCTCTTCCGCACGTGGACCGACGCCTCGCGCAAGACGCTGGCCCGAGGCGAGTTCGTCAGCCTCCTGGACGGAAAGGTCTGCCTACAGAAGGAAGACGGCACCGCCGCGGTCATCCCGCTGGAGGAGTTGAGCCAAGCGGACCGGGAATACGTGAAGGTCCGGGCTCCGGACGAAGTGGCGGAGGACGCCAAGCGAGGCGAGCTGGACGCCGGGCCCGAGGTCGAGGTCGAGGAGGCCACGGCCGAGGCGTCGGTCGCCGGCGCGGTCGGGCTTGCCTCGGAGGAGGTCGCCCGGCCCGACCCGGCGCGCCGCGAGTACGATCCGCCGCCTCGGCAGAAGGTGGTGATCCCCTTCGATTTCGAGTCGAAGTTCGACGAGGGACGCTACGGCCAGATGGTCGCCGACAGCATCTGGAAGAAGCTGGAGCGGGAAGGCGGCTTCGTCATCCCCGACTCGATGGTCGACGTCCGCGACCTCTGCACCGCCAATAACCGAAAGATCACCCCAGCCACGCCCCGGGCCGAAGTGGCCGACGTGGTCCGCGGCGATTTCGACGCCGACGTCGGCATCTGGGGGAGCGTGGAGCGGGCCCCGGGGGCCGAATGGGAGATCTACGACCTGGTGATCAAGTGCGTCGACTTCTCCCAGGTGGAGCCCAAGGTGATCTACGAGGTCGCCGCCCGAACCAACTCCGTGAGCGAAATCCCCCACCTCTACGTCAAGCAGATGCTCGACAAGCTCTACGACCGCCGGCCGGGCGGGCCGCCGCCGGTCGATCAGTTGGCCGAGGAAAACTGGAAGAATAACCCCAACCTGGTCGAGGGCGGTGATTTCCAGAAGGACGTGGGCGGCGTGCCCGTCGGATGGGACAAGGGCTGGGAGGGCGGCTTCGTCGATCAGTACGAGTCGCTGGGTAACGTCGTCAAATGGATCCCGGAGTCCGGCAATTCTTCCAACCGCGTGATCCGGTTCACGATGGACCAGGCCCTGGCCGACAGCACCGGCGTGCCCTACTACGGCAAGGCGTTCCCGATCGAGGAAGCGGCCAAGTACCGCTTTCAGTGCCGCTGGCGATCGAACGGGCCGAGCATGAAGGTGTTCATCAAGTGCTACGACGAGATGGGCACCACCTACACGCCCGAGTCGGCCCAGCGAGCGTCGGCCGCCCGCAAGGGCGCCCAAGTGCCCGAAACGAGCCAGCTCCGCGAGTGCTACCGCAGCCAGCAGAACCTCTATGGGCCCAAGAACACCTGGAACACCCACACGCAGGACTTCACGCCCAAGCACACCAAGTACACCCCCCGCTGGGGCCGCGTGATGCTTTACGCCTACCATCCGGCGGGCGTGGCCGAGTTCGACGACGTGGTGCTCAAGCAGATCGTCCCCGCCTCGCCCGGCGACACGGCCAAGAACCGCCGTCACTCGATGGAAAGCGACGTGACGATCAAGGACATGGAAGACAACGAGAGCCGCGGAGCAGAAGCCCGGGAGAGACTGCGGCAAGGACAGGAGGTGGACCAGTAGACGCGGCAGTCGCAGACGAACGGAACGCGGTCGTCGTTCTTCCTGGAATCTGGTTCCCAAGCTGGAGCTCGGGAACTAGGCAAAATGCCCCAAGCACGCATGGCTAAGTCGTCACTTGATCGCGCCCGCGAGCGTCTTCGTCTCCTGGCCGGCGCCCGGGCGTGGAACATCGCGTTTCGCACCGCCCACATTGCCGCCGCCGGGATCCTCCTCGGCGGGCACGCCTTCAACCTGCCCCGCGAACGGCTATTGCCGAGTCTATGGCTGACGATTGGCACGGGCATCGGGCTTGGCCTGCTGGAAGCCGGGCCGAGGCTCCTCTGGTTTCACCAAGGCCGCGGCCTGATGACGCTGGCCAAGCTGGGCTTGCTCTCGGCCGTACCATTCCTGTGGGATCACTGGCACCTGCGCATCGCCGTCTTGCTGACCGTGGTCGCCCTGGCCTCGGTCGGCTCCCACATGTCGGCCCGGTTCCGCTACTACTCGGTGATCTACCGCGAGGTGATCCCTTGCCGCGGCGGGCCGGGCACCTCACAACTGGACGACGAGCCGAACCAAGACTCCATCGCCGAGAGCCTGAAGCATACGGATGAACATGAGCAA
>DATKZH010000548.1:0-4587 GCA_035528065.1 Thermoguttaceae bacterium | reverse complement strand
GCCAGCCGCCCCAGCCGCTCAAGCTGCCCAGCGAAGTCTGGATCAACCCCCCGGCCGATGGGCCGGAACCCCGTACCTTAGAGCTACCGCGCTACACTAATTTCGACGAGGAGTTGTCTCAAACTCGTTGACACGTTCCGTCATGTGCTTACGAACTTCCGACGGATAGGGATCCATGGTCTCCTCCTGTACCACGAGATTGGCAACGACTCTCCCTATCAGTCTAACCCTTTTGCGAAAACCGGAAAGTTATTCCTCGGCCGGCCCTAAGGACTCACGCTCGTAAATAGTTCCTGTTGATAATACCCCCTCGGCGGCCGAATTGGGGAGCGGCGAGGAGGTGATTGGTTTGGAGTGGCCGGTTTTCGAATTGGGGTATTGGTTCTTGTGTCGCAGTGCGCATACCTTGCCCTGCATTCGTGGGCGGAAGTAGGGTGTTATAGTTATGTCGACGTCAGCCTCCCGAGGTTCTGGCCAGGATTGTCAAGTTGTGACAGAACACAGCACTGCCGACGGCCGAGGCAAAATTCTTAAAGCCGCGCAAACAGCAGCGTGCCAGCCGAAACACTCGTTTTAGACACGAGATCGTGCCCTCGATTCCTGCTCGCCACTGCTGCCAGACAGCCATCATGGCGTCGCCGAAATCGCGTATCCGTCGCGGCACGCCCAGGTAGTCGACCAGTTCCTCCATCTCCTCGTACGTATCCTCGTCCGGGCAGAAACCTTTGTCGGCGGCGACCGACTCGGGCAGTCGACCGAAACGCTCCTCGTGACGTTCCAGCACCAATGGCAGGAGTTGGTCGTCGGTGCAATTCTTCTCCAATACAACGTAGTCGGTAATGAACTTCTCTCTCGACTGCGTGAGCAGTACCTTATGGCCGAACTCAATCGGCTTGCCTCGCCGTCCACGCTTGATCAACTCCGTATGAGCTTCAAAGACACTGAAGACTTTGTCAGCGTTCGGTACTTTCTCGCCGTCGAAAACGCGACGGCGAGCCACCCGGGCCACCTGACGCATCACCGGCAGGAGGTCTGTCAGCGATTGGCCGATCGCACCCAACTCGACACACGTCGATCGTGTCGCCCAGGTGACGAATTGTTCCGCATTGTCCAGGACTTTTTCGATCCGAACGATCAGTGTCGTCAGGGCCTGCTGCACCTTGCGAAGCCGCTTCTTGCTCGTGCTCTTCGAGTAGCGGCTGACAAAGAGATACAACTTCTTGATCTTCTTCGGGTGGAATCGCCAGGGGCAACCCAGCGGATCGAGTTCCCGGCCAACTACCATTTTGCGGGTGGCCACGCGGTACACGTCCCACAGTAGGCTCGAATCGGTCGGCCAGTGAATGTTGCATTCGGTTACCGTCGTGTCGGTTCGCACATGGTCGAGTGAAATGGCCTCTTCGGTAACGGCATCGAGGGCCAAAACATGGTTGATCCGTTCCCAAGTGTCAGGCTGGATCGCACCAAACGCCTTGTTCAGCAGCGTGAAGTCCATGGTCGCCTTTTTCAGCAGCCGGCAGAATCGCTGCAACGTCTCGCTCTCGGCGATCCGAATCGACGCCTGGCGGTAATCCAACCCTTCCCGCTGCATGACGAAAACCGCGCGAAACAGGTTCTCGCTGGTGAAAATCGGCTTGCGGCCTCGCGGCGAGGTCGCTTGGCTGAGTTGCTCCAAGTCGCAATGAACCAGATCAAGGATCACAGGGTGACCGTCCAAAATCTCGCTGAGTGTCTTGTATTCGTTACGATAATCGCGTACCGTTTGGTTGTCCGCCTTCTCGTCGGCCCACCCAAAATCGAGAATCGCTTCGGCTTTCACACGCTTTGTTGTCCTCCTTGATTAGTTGTGTTTTCAATAGGATAACGATGCGTTCCTTTTTGGCTATACCAAGCTCGACCCGCCTGCCGAAATTCTGCCTTTTCCGATTTGAGAAACAGGAACTAAATAGGTTACCGATTTAGTCCGGTGCCGTAAAATTTAGCGGAACGGTGCGAGCCGTCCGGTGCCGAAAAACCGGAAGCCTTGCGCCCTGCCGCTACCTTGTGAACCGGCAATCTATTTCTGATCGCGTGCTTGTTCGCCCAGCAGCGCGAGGGCGTTGCGGGAACGGATCTGTTCTTTGACTTCCTCCGACGCGTCGAGCACTTGCACTTTCAACAACGCCGGGTCCGGATAATGAAACGGCATGCCCGTGCCGAAGACAAGGCGGCCCGGTCCGAGTTGGCTGAGGAGTTGCCCGAATTCGTTGGCCATCACGGCGCTTAGGCGCGAAATCTCGATCCAGTAGTTCGCCGGAAGTTTTGCGGCCTGCGTGCCAAGCGGGGAACCGCTGTATCCGGCGCCATTGAGCAGGATAAACCTCGCAGCGGGGTGCTTCGGAATGAGTTCGACAAGCTCGGCGACCGGGATGTCCGGCACGTCCACCAGCCAGCTTCTCTGCCGGTAATCTTCGACGCGGAGCGGGATGGAGATCGGCAGCTTGCGCTCGGTCGCCGCGACGATCAACTCTGCACAGCAAGTGTCGGTCAAGGCGTAGTTGTGCCACTTGGGATAAATCCTCAGGCCCCTCATGCCGAACCGTTCGCAGCAGATCTGCAGATCGTCCCGCCAACCAGCGTAGAATGGGTTGATCACCGCCATCGGGATGAGCCGGTCACGATGCGGTCTGATCGCAGCGAAGAGTTCCTCGTTGCCCGACTGCGTGTTGCGATAGGTGATCGCGGCGGCGCTGGAAACCATGGCCCGATCGATTCCTTTAGAATCCATCAGCCGCAGGAGTGCGTCGGGCGTGTTGTGCCGTAACTGCCGGAAAGCGAAGTGACCAAGATAGGCGTTTACGTCGATCGTCATGTTCTACTCCGCATGGCCAGAAGCTGCAGCATGTTGCCGCCGAGGACCTTCTGCTTGTCGGCTGGGCTGATGTCGAGCGCCCTCATCTTGCCGACGCCGGCCGTCATCGACATGTCACAGCCGAAGAGGATGCGGTCGACCCCCAAAGTCTCGACGGCCAACTCGAGCATGGGGCTGTCGATCACGCTGCCGCTGGTGTCCAACAGGACGTTCGCGCCGTGGCGCATGGCCTTGATCGACCACTCCCAATCCCCGCCGCCGCCGATATGAGCGCAGATCAGCCGCGCCTCGGGATAGCGCCGGCCCAGCTCCGTCAGGTCGCCACCATCGGAGATATTGGGTTGATTGGGATAGGGGCGATGGCTATGTCCGGCGTGGTGCAGGATCGGCACCCGGAGTTCAATGGCCAGTTCGACGACAGGGAAGACCACCGGGTCGATGCACACTCGCTCATTATAAAGTTTGACGCCAATGAATCCGTGCTGCTCGACGTACCGGCGGATTTCTTCCAAAGCCTCCTTTGAGTGCTCCGGGTTGACGTAACACCAGCCCAGGATTCGGTCGGGGAATCGCTTGATCGCCTCGACCAGCCAGGCGTTGCACTCCTGGAATCCCTCCACGCTGGCGGGACGGCTGCGCGTAAGGATCGAGCAGCAGAGCTTGTCGATCCCCAGTTTGTCGGCCGCCTCGATGAGCAAGTGATCTCGCTCCTGGTAGTCGGGCAGGCTCTGCTGGTGCAGATGGGCGTGGCAGTCGATGACCAGCGGCTTGTTGCCGGGGGCTGAATTTGCCTCGGCCGCAGCCCGAGACGGGTAGACCCCCGTGAGTACGGCGCCCGCGGCAGCCGCGGAGCCCTGCAACAGACTCCGTCGGGTGATAGGCGAGGCGGGTTCCATGCTGCTCCTCCGCGGATGGTTTTGGGGTTTAGATTTTGGATTGCTACGGATACACGCCGATGACTCGGCCCGAGATGCCTTCTACTTTCAACAGAACGGACAGCGTTTCGATCCCGTTCGTCTTGCTTGATCTAAACGGCAGCTCTTCGTCGCTGATCAGATCGCGCACCCGCCCTGGGCTAAAGGGCGGTCGGAAACACTGAATCTCTGTCGCCCCATCCTCCCGCTTGCGGTTAACCGCAATAATGACAAAGCAGTCGGTCCCGATCAGATAGTTCGATTCGATGTCCGAATTCGAGGACACTGCAAGGGGATCGACCCCGTTGGCCTGAAGCCACGAGCGCACCAACTCCCAAAGCCCAGGGACATTATAGAAGCTCCCGATCCGAAAACGAAGCAGCAGCACCTTGCCCTTCCCGCATTCGGATCGGAATGCCTGCGGGAATTCGTCGGGAGCCCCGTAGTGGAGCCGCCGGGGTTTGCCGCTTTCGGTGCGGCCGAACACTTTGGCTAGGGGCATCGACGCTTTGTTGTCTTCGTCTAATTCAGGCACCGTGTCGCTGATCAGCAAGCCTCCCTCGCTAACGAACCTCTCGATTTCCTCGGCGGCCGCGGCGGAGACGTGTCTCACGTTGGCTATCACCAAGGCCTCGTAGTCCTTCAGCCCGCCGGCTGCGATCTGGCGCTCGTAAATCAAATGGTTGCAACCCCCGGATCGCGTCAAGCTGCGTGGTTTAGGAAGCTGGCGAGGTGGTCACGATAGCGGTAGAGCGTTTGTTGTTCCCGCTCGATGCGCGCGGCGTGAAAGGAGGTCCAGTCTTCGTTGACGTAGATCGCTCG
>DATKZH010000547.1:0-7174 GCA_035528065.1 Thermoguttaceae bacterium | reverse complement strand
ACAGCAACAGGCGCACGTCGCTGAGCAACATGCTTCGCCCGGGGTTCTGAGCAAGGGGGAAAACCCCTCGAACGTGGCAAACCCGCCCGAGAAGCCGACGGTCTCGCCCACGTCGCAACCAACGCCGATGCGGGGAGCGTGTGGCCCCCAGAGGGACCGGGTGCTCTGCGGGAAGCGGCGCGACCCTCCGACGACGACTTGGACCGATGAGGGCGTTGCGGACCACCCCGCCAGCAGCACGACCACACCAAGCACGGCGTTCGCAGACCAGCCCAAAAGCCCCCAGAAACCATCTTGGGTGTTTTCGTGGAAGTAGGAAAGTTGCATGGCCCTGGCCCTCCTCTGCACATATCATCGGTACGGCTCGTAACGATCTTGGGAAATAGACCACTTGCAGAGCGGGAACCGATGGCCCAGGATAGAACCGTGCGTTAATCTGCGGAATCTGCGTCAACAGGAAGGGCTGGCTATGTCGGTAGGTGTGCGTTTGTTCACCACGTTCGTTGTTGGGCTGTCACTCACGGCTGCTCCGGACACCGGGCATCGCGAGGAGCCGCCCCGGCGGATATCGCAAGTCGCGCACGCGTGCCAGCGCCCGCCGGGGGCGCCGAGGGCGAGTGACGTGATAATGCGGACGCTCTCCTGGCATCCGGCCAATGCCAAGGACCCGCACGATACGATGGCGGCGATTCGCGACTTCCGCGTCTCGCGCCTGGAATGGGCCTACGTGAACAACAAGGGGTGGATCGAGCAGGTGAAGGGCTCGGGCCGCGTGTTCGGCGGGGCGGTCTCGGCGCCGTCGTACGTCCCGGAGAACCGGCAGGCCGACTGGTTCGAGAAGGTCGTGATCTTGAATCTGGACGGCGAGCCGATCATCGCCCCGTGGAAGCGGACCTGGAAGCGGACGCTCTGGGGCTGCATCAACAACCCGGAGCTGGAGCGGGGCTACCTCGAGTACCTGAAGGGGTACGTCGACGCCGGGGTGGACGTGATGCAGCGCGACGAGTCGTAGAGTGGGTCTCGTCGCTCGACCCGCCCTGCAGACGCCGTCCGAAAGGATTCACTTGAACCCCAAGATCGCCTTGAGGATCATCCAAAGGCCCCACAGGGTGCCCAGGATCATGGCCAGCGAGACGACCCAGAGGACGGGCTGCAACGTGCGGGACTCCTGATGGCCCGGAAACACCCAGCCGATCAGGGCCAACAGGGAGACGCCGACGACGACGGATCCGCCGCCGGTGGCCAATCCTTCGAGCAGCGTGCGAAGCCGGGTCGGCTGCGTCCGTTCCTTTTTCGGTTTATCTCCGTCGCCGCGGCCCCGTATCCAGACTGACATCCATACCGACAGTCCGAAGGCCGGCTCCGCATCTTTCTCTTTCTTTTTGTCGCTCATTATGGACGATCCGCATTCAAGAGCCGACGCATGACAACTGCGGCCTTTCTCGACGCGTCCTCCCCACCGGCCTCGTGCCGGTGGAAGACGGTTTGACGACTACGGCGGTTAGTCCCGAAACCCCGTCCCGCCGGCACGAGGCCGGCGGGGAAACGTGGAAGCCGTCGCTCGGTTGGTCCTCAGCCGCTGGAGTTCAATCACCTCCCCCGCCGGACGACGTGAATTCAAGCCGGCCGTCCAGCATCCGGCACCAGGCATCTAGATCACTTAGCTCGGCCTTGGCTCGCTCGCCGGTGTCGACGAGCACCAACGACCGCGGGGCGACCAGGGCCGCCACGTGCTTGACGTCGAACGCCTCGAGCAAACCGAAGCTGAACAGCTCGGGCTTCTCGTTCACGGCCCAGCTCCCTTCGATCACCTCTTTCAGGCTCCCGAGCGGATTGTGCAATTCTACCGCGGCGACCGCCTTCGGTTCCAGGGCGGCCGCCACCAAGGCGAACGTGCTCGACCGCGGACCGCGGGCAACGAGCGTGACCGGGCCCTTGTGCTCCGCGGCCGACCAGCGGGCGACGGCCGCCACCTGGCTCGCCTGCAAGCCCAACGGGCGGTCGCCTACCCCGGCGACCAGCAGGGCGTAGAGGAAATCCCGCTCTCGAATCTTCGACTCCCCGAAGTAGAACGGATCGACGGCCACCACGCGCGTCTCCGCGTCCAACAGCCGGGCGGCATCGGCCGCGGCGCTTGCGCGGCCTTCGTCGGCCACGAGGATCGCCGTCTTCTGCGGGTCGCCCCGGACCAGCTCGACGGCGGGCACGGTCCAGGCGCCGCCCATCTGGAGCTTCCAGTACGTGGCCTTGACGCCCGATTTCTCCTCCTCGCCGAACCTGATCGCGTGCACGTCGTACTGCTTCGCCCGAACGAGCTCGGCCAGCTTCGCCCGTCGCGACTCCTGCCACTTCTCGGCCGCGGCCCTTTCGCCGGGCAACTGCGGCTCGCGCGGGAGGTCCTTCGCCAGACGGAGCGCCAGCGTGTTGAAATCCTCGTTCTTCTCGGGGAGCTCGACCTGGAGCTGCTCCTTGCTCTTCACCTCGTCGTCGGAGGGGATCTCCGTGGCGTCGAACTGCCCGTCGCCGGGATAGAAGAAGTCGCCCAGCATACGGTAGAGCTGCTGGCGGTTGTCGACCTCGTAGTTGTGCTTGCCGGGCGGATCGTCGTTGACGTGGGACCGCAGCGCGTCTTCCCGGCCGTAGAGTCGGAAGATGGGCTGGGCCGCGTCCAAGAGCGGCTGCAAGGCGTATTCGCCCTCGAAACAGCAACTGTCGTGCAGGTTGAACGTCAAGAGCGTCGGCCGCGGGGCCATCATCGCGGTGAGATGGGCGTAGTCGCAGACGGTGGCCAGGTCGTTGGGCGTCTGCTCCGAATCGCCGAGGTCCTTGGTGTGGTACGCCCTGGTTCGGAAGCTGGAATAGCCGGCGACCGGGTCGGTCAGCTTCACCCGGGTGTCGAGCGAGCTGATCGTGATCGTCTGCCATCCCCCGCCCGAGAGCCCCGTGACGGCCACGCGCTCCGGGTCGGTGTTCTCCAGGCTCAAGAGAATATCGAGCCCTCGCTTCATGGCCAGGTAGAACGGTGCCAGGCCGCTCGTGCCGCAGAGGTCGATCTGGTTCATGCGGTAGTGCGTGAAGCCGTCGGTGCGGAGTTGGCCCATCCCGAGCCATTCGAGGTTCAAGGCGAGCATGCCCCGCTTGGCTTGGTTGATGCAGCGGATTTGCTTCGGCGGATACTGCTTGCCCAGGGCGGTGTGTCCGTTCACGTTCAGCACGGCGGGCACCTTGCCGGAGAGCTTTTCCGGCTCGTAGAGCAGGGCGGGGATCCACAGGCCGGGCAGGGCCTCGTAGCGGAGCTTCCTGATGCGATAGCCGGGGCCGCCCTCGATCGTGTCGAGCCACTCGACTTGGGTCTCCGCGTCGCGCCACTTGGTCGCCTGGCCGCGATAGACGATCTTGGCCAAGACGTCGCTGCGGAGCCGGTTGGCCACTTCCTCCCACTGGGCCACCGATTTCACCTCCGGCATCGGCGGCACCCGGGCATCGCAGTACCGCTGCACCTCCGCCCAGGGGAGCTGGGAGCCGACGATCTCGTGCTCCAGAAGCGCCTGCAAGTCGGACGGCTCCGCGCCCGGAAGCGACCGGGGGGCAGCCAAAGCCAGTCCGATCAGAATCGACGTCGCGAAGAACCGGCAGCGCGTCATGACGTGTCTCCTCAAAGCGTGGTCCGCGGACAGAACGTGCACCGACTACGGTATCACGCCGGCCGGGCCGAGGCAAGCATCGACTCGCGGCGCAGGGGCCGCGGATGACCGCCATCGCGTCCGTTCGCCGTAGGCCCAGGCGCGCCAACGACAGAGATGAATCGCGGGATCATGCCCGGCGGAGAAAACACGAATTTCGGCTCACACTATTCAGCCGGGCAAATTCTGCTCGGGATCATCGCTTGGCTCGGGCCTTGGACCTTGAACGCCTGGGATCGCGAGGAACGATCGCGAATTTACAATAGTAATCCCCCGGAACGGATGAAGCACGAGCAGGTCCGAATCTCCCGTGACGATGTGGCTGCCGTTCCCGCTCAAAGCCAATTCGAGGAACTTGTTGTCCTTGGGGTCACGACACTCTGCCACCACGTCGACAACGTCGATCACTTCAGCCTCTCGGACCAATGCCGCAAGGAACTCCAAGCGTCGCGCTTGTGACAGATACTTGTCGAATCTCGGTCGGCGAAGCACTTCATCCGGTTCGGCGATCGTCTCGTACGACACGAGCAGTCGTCCCCGTGCCGCGGCGACGTCAAATGCCTGCCGCGGCACGGAGCGTGGAAGCAATAGGGCGCTGACGACCACGCCCGTGTCAATAACGGTCCGCAATTCATTCATCACGCACCATCGACTCCAGCATCTCCGGCCCAAGCCCCTTGGCCTCGGCCTCCGTCCCGATCTCGTCCATGATTTCCTTCAACGGACGTACGCGTCCCAGGGTCAGTTCACGCAAACGCAGACGGAGAAGGATCTCCAGCTTGCGACGTTCTTCGGGGGATGCCTCGGAAAACGACTGAGCTGCGTCGGCGTCGACAACAATGGAGATTGCTTTCGTAGACATATTCTTACTCCCGGCCACTGACTAGCGGGCCGAACGTTTGACGCATGCCGCCTACGGGCCATCCCGTGGCGGCCGGATGAGGTGCCCTATGTGTTGCGTCCATTGGCAGGTTGGTGTCCAGCTAGGAAAGCGTTCACAAGTGCGCGGATCGGTCTGATGGGCGCAAGCGGCTGATTGTCGCATTGGCCTCTAACCATCTGACGTCGGGAATCGACCGCCGGAAAGCGCCCGAGAATCGATTATCTGGCCGACCGGGCGCTTGTCGGTCCGCTCCAGCGGCGTGTTGGGCGACCTCACTCCACCGGTTGATGTCGCGCCACCTTGCGTCACGCACCTCCGGGCTCACGCAGTTGTTCGGCCATCCTTTCCAAGCCTTCCAGCCTTTCCAAAGCAACCGCGTGCTCTCTCTCAATGGTGGCGAGTTCTTCATGCACGCGCATCAGCTCTCTTTGAGCGGAATCCGCCTTCGCCTTGAACTCAAGCAACTTCTCTAGACTCTCGTGATCTTCGCCGTGTGACCTATCAAGCCTTTCCTGACATACGGCCCGCCCATGCTGGAATTGTCTCTCCTTCTCTTCGAGATAAGCCATACGAGCGTGCAAGGATTGTAGGCGTTTCGCCGCCTCATGTACGCTGGCCCGTAACATTGCCTCCTCTTGGCGAAGCCTCATCGCGTCTTCCCGACGGCGTAGCATTTCAGCACGTCTGGCAAGATCGCGTTTTCTCAAATCACGAATCTCGTCCATGCTCTCTGATGTAACTACCTGCTTCAGATGCTTGGCAGCATACTCGAGGAATCGGTCAGCTTGATACATATAGAAAGCTTGACTGGTTGCCTGCCGGAACTCACTAATGAGCTCGGGCCGTGGGCCGAGCATTTTGCCCCTGGCTATTAGCCACCAGTCCTCTTTCTTATCATCATTTATGAATATGACTCCTCTCTTTGCTTCCGATGCGAGATCGATGATCTGGCGCCAAATGACCAAGTCTCCGTACTTCCTATGCCTGCTTGTTCCCGAAGAGGTATCCTCTTCCTTCCCCCCATCTTTGTAGCCGGGCGGTATCTTCCGAGCGTAGCGGCTCTCGCCATCTTCACAGATGGCGTCGAGCTGTTTATCTGTGTAAGGCACGCCAACTTTGCCAGCAAAGATATCTCCGATAGATTCTCGAATCTCGTCACTGGAAGCACGATTCTCATGGACTGCCTTGGCAGATCCTAGTTCATCGACGACCTCGCCCAGCACTCCACTAAGCCTCCGCATGAGCTTGTCACTAATAAACGGATGCTGTCTAGCATTACTGAGATCATCTTGTAGTGCCTGTATTGTCTTCACCGCGTGCTCGTAAGCTTTCTCCTGCTGTGCGATAACGGTCAATCTGTTCTCAAAGTACTCATGGGCAGCTCGGTGAGAGAGCCACAAGCGCTTCTTGATAGATCCAAGAACTCTGATGAATTCGTTTCTCGTCGCGTCGGAATACCTGTAAAGGTTCAGCAGAACCGAACAGCGACTATTGAGTCTCCCACGCACTTGCACAAACGCCATCGGCGGCGCGTCGCATCTCGGCTCTCTTTCAGGTCACGCTGTGCGCGATCGGGCTCCCGCATTTGTGCTTTCTGTCCGGGACAGCCGGGCCTCCACGCTGGCCTTATGCCTCCCGAAACGCCCCTTCAATGTATCAAACGTCAGGCCGGGGGTCAATCATCGGAGCGCTCTCGATAAGCCAGGGCAAGGCCTGATGGCCTATTCTCCTGTGAGGCCGTTGCCGGGCCGCTGGCTGGCTTTATGGCGTCGAAATTGGGCCCGCGGGCGGGGTAGGATCGATGCGCGAGGGTGTTGCCGCCGGGGAGCGCTCGGCGGCGGTTCCCATTCGGACGGCGGTCTCTCCCTTCTCGGGACAGGGTGGTTGCGGTCGACCGATGGCGGGCCTCCAGAGCCTGTTGTTTGCCCGGTCGCCGGTCGTTATGCTATCCTTCGCGGAAGTCTGTTGGCAGCCGGCCCCTCGGTGCGGCGGTTGTTCGGGTCCCTGGTGCAAAGGAGGTCGCGATGTTCTCCGGCAGACACATCCCCTGGATCGCGGCTTTCTGGCTCTGCCTGGGCCCTGCCGTTTCCACGTCAGCCGAGCCGGTGTGGGAGCCGCTGTTTAACGGTGAGGACTTGACGGGGTGGGTCAACGTGAATACCGCGCCGGAGACGTGGCAGGTGCGCGACGGGGCGATCGTCTCCAGCGGCGAGCCGCGCGGCTTCCTGCGAAGCACGCGGATGTTCGAGAACTACGTGCTGGAGCTGGAGTGGCGCCACGTGTGCAAGGGCGGCAACGCCGGGATCCTCGTCCACGCCGACGCGCTCCCGCAGATCGGGGCGCCGTATCCGAAGTCGGTCGAGGTGCAGGTTCGCGACGGCGATCACGGCAGTATCTTCGGCATCCGCGGCTGCGAGATCCGGCCGCTCACCAACCCGAAAACCGGCGCCCGGCGACCCAGGGCCCAGCCGTAAGCATTCACAGCGTCCGGCTGAGACCAGCATTCCAGGCAACCAGTGGGTTGCCGGGCTTACGGGGGTGGGCGCGACGTAGGAGGATGTGAGCGTCGGGAAGAGGGGTGAGGCGGGACCGTCGGGATCAGGGGGAA
>DATKZH010000546.1:0-9952 GCA_035528065.1 Thermoguttaceae bacterium | reverse complement strand
CCCGCCCTGCCCCCTGCTCAATCGAGCGGTGGCTCCGGCTGCCGCGTGGCGCCGGTCGCCACCTCCGCTTCCCAGGCACGGATTGCCTCGCGCATGGCTCGGGCGCGATCGGGAAATTGCTTCGCTAGGTCGCGCGTTTCGCCCAAGTCGTCCGCGAGGTTGAATAGCTCGACCGTCTCGCCGGCCTCGCCGGATCGTTGAGCCTTGCGGCTCGGCGGCGTGGCGACGAGCTTCCAAGGGCCCTCGCGCATGGCCAACTGGTCGCGATAGGACCAGAAGAGCGCTCGCTCGCCGAGGCTTCGGCGGTCCAACAGCGCGGGAAGCAGGCTCACGCCGTCGAGCGGGTGGCCCTCGGGCGCTTCGACGCCGGCCAGGGCGAGCAGCGTCGGCATCAGGTCGAGGCTGATCGCCGGCTCGTCGCAGGTGGTTCCCGCCTCGACGTGGCCCGGCCACCAGGCGATGGCCGGCACGCGATGGCCCCCCTCCCAGAGCTGACCCTTGTGGCCGCGCAACGGCCCGTTCGAGCCGGTGGGCGTGCCGCCGTTGTCGGAAAAGAAGAAGACGAGCGTTCGCTCGGCCAGGCCGAGCCGCTCGATCGTGGCGGCCATCTCGCCGACCCCCTTGTCCATCTCCTGGATCATCTCGCGATAGGCCCGTTTGATCTCGTCGCCGCGCACCGCGTTGCCGGACGCGCCGTTGGGGCCGCGCACGGGCGCATCGTGTGGGCCCTGCCACGGCGAGTGCGGCGCCTCGTGGGCCACGTAGAGGCAGAACGGCCGGTCCTTGTTTTCTTCGATGAATCGGACCGCGTGACGGGTGATCAGATGAGTGGTGTAGCCCTCTTCCTCGACCGTCTCCAGCCCGTCCCACCAATCGTAGATGCCCATCCGGTCGTAGTGCGAAAGGTAGTCGACGTTGCCGCTGACGTAGCCGCGAAAGCGGTCGAACCCGTGGTGCACGGGATTGAACTCCTTCTGGTAGCCCAGGTGCCACTTGCCCATGACGGCCGTGGCGTAGCCGGCGGCCTGGAGCAGCTCGGCGAAGGTGACCTCGTTCGCGTGAAGGCCGTGGTGCCGGTTCTGCTTGGGGTCGGCGAAGATCACCCCGGGGATGCCCGCCCGCTGCTGATAGCGCCCGGTGACCAGTCCGGCGCGGGTCGGGCTGCACACGGCTCCGCTGGAGTGGAAATCGGTGAACCGCATCCCTTCGGCGGCCAGGGCGTCGAGGTGCGGGGTCGCAAACGCCGCGTTGCCGTAGCAGCTCGCGTCGCCGTAGCCCATGTCGTCGGCAAGTATGAGTACGATATTTGGTACACTGCTGTTCCTTGGGTGTTCATCGCATTTCGCAGTTCCTATTGACAGGAGTACAGTGGAGATGGTAAGTATTAGTGTAGCTATTCTGTGTAGCAATGGACCTAGTAAATGAGAGGGGGCATGCTTGGCCCTGGTGGATGTGACGTGCATGAGGACGGCTCCGTGAAACGTGGCGGGGTTCTGATGGTCGGAATCGCACTGGCGAACCAAGGCTTCAATATCGACGGCCGACGATCGCGGGTCAACATGCCCGGCCGTTGGAGCAGGAAAGGGGAGGATTGCAATGGGACGAAAGCGGAAGCAACGGCGGCAGCCGCATGGGTCGGCCTGGCATTGGAAGCAGACGGACTGCTGGTACTATACGATGCCGGGCTCGAAGAAGCGGGTTGCACTGTTCGACGAGGAAGGCCAGAGAATTCGCGGCAAAGAGAACAAGGAGGCCGCCGAACTGGCGCTGGCCAAAGAGAAACTCTCGTGGGAGACGGGAGATGCGGACGCCCGGCCTGCCCATGGGCAGTGGCTGGTCGCCGGGGTTTGCTCGGAGTATCTCCAATATTGCCAGCGGGGATTGGCCAACGGCGCGATTAGCAAGGGCCATTGCGATAACGCGGCCAGTTGGCTCAACGACTTGTGTGAGTATTGCGGGGCGTTGCCCGTCGCGCAGCTCAAGAAGGGACACATCAAGACCTGGATCGAGAATCACAAGACATGGCGTTCCCCGGCGACACACCGGGGCGTGATTGCAATCGTGCTGGCGGCCTTCAATCGGGCCGAGGAGATGTACGATGTCGCCAATCCGCTGAAGGGGCTCAAGAAGCCGCGGTCGCAGCCGCGTCTGCATTCCATTGGTGCTGAGGACGAGAAAATTCTGTACGAGGCTACCGAAGAATGCTTCCGCAACTTTTTGTTCGCGGCAATCCACACGGGCTTGCGTCCGTTTTGTGAGTTGGCGAGGATTACGGCCGACGACGTCGAGGAGAGCGAGCGGGGCATGATGTGGAGGGTGTATTCCTCGACGACCAAGAAGACCCGCAAGATCCCGGTGCGGCCCGAGGTGGCAAAACTGGCCCGCAAGTTGATGAAGACGGCGCCGAAAGGTTCCGGACTTCCGCTGTTCCGCAACACCAAAGGAGACCCCTGGAAGCGGATGACGGGTGTAGTCCGTTTCCTCAAGATCAAGGACAAGCTGGGTTGGGACCGAGACGCGGTGAAGACGAAGTACTCCTGCTACACCTGCCGACACACGTTTGTCCACCGGATGCTGTCGGGGTACTGGACCGATGGCGTTGGCTGCTCCATCAAGACGTTGGCTGAATTGATCGGAGATACGCCCAAAGTTGCCTTCGATCACTATGGAAAGGAATGGGGACAGCATTATCAAGATCCGCTGTGGATGGCGATCGGGGAGGATGCGAAGTCTGACGGCAGGCAGAAGCGAAGCCGATCTGCTTCGCGCAAAGCAGCGTCGACTCGTCGTGCGGGCCATCCGTCGTCGGATCGCAGAAAGAGTCCGGACAAAGAAACCCGCTAGTGAGAGTTCGACTCGGCGACGCGGCCGCATCTAACGACAACACACTTGCTATTCCCAAGGGGAGGCTTTCGAGAAAATGGGTACAAACGGCGGACGACAGCGCCGACCACGCGGCTCAGCCTGGCATTGGCGGCAGACCGACTGTTGGTATTTCGCGGCGCCGGGGACGAAGAAACGCGTGCCCCTGTTGGATGAAAAGGGAAAGCGGATTCGTGGTAAGGATAGTCGCCAGGCCGCTGAACTGTCGCTTGCACGAGTGAAGGTGGCCGGTCAGTGGCGACCTACGGCCGAACCGTCGACGGAAGGCGAGTGGCTGGTGGCCAAGGTCTGCTCAGAGTACATCGAGTATTGCAGACGGGGTGTCGCTCGCGATACGATCAGCGAAGGCTATCGCGACGAGGTCGTGCGCTATCTCAACAAGCTGGTCGAGTATTGCGGCGCGATGCCCATCTCGCAACTCACGAAAGGACACGTTCAGCACTGGGTCGAGAGCCATCCGACGTGGCGGTCGCCGGTGACTCGCCGCAACGCCATCACCATTGTGCTGGCGGCGCTAAACCATGCCCGGGACATGCATGATGTGCTCCATCGGCTCAAAGGCCTGAAGAAACCCCCATCTCGACCCCGCCTGCACTCCTTCACGGAGGATGACGAGGCGGCGCTCTACGATGCCACGGACGAAGTGTTCGGCGACTTCCTGTTCGCTGCGATCCACACGGGTTTGCGCCCGTTCTGCGAACTGGCTCGGATTACGGCCGACGAGGTCTTGGAGACGAATCGAGGTGTGATGTGGCGAGTTCATTCGTCGAAGACCGACAAGACTCGCAAGATCCCGGTGCGAAGCGAGGTGGCCGACCTTTTGCGTCGGCTGATGGAGACTGCGCCGCCCCGATCAGGGATCCCGCTGTTTCGCAACACGCAGGGAAAGCCTTGGAAGAAGGTGACCGGCGCGGGCCGGTTCCTTCGGATCAAAGAGAAGCTGGGCTGGGACAAGGACCCCGTGAGGAAGAAGTACTCGTGCTACACCTGTCGGCACACGTTCGCGCACCGGATGCTCTCCGGCTTCTGGAACGGTGGCATCGGATGTTCCATCGAGACACTGGCGGAACTGATGGGCGACACACCGAAGGTCGCTTTCGACCACTACGGGCGGGAGTGGGGCCAGCATTTTCAGGATCCGCTCTGGGCCGCCATTGGCGCGGGGAATATGACCACCACGAAGTAGGCGCAGCCCGCCCGCTCCATTGAATGGACCGGTCGGAAGCTCCGTCGGCGCGAAGACTGCCGCCATGGATCGACCACTACGCTGAGGCTGTGCAAACAGGAGCGGGGCGAGTACTCGGGTCGGTGCAATGCCGGTGCGTCTGGTGGTCAGGGTCTCGAGTAACCGCCTCGTTGCTCCGATGCCACAACAGCCTCGGACAAGCGATCCAGGATTTCGGGGATGTCGCTGACTGGAAAGTAGACTCCGACGGTGACGTCGAGTCTAGTAGCGCCTTGGTAGGAATCGCACTGATTGAGATCCGGGAGATTCAGTTGGTACTCCCATATCGGGGACGAGATCTTGCCTGTCAATTGGTAGTTGATGCGATGATACAGGGTATACACACCTGGTTCGTAGCGGGCCACAGTGTTCAAGAATGCCTGCAAGTCGTCGATGGAGTCAAACTCGATCCACGCGATTCCAGGATCCGTCTCCTGACAACACATTATGGTGTTGATCCCGAACTTCCAGATTGCGGCAATCAACAGTGCCAAGGCCTCGTCAATCTCCTCTCTGCAATCCCCAACCTCAACGATCACTGTCTTGTGCCTGTTCGCAAGTTCCTTCATCGATCGCCTCCCAAGGGCCTTTAGTCGTCGGTTTCCGGTGTGTTTTTTCCGCGGGATCGAAATACCTCGATGGCTCGCCCTTCTCTGGGCAGATGCTCTGGTCGACGGGTAGCCGAGGCATGGCGGCCGTCGACCGAGTGGACTTGCGCTAGTCGCCGGGATTGCCCAACTCGACAGTGATGCCGGGGTAGTGACGTCGCTTCGTCGCCGGCCGGCGCTGCCACGGCGGGCGCGGCCGGACCCGCATCAGCTCCTTGAGCCGCTCGACCTCCCGGGCCTCGATCTTGATCCGGCCTTGGCCCTTGGGCCCTCCCTGGAGATAGTCAATCGTGACCGGCTGCCCACGGATCACGAGCGTGCCGGTATCTGAGTCGGCCAACCACTGGTACATGGTCGCCCTCGAAATGCCCATCCGCTGGGCCGCTTGATTCGTGGACAGTAGGTCGATTTCCATCGCAGAAGGGGGCCGCGCGCCTCCGGGCAGCGAAAGGGATTACGCCCGATCGCGGTGGATGCGGCAGACCTACCCAGCTCCAGAGGTTTTTCCAGGTCGGCGTTTTCATGCCGTTTCAATCCCTGGGAAAACCGGACGAGAAAGGCAGCGACTCCTGCCCTCTTGAAGCGATCTCTCCATTCCCAAACTGTCTATCCCTCCTGCCCTCACGCCAATACGCAATGTCGGCCTGTTGAGTGGCGATCCCCACCCCCGGGGAACCGGCTTTGACAGATTCATCCGGTTCTCCCGGGGCTTCTGGAGCAGGCGTGGGCCTACCTTCATTCATGTCCTAGCAGGGGAGAAGCGATGGCCAGAGACGATTTAGACGATGCGAGAAGTTGCGGTCTGCAACTTTTCGTCGACGGCGAGCCGAGTAACGAGTGGGGGCTCGAGGAGCTGAGCACTTACGCTCGGATGCAGTACCGACAGATCCTCGACGGGGAGAAGCTGTTCGCGCCGGCGTATTGGCGCCTCGGGCACGCGCTGGTTTTGGCCAAGACGGCCTTTCGGCACGGGAAGTGGGCGCAACATTTGAAGGACCTGGGCATCGATAAGACGCGGGCGTCGAAGGCCCGGGCCATCTACCTGACCTTCGACAAAGCGGAGGACGTTTCAGGATTGACGGTCGAGGAGGCCTATGCCAGGCGGCAGCGCAAACAGCCTGCCAAGGCGGACAAGGGCGCTGACGGCGCTGCTCAGCCCAAGTAGGATGTCGAGCGACTGCGCAAGTCCGTCAGCTCGATCGGCAAACGAACGGAAGGCGTGATAAACGACGCCGCCTTCGCCGCACCGGAAGAGGCCCTGATCCTGATTCCGGCGGTACGCAAGGCCATCCGTCAGCTACAAGAGCTTCTGGAGCACCTCGAACAGCAGGTGGCCGCGGCGCCCGCGGATGCGACGGCGAAGAAGGCCAAATCGGAAGAGACACCAGGATCAGCCGACTAAATGAGTCAAGAAAACGTGTCACAATGATATAGTGCGAATGCCTGGTATTCAGCGTCATCCTCGGCGCCGTCTGCGGGTGCTTCATCCGATCTGGATATTCGCCTGCCCAAAATTCTCTTGGCATGAGACGCGAACTCCTTCTTGGGTACTTGGATTTTGCGCTCGGTCTGGCCGCACTCGCATCCCATTCGAATCGTGATCATCCTTTTCGACTCGTCCTCAAGGTAGTACTCCCAGGGCTCGCATGCGGCAGCACACGTGATCTGGCGAAGCTCGCGGATATGTTCCGCGACTCGGTCGAACCGCTCATCCCGGACCGAACCGGAACTGTGGAGGTTCTCGATGAACTGGACGGAGAGGCCGTGGCCGACTTTCTTCGAGGCGCGCCGATGCTCACTTGAACCGGAGTCTTCCGCACGCGTCTCGGCATCCTGTGTCTTAACCGGATCGGCACTGGAGCCTCCTTTGGACGACGTCGGGGAAGTGCTTTGACGCCGTTGTTTCGAGCGTCGATCAGCCTCGCGTCGTGAGGGCGCCATCTCCGCATAATACGCGAGTAACCTGTGCAACACAGGGACATGGTCCTGGTTTGTCGGATCCTCCCAAATCGCCAAGACGCCGAGCTGAAGGAAACTTGCTCGTTCCGCCAACAATGCCAAGGGCAGATTCCCGTAATTGGGCTGGCGTTCGTGCATTCGCTCGAAGAGTTGGCGCTCTTCGTCACTGAGCGGATCGGGCATCGCGTTCTTGATCGTCCGCATCAAGGCATGAAAGCACTGCCCGACATACTCGTAGGCCTTCCAGCCGATGTGAAGCAAGGCTCGACGGACTTCTTCACGAGGAAGTTTCCCGCCGCGCTTACTCTTCTGCTGTGCGATCTGCTTCACTAATGAACTACCAGGGCCAACGAACCATGTGTCGAACTCCTCACGCGAATCGTCGTGATGGCGTTGGATGGCCTCCGGAAGCCGTTCCGTTACGATGTCCACGAATTCCTCGGAGAGCTCGTCTTCAATGGAATCGATTTCGAAAAGGGCCATTCTTACCAAAGCAGGTACTTCTTCTGGAGAAATCTCCAGAGGATGCATTTTCGCTGCTTTGTACAAGCCGTAAGGAATCGCCAGGTTACTGGTCGGGTTATCGTGGCCCGCCTCGCTCGCCGCCTGGCGGCCAAGTTCGGTCACCTGCTCAACCGAAAGCCGCTTTCCCTTTCCGTGGGCGTTCAGCCCCACGTCGTCCGGCAGCACATCTCGCTCGTCGTCAGAAAGACGGCCCGAACGACGAACGTACAAGTCGCGGGAATACTCGAACTCCCGAGTTAAGTGTTCCTTCATGCCTCGCGTGCCGCGGTATTTCCGTCCGCGCACGTATTGATGGATCAGGAGCATCGCGCGATACGAATGATCCACGTCTCTATCGAAGCCACGCATGCCGCGAAGGACCGCCAGCCCGCCAACCGCCCCAGGTCGATCAATTCCTCGCAATTGCAGCGGGGAACGATCCGCCGCAGTCCATCGGAGCCCGTATAACAATCGAGCGGAGCGGAGAAGTCCTCCGGCAGAAACCGGTTGAGACGGTCGGGCGGACGCCACTCTCCATGCGCGCAGGTGACGGCGACGTTGCGATGGGGCTCACCAGGGACGGGAAACTCCACAGTCTCCGGTTCCCCGAAGGTCACCGTGCCGAAACAGGACGGATCGGTGACTTCCATGTCCAGGGCTCCAAATTGTGTGCTTGTGGGGAAGTTCCGACAGCCTCGTCGGTCCATTCATGAAGTATACACCCGCGTATCTGAAGAAGGCAACCGTTGCTCTTGACTTTCCATCGACGGAGTTCTCCCCTCGTTTCGTCGACCCGCTCCCACTCGCCCTACTCTCGGCTCTTCTTGGCAATGATTTCTCGCGCGGGGCGGGTTGCCTTAATCCCCGGCGTTCAACCGTGTTCTATCCTCTTCCCGAACACCGGGCGCAACAGCCCGGCAGGAAAGGACGGTTTATCAGCATAAGTTCTGAGCCAATTCGCAGGCCATCAGATTCGGATCCGGTCGATCAGATCGGCTGTTTGACTGACCAGCAGCAAACCTTCGCGGAAGTCGTCGGCCGCGCCTTGGCCGAGGCGTGGCGTCGCAGATGTCAGAAGCTCACGGACAAGCCGATCGGCTCTTCGCAACAACACGCCCGCCTGTCTACGCGGACGCAATGATCACCACTTCGTCCGGAATTCCCAGGGCAGGCTGTATGACGAAGGCTTGATGAATGCCCAGATTGCCAACGTGCTGGGTTGTTCCCGCAGTCGCCTCACCAAGATTCTGAAGCATTGGTTCAAGTCTCGCGACCTGGAGATGCCCGACGGTCGCACGCGTCGCGCCACGCTCAAGCAGAAGCACGTCGACGCGCCGATGTACCAAACGATCGCCGACGACGTGATGTCCCTGTATCGGCAAGAGAAGCTGCTGCAGGACATCGCGGACACGCTCAACGTCGATCGAAACACGGTCACAGCGGTCATTCGCTGGTGGCATGAAAGTCAGGGCCTGCCGGTCCCCGACGGTCGCACGCGGCGCAAAGAGCTGGACCAGAAGACCTCACCGAAGCCCAACGAACCCGAGGCCACACGTCCGGCAGAGTGCCCGGAGGAGGAACCCGAGGAGGATGGTGACCAGCAATAGCCCCTCGGTAATCCATCGGTCCACCGATAGTCCCTAGCAGACGCTCAGGCCCGCGGTGATAGGTGAGCACTTCACCCCACCGCGGGCCTTTTTGTATGCGCTGACCCGCCGACCCTCAAGGCTCAGGAGGCGCAACTTTGACCGCGGGCCACGTCGTTCCGTGCGGCGTGGTCGCAGCCCGCTTTCGTTCTTCCCCGCATGGCGGGGGCTGCTTGTGTTTTTTCAACATGGCCGCCCCGCCAGGGGCGGTCTCATCTGACGGAAGGAGGTCGTCCCATGATCGCGTCGCGAAACCCGGCTCCTGGTAGAGAAACCCTCCCCGCCTGGCATGACGGCTTCTTGGCCATGGTACCGCGGATCAGGCGATACGCAGATTTTGCCTTTCGCCACTTGGCAGAAGAAGCACGAGCAGAGGCCGTCGCCGAGACCGTCGCCAACGCCCTGCTGGCCTACCTCAGGCTATTCCAGCAAGGGAAAGTCGACTTGGCCTACCCGACCGTCCTGGCTCGCTACGCCGTCGCTCAGATCCACGATGGCAGAAAAGTAGGAAACGCTCTTAACGCCCGAGACGTCCTGGCTGAACGGGCACAGAAGCGCCATGGCTTTGTCGTCGAGCGTCTGGACCGCTTTGACAAGGACTCCGGAAAATGGATTGAAGCCATGATCGAGGACACCGAGACGCCGGTTCCCGACCAAGCCGCCTTCCGCTGTGATTTCCCCGCGTGGCTGGCGACCCATTCCACCCGACATCGCCGGGTTGCCGAGGCGCTCGCCCTCAGCTACTCGACCGGCGAGGTGGCCAAGCGGTTCAAGGTCTCCCGCGGGCGGATCAGCCAGCTTCGCCGCGAACTCCACGACTCCTGGCTAGAGTTCCACGGGAAGGCGAGTCCTGGCAAGGAGGCTGCCGTCGACGTCTCGTGATCCTGGGTGCCGGATGTGGTCCAGCGGAATCTGGCGTCTCTGCCGCCTAGTGCCCTATTGACGAAGTCCCGTAACTGAACTTTCGCAGATTTCAGAGTGATTTGTGGTAGCGCAAAGAAGACGGGGTTCCTTGTAAACTTCGCGTGGTATCAAGCGTCAAGGACGCGCGCGAAGAACAAGGAGGTCCCCGTCGATGTTTGTGATCATAGAGTCGTTGGAGCCGATCCTGCAAGCCCTGTCGCCGA
>DATKZH010000545.1:0-3806 GCA_035528065.1 Thermoguttaceae bacterium | reverse complement strand
TGCTTTTCCAGCTCTGCCACACGGTCGGCCAACCGCGCACAGTTTCTACAAGGCCCACGTCGCGTACTCATGACGCGACAATCTACCCCATAACCCGGAAACTCACCTATAGCAGTTCACCGCACCGTGAACGGCGACCCGTTTTCATTCCGGCCGTAATAGTACGGATAGATATCGGCAGCAATCCAGTCAAGCGGCTCCGACCAATTCAGCAGGTCGCCAAAGACGAGATCGTAATGCCGGCCAAAACAGAGATTCTCGGTAAAGGTGCTGGCGATCTGAAGGTCCTGCTGGTTCGCTTTCAAGTACTCGCTGCTCAGCTTCCACACTTTGGCCCAGTAGTCGTCGTAGAACTCGACGTACTGTCGGCGGAAAGTCGGCTCGTCCACCGACGGCATCTTGTCGGGCAGTGCGACGCCGTACTTCGCGTGGAACAGCCGCTGGCAGTGCTCACAACGACAGATGAAGCCCGCGTGTGTAGGGGCCGGGTCGCGGTGACCGATGCGGTTGTCCACACACGGCTCATCCACGATCGTCGCCACCCACAAGCCGGGCACGCTTTCGTAGTTGGTTCGCTTCGCCTCAAGGGCTTCGTGGAGGATCGTCTTGTAGTCAGGCAAGTGGACGCAGAGCCCGGGCAGGTTCTTACCCTTGAAGGGATGCAGAGTATCGCAAAACGCTGAGATCGCCATTCCCTTTTTCTGGGCGTGTGCCAGGATCGCTTCGGCATCCTCACCCGCGCCGACGACGTTCACGGTATTGAATCCGTGTTCCTGGGCGTTGTCCATCACCTCGATCATCCGCTGCACGGTAGTCTGCGACAGGTGGTTATAGAGGACGATGGGGAATATGGCGTCCTGTTTCAACGGTTCCTGGGCGTGCGAGCACACGGCCCCGGCAGCCAGCGAGGTCGCCAGGCCCACACGGAGAATCGCTAAGAACACAGCCTTCATTGATCTTGTCCCTTTATAAATCCCAAACAGAATTCAGTGGCCCAGCTCATTCTCTTGCCACGGATGGGCCGTTTTGGTCATGCCCATATTCTCACCCGCTCGGTTACCAGAGTACAATGGGGCCGCATCGAACCATTCACCCTCCGGAGAATGTCGCCATGTCCACCACTACCCGCCGCTCTTTTCTTCAGGCCTCAGCCGCACTGCTCGCTGGCACTACTGTGATGAATGAAACTCGCAGCCAAGAGGTTATCGCCGGTTTCGACCAGACGCGGACCGACTACGACAAGACACAAGTCTGGAAACCCTTCTCCGACCGCAAGATCCGAGTGGGCTTGGTCGGCTATGGCGTCTGCAAATTCTCGGCAGCGTTCGACTTTCAGAAGCATCCCAATGTCCAGGTAGTGGCCGTCAGCGATCTGTTTCCCGATCGCTGCGCGGCGCTGGCGCAGGCGGTCAAGTGCAGCAAGATCTATCCGTCGCTGGAAGAAATGGTCAAGGATGACACGATCGAGGCGATTTTCGTCGCCACCGACGCGCCGTCCCATGCCAGGCACTGCATCGAGGTTCTCAATCATGGCAAGCACGTCTGTACGGCTGTGCCGGCGTTCCGCGGCGACATCGACGATGCCGAACGATTGCTGGAATGTTGCCGGAAGAACCGGGGCCTGGTCTACGCGATGTTCGAGACCTCGGTGTTTCACGATGACCTGTACGCGATGGAAAAGATCTACGCCGCCGGCGGATTCGGCAAGATCATCTATTCCGAAGGCGAATACTGCCACACTCGCAAACCGGGAGATCCGCCCATCGGCTCGTACAAAGACTGGCGCAAGAACGGTTGTCCCATGTGGTATCCCACCCATGCAACGGCGTACTACGTCGGCGTGACGCACGCCAGCTTTACGGATGTCTCCTGCCAGGGAATTTTGTCCTTCGACGAATCCAAACGCGTGCCGAATGCCATCGGCAACATGTTCCACTCCGAAATCGGCCTGTTCCACACCACAGAGGGCGGCCTGTCGCGGATGATGGTTTGTCCCGCGTACGGCGTCTACCTGGAAGCCGGCCGCGTGCGGGGACAAATCGGCGGGTACGACGAGACCTATACCGGTTGTGACGACGGAAAACGGATCGTCAACAAACTCGGTACGCAAATCCTGAAGTACGCCTTGCCGCCGGGCGTTTCGCCTGGCGGACACGGCGGATCGCACGGTTACCTTTCCGACGACTTCGTCGATGCGATTCTGCGCGATCGCAAACCGGCCGTCGATGTGATTGACGCCTTGAACATGACCGTCCCCGGTTACTACGCCCACCTGTCCGCCATCAAAGACGGCGAAACGGTCAAGATTCCGCAGTACGTGTTGTAGCTCACTGCAAATCATATCCGCGTCTGTAAAGCACAGGACGGTCCAGCGGTGGTGTCAATATCAACTCACCGTCGGGGCTGCGTTCCAGCACCATGTGCCAACGGCGGGGGTCGACTCCGTCGCCGGCAAAATGCGTATCGGGAACGCCTTGGGGCATCCGGGGGCTGTCCACCAGATTGGCCAGCACCACGTTTGGCGTCCGCTCGATCATGAACAAGGCCCGGCCTTCGACGGCCGCCGCGTTGCCTCCGTAGCCGAAAACGCGTATATCGTCACAATCGCGGATCCAGATGATCGGTTGATTGTATTCGCCCTTCACTCCGTAGATGGACACGTGCTTCGCCCCGCGGATCTCCATGTTGGCATCGGACCGAGAGTGTTCGGGATTGCACTGGTACATGTGTAGCGGCTCGGTTGTGCCGTCGATCAGCAGATGCCGGTAGTCACTGCCGTGCCCGCGTGAACTCTCCTGATGGAAGTTGTACCACCGGCCGCCGCCGTGACCATCGATTCGCACCAAGGGGTGGTTGTAGAGCCGTTTCAGTTCGCTGGGATCGTGTGAGGGGGACAGCCCCTGCGGCGGCGCGCGAAAAGAGAAGTCAATATTCGTGTCGCGAAAAATCGATCGCCGCCCGGCCTGCCAATGGAGACAGTAGGCGGCGGACGACGCCTGCAGCGTGCGGATGCCGAGGAACGCGACCACCGTCTCGGCCTTCGCATCGTCGGCTGTGGCAACCACGGGCTGCGGATGCGCCGGATCGTGGAAGTCGCCGCCATCCCGGTCCAACGGCGTCAGCCAAGAGAAGCAGCGGTGCGCGCCCGTAAGTTTCGTGTCCGGCCGCAGGCGGATCGACTTGCTAACGGCGTAGTGCCCTTTGGGAAGGAACACGATTTCGTGCTCGTCGATTGCCCGCTGAATCGCATCGGCGTCGTCCGTGACGCCGTCTCCCGCGGCGCCGTATGGCGGGCATTTTACGTTGACCGCTGTGGTGGATTCCCAACTTGGAAACGGCTCATTCCATAGATGTTGGATTTGGAGATCGGTCGGTAGATTTTGCCCAGTTTCCACGCTGGCCAGGAAAGGCGTCTCCAAAGATTTCCCGTCTACATGGATGGGAGCCGGGAAATCAAACGTCCGGTTTTCGTACTTGCGGGCGACGAACCTTTCAGTCACGCCGCCCGCGTACTCTTTGACATGCACCCAGCCAAGACCTTCCGTGCGCAGATCCGGTTTGTCCGGCTGCCGGACCAGTGTTTCGGCGCCGCGGATGTAGACGTTATTCACGTAGAGGCTCGATTCGGCTTCGATCGCCGTGTTCTTGCCGGGATTGCGGAAGATGATTTGGTTGCAACCCCCATCGCGCGCCCCCGCATGTTACCCAGTCTACCCGGGCTAACGCGATTGCGAGGTATTTGCGTAAACTGGGGTGCGAAGAAAAGGGGCCCGGTGTAGAACATGGAAGCGGTTTTCACATGTTCC
>DATKZH010000544.1:0-45257 GCA_035528065.1 Thermoguttaceae bacterium | reverse complement strand
GCTACGCCTCGGTACACCGAGTGGACTGCCCGCAGGTAAGGTACGGGGTAGCGGTCCAGGAGTCGGCTGAACCAGCCGGCTCGGGCACGCCACGCCCGTCGTCGCCGCAAGAGCCACTTGCGCCAGACCCAGAGCACTTCGGAGTTCCGGGGACACCATACATAACTCTTGACGGGAAGGTCTGTCTTGCTAGGTTGGGGGCATGGCTCGATTGGCGTGAGTGGTTGTTCCGGGGATGCCCCATCACGTGACCCAGCGAGGGAACCGTCGGCAGCCGACGTCCTTTGGCGAGGAGGATTACGCGGCCTATGTCGAGTTGATGGGGCAGTGGTGCAACGAGCACGGCGTGGAGATTTGGGCGTATTGTCTGATGCCCAACCACGTGCATCTGATCGCGGTGCCGCAGTCGGAGGATGGCCTTCGTCGGGGCATCGGCGAGGCGCACCGCCGGTACACGCGGCGGATCAATTTCCGCGAGGGGTGGCGCGGGCATCTTCGGCAAGGACGGTTTGCCTCCTTCGTCATGGACGAGCGGTATCTGCTGGCCGCGGCCCGCTATGTTGAGCTCAACCCGGTGCGGGCGAAGCCGGTCGTGGCGCCGAGCGATTATCCTTGGAGCAGTGCGCGGGCGCACCTGAAGGGAAAGGACAACGCGCTGGTGCGTGTGGCGCCGCTGCTGGCGATGGCCGGCAATTGGCGTCGGTTGCTCACCAGCGCCGTGAGCGAAGAAGCGTTGAAGGCATTTCGCCAGCACGAGCGCACCGGCCGCGTCCTTGGGGACGAGGAATTTCAGAAGCGGCTGGAAAAGCGGCTTGGGCGCGTCTTGCGTCGGCAGAAACCGGGTCCGAAAAAGGCGTCGAAACGATAATTACGTATGGTGTCCCCGGAACTCCCTGGTGTCCCCGGAACTCCCCCGGAACTCCCGAACTCAATCGCCTCGACCGCCCCTTCCCAACTCGCCCCTCCAACCCGCCCCCGCACGCTCCTCCCTCCCGCGGCGAAGCACTTCGTCCAACAGACTTTTCGCCTCGGCTGCGCGATGCGAAAAGCCTTGTCTCTTGTTCGCTCGAAAACGGGTCTACAACGACAACCGCCAAGGCGAGCCGACAACCGCTACCTCTACCTATACCCTGCCGGCCTCCGGCAAGCAAGGCCCACTCGCGAGCACGAGCAAGTGCGGCCGTCCTCGGCCGGCCCTACCTCAAGATCGGCTGCGGCGTTGTCGGGCCCTGCGGCGACACCAGGCCCTACCGTGAGAGACCGACCGCGGAACCTCCACATGCTTCTGGGGTTTAATCAGTCGCGGGCACGTGACAGGGCCCCGTCCGGGAACAAGATGTCGGTTACGTCAGTCTACTGCTGTGGGGTCCGGTGGCCGTGACAAAGGAAAAAGGGCCCCCGTGAACAATTGCACAAGGGAATCGTCAATGAAGAGAAAAGAATCGGGCGGAATGATCGTCTTCCTGTTGGTGGGTTTTGCTGGGATGCTCTTAGCTCCAGCCGGGGCTTTTAGCGCCGAGGCATCGACGCAAAAGGCCAATCAGGCTCCAGCCGTTCCAAAAAGCTTGGTTCAACCGGCATCCAGCGCGCCTGCTGAGCCTTGCGATGGAAGCTGTAGTTTGCCCCTTCCAAAGAACTCGGGTGAGCCGGTCTACAGCGTAGTGAGTCCTCTAGGCGATCCTACGGTGAAGATGATTACGATGGCTGCTCGCCTGGACACCCTGGCGGGAAAAACGGTCTGCCTGGTATGGAATCATACGTTCAAGGCCGATATTACCCTGCCCGCAATTGGAGAAGCGCTGAAGAAGAAGTATCCCGGTATCAGGATCATTCCTTACACGGAAATCGACGCCGCTGTCCGCGCGGCGGGTGGTGAGAGACCTTGGACAGAACCAGCAATCCTGCAAGCGGTGTTAAAGAAAAAAGGCTGCGACGTGGTGATAAGCGGAAACGGCGGATGCGGCATCTGCACTCCGAACGCGGCCCGTGTGGTCATAGCAGCCGAAAAAATAGGTATTCCGGGTGTCGTTGTGACCGCTCCGGGATTTGACAAGCAGGCGCGCGCCCTGGGAATGGATCAGGGCGTGCCCTCATTACAGGTCGCCATCTATCCGGGGCCATTTGATCTTCACTCGGACACTGAACTCCAGGAATACAGCAAATCGGTCGTTGTCCCTCAAATCATAGAAGCGTTGACCAAACCCATACCCGCGACAGATACTACCGTTGCGAGGACAAAGGAAATTGTATTTACCGGTTCTATCGACGCAATCAGTCGGTACTTCAGCGATTGCAAGTGGAGTGATGGACTGCCCATTGTTCCGCCGACGGTGGAGAGAATACGGGAGTTTCTGAAATACACCGATTACTCGCCGCATGAGGAGATCGCTGTGCTCCCGTCGGCAGATCTGAGAGCAACGCCATGGAACATCGCGGCGAATGGTGTGATGGCCGGCTGCCGGCCTGAGCATATGCCCCTCCTGATCGCAGCGGTCAAGGCTATGGGCGACCCTACGTCCCGATTCTCAATGAGTGGCGGCAGCACCCATTCGTTCGTGCATTTTTATTTAGTGAATGGGCCGCTGGCCAGGCAACTTCAGATTGATTATGGCCAGGGCCTCATCGCTCACTCAACGAACCAGGTCATCGGCCGTGCATTGGGTCTCATCGAGAGAAATATAGCGGGTTATCGAATCAAGGAAACCCAGATGGGCAGTTTCGGTAAACCGCAATCCTGGGTATTGGCCGAAGATGAAGAGGCACTGCAAAAGATCGGATGGGAACCTTATCATGTGGAGAAAGGTTTCTCGCGAGATGCGAACACAGTGGTTGTGGCCAACAGTACCATATGGGGGCAGAATCTCGTTCCGGCAACATCCGATCCTAAGACTGTCATGCAACTCATAGCTTATGGTGTTACTCACGGCGAATTTTCTGCTAGCGGCATGATTGATTCGCGCCGGTATCTTCTGCTGACGCCGGGAGTCGCCGAGGTGCTTGCGGCCGGAGGGTATACAAAAAGAAGCCTGCTAGAGGACGTGGCGAAGAACGCGAGAAGGATCACCTATGAATGGACATTTTCCAAAGTGTACGGCTCGCTCGGCAAAGTGAGGGGGTCCTTTGAAGATGAACTCGCAAAGTCCATGAAGGAGCCCGATGCCGTTAAGGGAAAATTGCCGCCCTGGTATCCAAGATTCTCGGGATGGGAAGAAATCGTGACAACCCCGACCGTCACGCCCGGAAGAGTGAAGATCATCGTATGCGGGGACCCGAATAGAAACAAAGTACAGACGTTGGCTGGCGGTATGGGCGGGGCGATAAAGGAGATACGTCTGCCGGCAAATTGGGATGAGCTTATGAAGAAATCGGGATACCGACCGCTTAGTGAGTTCTTCATCAAGAACTAGACCCAGCCATTTGTAGCCAGCGTAGCAAGCACTGCATTCGATACTGTTCAACGGGGCGTTGAGGGGTTAACGTGTCATTGTACTTGAAGTTACGCGAATTCAAGGAGATGACGCGATGATCTTGAAAGAAGTCTACGAGCGGTTTGCCAAGAAGGCGCCGGTCAGCGTGATGGTGCGAGCGACGATCGAGAATGTATTGGCGGCGGATCGGCTGGATGCGATCTTCGGGAGTTCCGGGGACACTATATACAACTCTTGAGCCGGCCGCCCGGCCCTGAAGTCCCCACGCCGCGACGGGAGGGTTGCGTTTGGCGCAGAAGCCCTCTAGGATGCGATCGTGCCACCGGCAGACGCAGAGGGGACCATCGGCGCAACCGCGGGTCACCGGGGCGGAGCCGGCAGCGGCTCCCTGGGGGGGAGACTGATGGACGCCTTCATCCGGACCGAGATCGTGCGGCTGAACCAGCAGCTTGCCGCACTGGTCACACGCGGACAAATCGCCGAAGCACTCCAGACCGCCCTGCAAATCTGCGACGTGATCCGTCGAAACCTGGGCGAAGACGACCCGCTGCTGGCGTCCGCGCTTTCGGCCGTCGGCGACGTCCACGCCAGTGCGGACGACCTGGCCGCGGCGGAGACTCTCTATGAGGAAGCCGTCGAGACGGGCACCAGGGCTTGGGGCGACGAGCACCCTTCGCTGGTCCCCCTGTTGGAGAAGCTGGCCCGGGTGAAGGCCGCGTTGGGGAAGCACGGCGAGGCGTTGGCCCTGCATCGCCGGGCGGTGGAGACCCGCCGCAGAACGCATGGGCGAGAAAGGGCCCCGTCGTCGACCAAGCCGGCCGGAACCGGGGAGGTCTTGTCGAGCCGTGGAGCTGCGGCTCCCGTCGGAGGAGAGAGCGAACGGGAAGACGGCGGGTTGCGAACGATCGTGCCGCCGCTTGCGCGGTTACCCGCCCGGGGCCCAGCGGCCCGATTCCGCGACTTCTGTCAGGCGCTGGCGGCTCGACTGAAGCGGCGTGACCTGATCGAGTGCAGCGTTTTTGCCCCACCCGACGTCACGGCGGGGGAGCTGCTCTTCGTGCAGGTGTTCGCCCATCGCCCCGACCAGCGGCAGGAGGCCGAGCGGGAGGCAGCCCGGGCGGACCGCCAGGCGGAGTTGCGCGGCAGGCGCAGCCTGACCACCGAGGTCTCGCGGGGCACGCAGCTCGGGTTCCATCTCCACGTGCCGGGCCTGGAGATTGACGAGCCGCACGAAAGCCTGGTCTGGCAGGGCCGGCCCGAGGCCGTGCAGTTCGCCGTCCGAGTCCCGGAGGACCATCCGCCGGGCCCCGTCGTCGGGACGGTCACGACGAGCATCGACCGGGTCCCCGTGGGGCACGTCAAGTTCAAGCTGACGGTCGTCGCCGGCGCCCCGCCCGCCACGCCGAGCACCAGCGAGCACCTGGGCGATGCCCACCGCTACCGCCGCGCGTTCGTCTGCTACGCCTCGACGGACCGGCCGGAGGTGATCCGAAGGGCGGCGATGCTGCGGATCGCCGGCGTCCGGGTTTTCCAGGACGTGCTCAGCATCGAGCCCGGCGAGCAATGGGAAAAGAAGCTCTACGAATACATCGACCGGTGCGACCTGTTCCTCTTATTCTGGTCTTCGGCGGCGAAGGACTCCGCGTGGGTCGAGAAGGAGGTGCATTACGCCTGGAGACGGAAGCACGGAGACGAGACGAATCCGCCCGAGATCTTCCCCGTGATCCTGGAATCGCCGCCGCCGTCTCCCCCACCGGCCGAGCTGGCCCATTTGCACTTCAACGACTGGACGATGTATCTGGCTCAGGAGCCGACGTCCGGGCCAGCCCAATCGCCGGCAGAGTCGCGATGAACGCGAACAGGAGGGCGTGGTACGTCTGCCAGTGGTCTCCCTCATCGAAGAGGAACCAGCGGATCGCCAGCACGAGGGGGAGCGGCGCCCAGTAAGCCGCTCGCTCGATCGCCGGCAGGCGCCGGTCGGCCGTTTGCACCAGGGCCACCGCCAGCACGCAGCTCAGGTGGCCGGAGATGCTCCAGCCGAAGAAGTGCCGCCCGAAGCAGACCACGGTCATCGCCACCAGCAGGCCGAACCGCGCCGTCCAGAACCGCGTGCGCCGGTCCCGGATGCCCTCCAACAGAAGCTGGCCGATGAACGAGAATACGGCGAAGCTTGCGGGAACGTCGTAGACCACGTGGGCCGTGTCGCGCCAGCAACGCGCAAAGACGCAAAACGCCACCATGCCGACCGCCCCCAACGCCAACTGGGCACGGGGCGTCCGGTTCTCGATCCAAGCGCGGGACGACATCGGGGGCTCACTTCTCGGAAAGCAGCTTTCCACGGATCATGCGAAACGCCGCCGAGTACCACTGCGCCAACCATTGAACGAGCACGATCAGCACGGCGTCGCGAAGCAGGGCCATCTGGGCGTCCAGCGCAAGCGGGCCCGAGAGAAGCACGTAAATCGCGTGCACCAGGACCAGCCCGCAGCAACTCCATCCGACCACCTGATACAGCTTGGGATGTCCGGAGACCATGGCAAGCACATTGGGAATATCGGCGTGGATCCATCGCTTGTCGAGCTGTACGAACGCTCGGCGCAGCGCCACGCGGTCGTTCTTCTTCAAGAGGTCGGCCAGCGCGATCAGGCAGTGCAGGGCATTGGTCGCGAAGACGATGACGAGCGAAATCAGCACGAACAGGTCGATGGCCAAGTAGAAGGCCGCGCCCGGCTCCGCGTCGCCGCCCGTTTGACTGCGGATCGCCACCGCCGCCAGAAAGACAACCACGTGCCATCCCAGGAGCATCTCGGCCGCGCGGTATCCGCCGGAGTGCCAGCGGATTTCGTTGGCGGCCCCGGCCAGGGCGAAACTGGCCCAGAACACGAGCGCCGTCGCGAGCCCGGCGCCCGCGGCCAGCCAGCCCCAGCCGGGCGGGGCGGACGGCAGGCCGAACAGCGCCACGTTCAGTGCCATCGCCAGCCCGTAGAGCAAGGCCCCGCCGAAGCGGGCCCGGGTCTCCAGCGCGATCTCGTAAGGCAGCGGCTGCCACAGGAAACGCCACCAGAGCGCGAAGACCGCGATCTGAAACCCGGTGCGTCCCTCGGGCCGCGACCGGGTGACCGGCAGGTCGACGGGGCCGCTCCAGACGAGCGTCGGGGTCTGGGTCTTCTGCGGCGGCGTGCGTCGCTCTTGCGACGCGGCCTGGTCGATCACCGCTTCCGCCTGACTGGGCACCCGGTCGGCCACGTACTGAACGAGCTCGGCCAGCGAGACGACCCCGTCGCGGTTCAGATCGGCTTCGCCCCGGAGCCCCTCGGCGAGGAAGTGCGAGAAGATCCCGTGTTGGCCCCAGGAGAGGTCTTCCAGGGACTCTTCGCCGGGGCTGCACGACAGCAGCGTCGACCAGCCCTGCGCCCCGTGCTGGATCGCCTCGAGCAGCCGGCCCGTGGCCGCGGTGGCCGGCTCACCGGCCGCCTCGTCCCGGGCGTCGCCAACCTGCGCGTGGCCAGGCTGCGGGTCCCCGGCACGGCCCGTCTGACAGCAGTCCAGAAACATCACGCGTTGCCGCGACGGATGCCCCTCGAAAACGGCCAGAAGCTCGTCCAGCCCGAGCAACGATTCCGGCGCGCCGCCGCGGCCGGAGGACCGCTGCGCGTCGTGCGGCACCAGGCACGGGCGCCCGTCCACAAGCTCGCCGTGGCCGGCGAAGAAAAAGAGCACGGTATCCTCCGGGCCGGCAACTTCGGCGGCGTGTCGCAAGGCGGCCAGCACGTTTTCTCTGGTGGGCGGACCGCCCTCCCCTTGCCGCGAAGGGTAGGTCAACACGGCCATGTCGAGCGACTCAGGCGGCTGGGTCCGCCGGATGGCGTTGGAGACGCTTTCCGCATCGTTCACGGCACATGACAACATGGGGAATCCCCGGTCCGCATACCGGTCGATCCCCACGACGACCGCGATCAACCGCGCCGGCGGCTCCTGGTAGCCGATTTCACCGGCCGGCGAGTCCTCACCCGAGCGTCCCATGGGAATCGCGCTTTTTCCGCAAGCTTTCGAACGGCCCCATCCCGTACGCGTGCCATCACGCCCCGTTGATAAGCCGGCGACTGGCCCATGTCAAGAGAACGCGGCACGGGATGGATCGAAGTAGCAGGCACACGCCGTGTGGGCTGCTAAAACGTACGCAAAACAGAGCCGTGAATCCGCGGGAAGCGTGGGCCATTTCTGTTCCCCTAACCGCGAAGCGGTTTTACAACACAGCCCAGGGTTGCGAAGCTACCCTGGGTTGGCGGGCACCGAGTGCCCCCCAACCCCAACGGGGTTGCACCCCGCGCAACCCTCGAGCGGGCGCTGTGCAACCCCTTCGGGGTTGATGGGCGACGTCCGAACCGGGGACCCAGGGTGCGCTTCGCGACCCTGGGCTGTGTTGTCGAACGCCTTCGGCGTACGGGGATGGAACACAAACCGGACACAATGTGGCGAGTGATTGACCGCCGTTTTGAGCAGCCCACACGGCGTGTGCCCTCCGCCCGGCGACTAGTACGCCGCAGAGTCGCTTGGACGCGTCGTTGGTCTGACCTGAACATGACATCCGCTGACGGCACACGGCGTGTGCCTGCTACTCTCATCGAACGCGGTATAGGCCCAACCTCTTGATACGGAGGAAGGTCTGAGTCACGATTGTAACAAGGTGCCCGCGCTCGTGCGTCGATGCGGGTTTTGCCGAAGCCGGGGCTCGCGGCCCCCTCGTCCTCCTGGAACCGATGGCACGAGGAGAAGCAATGGATCCGTCGAACCGCGATCTGGTGGAGCGTGCGCTTTCGGAGTTCGATCCCGGTGATCCGCAGTTTGCCAGCCGGGCGGTGGACCGGATCTTGGCCGCCGGACAAGAATGGGAGGCGAGCGACGTCCACTTGCAGCCGACCGCGGCAGGGTTGGAGTTGAAGTATCGCATCGACGGCGTGCTCTTGCGGGCAGGGACTTTTCCCGCGTCCGTGGCGGCCAACGTCGTGGCTCGGCTCAAGGTGCTGGCCGAATTGCTGACCTATCGGACCGACGTCCCCCAGGAGGGCCGCATCCGCACGCCGCAAAGGGACGTGGAGATGCGCGTGAGCACGTTCCCCACGCTCTACGGCGAGAGGGCGGTGGTGCGGCTGTTTGCCGGGGCGCAACGCTACCGGCGGCTGGACGACCTGGGGATGCCCGACGACGTGGTGCAGCCGCTCGGGCGGCTCCTGTCGGAGACGTCCGGCGCGATCCTGGCAACCGGTCCGGCAGGGTGCGGCAAGACGACCACGATCTACGCGTGCATGCGGGAGATCGCGGGCCGGGGCGACGCAGCACGGAGCCTCGTCTCGCTGGAGGACCCGATCGAGGTGCCCGCCGAGGGCGTGGCCCAGGCGCAGGTCAACCCGGCGGTCGACTTGGATCTGGCCACCGGCCTGCGGTTTCTGATGCGTCAGGACCCGGAAGTGATCATGGTCGGCGAGATCCGCGACCGGGCGACCGCGGAGGCGGCGTTTCAGGCGTCGCTGACCGGCCACCTGCTGTTGAGCACGTTTCACGCCGGAAGCGCCGCCGAGACCGTTAGCCGGCTCTCGGACATGGGAATCGAGCCGTACCTGTTGCGGAGCGGGCTTCTGGCCATCCTGTCCCAACGGCTGGTCCGCCGATTGTGTGAATGCTCCCGGCCGGGCGACGATGCGGCGGCGCGCCTGGGATTGCCCGTCGACGAGTTTCGCGTGCCCGTGGGCTGCGACGCGTGTGGGCGAACGGGCTACCGGGGGCGGTCGGTGCTGGTTGAGATGCTCACGGCGGAGCGGACGGAGCTGGGGCGGGCGATCCTCTCCCGGTCCGACGCGGCAACCCTGGAACGTTTGGCCGTGGAAGCGGGGATGGTGAACCGCTGGCAACGGGCGCATCAGGCGATCCGCGCCGGGCTGACCAGTCCGGCGGAAGTACGCCGGGTGCTGGGATTCTCGGAGAGTTCGGGCATCGAGGCCCCCTGACCAACCTAGTGGGCTGCCAATTTTTCTCTTGCGAGTTGGGGGCCACTGGCGTCTCGCCAGTGCGTCCACGAAAGCACGGGCAAGATGCCCGTGCCACCCACAAGCTAATGGTTGACACTCCACTAGTTGGGGGGCCAGATGGACGCATCGGCGCCTCACTTCGCCGGTCGCGCCAAAAAGGGCCGGAAATCGCCCGAGAACGCCCGACAGATTTCGGCCACCTCGTACGAATGGATGGTAGCAGCGATCTGCCTGCTGGTTGAGACCGTTTGCCAAGAGAGGTGCACGCGGTGGCGCATTCCGGAGCATCCCCCACGCCGTCCATCTCGTTGGACGAGTTGATTGCGCTGAATGACGAGATCATCGCCCTCGTCCACGCGGGGATACCGCTTGAGGGAGCTCTCAGCAAGCTGGGAGAGGACTTGCCCGGGCGGCTCGGCCGGATCACCCGGATGCTGGCCGAGCGGATGAAGCGTGGGGAGTCGCTCGCCGAGATCCTCGAGAACGAGCCGGAGCACTTCCCGGCGGTCTATCGGGCGGTGGTGCTGGCCGGGTTGCGGGGCGGGCGTTTGGCGGCGGCCCTGGAGTCGGTCTCCCAATCGGCCCGCCGGCTGGCCGAAACGCGGCGGATTGTGGCTGCCGCGTTTCTCTACCCCATGATCGTGGTCCTCGTCGCCTGGTGTTTGTTCGTCCTGTTCACGATCGGGCCGAGCCGGTCTTTCTTGGCCTTCTATACTGACTTCGGCATGGCGGGAAGCGATCTGATCTATGGCCTGAAGCGGATGGGCGACTCCGCCTCGTACTGGGCCCCTGTCGGCCCCGTGGCGATTGTGTTGCTCGCGGCGATCTGGTGGACCCGTTCCCGTCGGGCGACGCTCTTGGAGCCGCGCTTCTCGGTCGTGCTTTTGGGTTGGATGCCGTTGCTGGGCCGGCTGCTCCGCTCTTGTCGCATGGTAACGTTCGCCGAGGTGTTGGCCCTGCTGGTCGAGAATCGGGTGCCGTTGCCGGAGAGCATCGTGCTGTCGGCCGAGTCGACGGGCGATCCTCGGATGATCCGCGCGGCCCACGAAATCGCCGATTCGCTCAGGCGCGGCCAGCCCCTCGACGCAGCCCGTACGCTTCGCACGGGCTTCCCGCCCCTGTTGGACTGGCTGATGGTGACCGGCCAGCGGCACGGGGCCCTCTTGCCGGCGCTGCGGCACGCTTCGGAGATTTACGGGCGTCGCGCGCGGCGCGAGAGCGACATGGCCCACCTTGTCTTGCCCGTCGTGTTGACCGTGGCGATCGGGGGTACCGTCACGCTGGCCTATGCCCTGCTGCTGTTTGTGCCATGGGTACAGGTGCTCCGGAGTCTCTCTTAGGGGTCTGATGGTCGATGCCCAAGTACCGCTATCAAGCCACCGACGCGCAAGGGAAGCCCGTTTCCGGGGAAGTGGAAGCGGCCGGGCCTGACGACGCCCGGCGGAAGCTGGCCGACCAGGGCCTCGACGCCGAGCGCGCCCGGCTTACGGAGATTGCGGAGACCGTGGCACCGGTTTCCGGCGGCGGACGGCTTTCCGCCGAGGAGGCGGTCGAGGTGGGCAGCCAACTGGCGGAGCTGGCCAAAGCGGGCCTTCCGCTGGGCCCCGGGCTGCGGGCGATGGCCGAGGAGATTCGCCTCCTGATGCGCGGGGAGAAGCGGCGGCTCGTCTGGCTGAGCGTTTTGACGTTCGGTTTGGGGGCGCTGGTCCTTCTGCCCTTCTACCTGGCTTCCACTTCGCGCCGGCGCCGAGTGGCTCGGGCGCTGGAACGGCTGGCCGATCAGCTAGACGCCGGGACGTCGCTCTCAGCCGCCCTGGAGGCGCAAGGGAGGCGTTTCCCGAGACACGTGCGGGGGCTGATCCTGGCGGGCATCCAGACGGGCCGACTTCCGGAAGCGCTGGAGGAGTTCGTCGCCGTGGAAGGCGCTCGGATCGAGTTGCGGCGCCAGGTGTGGCTCGCCCTGGCGTATCCGTGCGTGCTCGTGGTGGCACTCGCGACCTTGTTCCTTCTCGCTTTCACCTTCCTGGTTCCCCAGTTCGGCAAGATATTCGAGGAGTTCGACGCGGAGTTGCCCTTTGCCACGGAAATGCTCCTGTGGCAGGCGGGCCCGGGGTTCTGGGTGGTGATTGGGGTGCCGGTCCTGGCGGTGGCGGCGCTGGTCTGCCTGGCCTTCTCGCGAGGAGCCGTGTGGCTGCGGAGAGTGCTCTACGCGGTGCCGCTGGTCGGGCCGGTCTGGCGTTGGGCGGGGCTTTTCAACTTCTCGCGCCTCATGGCCCTGCTCGTCGGCCAGCAGGTGCCGCTGCCCACGGCGCTTCGGCTGACGGCGACGGGCCTGCGAGAGTCCGACCTGGCGGCGGCGTGTCGGGAGGCGGCGGAGGAGGTCGAGGCGGGGCGCTCGCTCTCCGAGTGTTGCGCGGAGTTCTGGCAGTTTCCGCCGAGTTTGCGACCGCTCGTGGCTTGGGGCGAGCAGACGTCCAACCCCGCGGCGGCCTTCCGCGCGGCCGCCGAGATGTTCGACAGCCGGGTCCGCGTTGGGGTGACGATGTTGCATGCCGTCTTGCCGCCCATCGTGTTCGTGTTGATTATCGCCGGCGTCTTCTCCTTGGTCGGGGGCCTTTTCATGCCCTTGATCTCGCTGATTCAGAATCTGACGTAGCACAGGGTGGCGTCCGTGGAAACCGCTCCGATACTGATCGCGATATTCGGCGGCCTGGCGCTCCTGCTGGCGGGGCTGGTCCTGCTCTGTCTGGTGCGAATCCTCTCGGCGCCGCGGGAGATCGCCGGCGACGAGCCCGAGCTCGTCGTGCTGGTCGTCCTGGGCTGGGTCCTGCTGCTCACGGGGGTGGGGGCCGCCACCCTGTTCTTGAGCTTCGCCGTCATGGGGGCCGGCGGTATCGTCGTGGTGGCCGCCGCCCCGGTCGTATTCCTGATGGCGTACTTCCGGCATCGGAGGGCCCGGCAGCACGCGCTCCTGTCGGCCATGGCCGCGGCGGCCAAACGGCTGATGCCGCTCGCGCCGGTGGTCGACGCGTTTGCCGAGGAATGGTGGGGCCTGATGGGGCATCGCGCTCGCCGGCTGGCCGCACTGCTGCGGGCCGGGATGAGCCTGCCCGACGCGCTGTATCGAACGCCGTGGCTCGTATCGCGTCAAGATCAGGTGACGATTCGGGTGGGGCAGGAGTCGGGCTCGCTGGCCGCGGCGCTTTCGGACGTGGTCCGATCCCACGATCTGCACGCGCCGGTGTGGAACCAGATGATGGGGAGAGGGCTATACCTCTGCGGCGTGGTGGTTTTTGCCTCCCTCATAGTCGTCCCGTTCATGATGCTCAAGCTTGCCCCGGAGTTTCGGAAAATCTTCGAGGAGTTCGAGGCGCCGCTGCCGCCGATCACCGAATGGGTGTTCGCCGCGGCGCACCTCTTCGAATACTGTGGATTCTTCACGGTTCCCTTGTTGCTTTTCGTGATGCTGATCTTCCTGCTGCTTGTGATCCAGTACGTATTGGGGACTCGCTTCAGTCTACCGATTCTGAATCGCCTGACGCGGCGGCTCGATACGGCCGTGATCCTCGAGGCGCTCGCGCTAGCGGCCGAGCGGAACGTGGCTTTCGCGACGGGGATCGCCACGATGGCCCGGTGGTACCCGAGGGGATGGATTCGCCGGCGCCTCCAGGCGGTGCTGCAAGAGATGAGCGCAGGGGGCGACTGGAGCCAGAGCCTCGCCCGGTGGGGACTGATCCGGCCGGTCGAGCTGGCCGTGTTTCAGTCGGCCGGCCGGGCGGGGAATCTCGCCTGGGCGCTTCGCGAAATGGCCGACAGCAACCGCCGGCGCTTGAACTACCGGATGTACTTGCTCGTCCAGTTGCTGTTTCCCCTGGCCATCGTGGCGATTGCCTTGCTGATAATGGTCTACATCCTGTCGTTCTTCCTGCCTTTGATTAGCTTGATTCAGAACTTGACTTGACGGCGACACCGCTCGCCGCGCGGCCGGTCGGCCGCCGGCGGGAAAACCTGGAGTGAGACGGTTGGATCATGGTTCGACGCCGTGGCATTGGCCTGATGGAAATCGCCGCCGCCGGGATTCTGCTGGCGGTGATGTTGACGGTCTGCCTGCAATTCGTCCGGGCGACGTCCGGGCAGCGTCGCGGGCTTCAAGCTCGCCGGACGGCGATTCAGGAAGCGGCCAACGTGATGGAGCGGCTTTGCGCCCGATCGTGGGAGGAGTTGACGCCGGAGGTCGCGGCGCAGGTGCAACTCTCGGAGGAAGCGCGCCGGGCGTTTCCCGACGGCGAGTTGCAGGTCGAGGTCGCCCCCCCCGACAAGGAGCCCGACGGAAAGAGGATCGCCGTGGTCCTTCGCTGGCCGGCCGGGCCCGAACAGCCGGATCGGTCGGTCCGCCTGGTCGCCTGGAAGTACCGCGTAGGCGGTGATTGAGGAACCGTGTTTGCCGGACTCCAAAGTGAGAGAGTGATCGATCAACATGAAGAGACTTCGAGGATTTACGCTGATCGAGATGCTGGTGGTCATCGCGACCGGGGCGGCGTTGATGGCCGTCGCCATGGGGATTCTGCATTTGCTGATCCGGCTTGAGCAGGGCTCGCGGGAGGAGGTTCGCCGGCAGACCACGCTCGACCGGCTGGCCGGCCAATTCCGCCGCGACGTCCACGCGGCCGGTCAGTTCGCTGCGATCGAAGCCGCCGAGGCTGCCGCGGCGGAAGTCCCCGAGCGTGAGGATGGCACGCCCGGTTGGCAGTTCTCGCTGGACGAGAACCGCACGGTTCAATACCGGGCCGGGCAAAGGGAACTGATCCGCACGGAACGCGCGGAGAAAGACGCCGTGGCGCGGGAATCGTACGTCTTCCCGTCCGACACGACGGTCTCGATCGATCTTGTCGGCGAGGCGGCGCCGGGCATCGTCCGCCTGCGAGTCGCCCCCGACGGCGCCCAGCCGCTTGCGATCTGGCGCGGCACGTGCGTCGACGCCGAGCTGGCCAAGGACCGCCGATTCCTCCAATCGCAAGAACCCTAACCTGACGACTTGGGACAGAAGCGTGGACACATTGAGCAAAACGTTGGACCCCCCCCATCAGCGTTCGCGGCGCGGGCCGGAACGGCGGCAACAGGCCGGCAATCGCCTTGGTGCGACGCCGGCTGCCGCGGCCGCCCGACCGGTCCGTCGCCGCGGCGCCGTTCTGCTCGTGGCCATCGTTTGCATCGCCGTGGCTTCCGTGATCTTCCTTTCGATTCTCCGCCTCTCCGTGGCGGAGCGGACCCGGGTCGAGGTGGAAGCCTGGCAGGTCCAGGCCGCCTGGCTGGCCGAATCGGCCCTGGAGCGGGCGGCCGCCCGACTGGCCGACGACCCCGACTACGAGGGGGAAACCTGGAGCCTCTCGGCCGAGGATCTCGGCACCCGGGACGGCGCGGCGGTGACCATCCGGGCGGAAACGATCCCCGAACAGAAACAGCGCCGCCTGATCCGCGTCGAGGCCGACTACCCGGATCATCCCCAGCACCGGGCGCGGCACAGCAAGCAGATCGTGGTGGAAGTGAAAGGGTGACAGGGTGAGGGGGTGACAAGGTGACAGGGTGACAAGGTGACAGGGTGACAGTCGTTTAACCGCGAGCCGAAGGCGTGCGTGTCTGGACCGGAAAAGCAAGGTGACACTGAAGCGAGCATCGACCGCGGTGGCCCCCTCGCGCCGCCTTGCCGCGCTGGGGCGCATCGGGGCCCCTCATCAGACACGGGTGACCTAACCTACAACCGCAAAGGAGATACCCAATGAGAAAAGGGCATTGCCGCGGATTCACGTTGGTGGAGTTGTTGGTGGTGATCGCGATCATCGGAATTCTGATCGCCCTGTTGTTGCCGGCGGTCCAAGCGGCCCGGGAGGCCGCCCGGCGCATCCAGTGCACTAACAACCTGGCACAACTGGGCCTCGCCCTTCAGAATTACGATGGTGCGCACGAGACCCTGCCGCCGGGGGTGGTCAATCCGGAGGGGCCGATCCGCAACATCCCTCAAGGCTATCACATGAGTTGGCTCGTCCAGTTGCTCCCTTACGTCGAAGAGCAGGTGACGTTCAAATACGTCGACTTCGCCGTGGGAGCGTACGACAAGAAGAACGAGCCGGTCCTGAAGACCTGGATCGACGTGTTCGCCTGCCCTTCCGACGGCCGACGTGACTGGTCGACCGAAGGGCCGTTTCCAAGCAACTACGCGGGATGTCACCACGACGTGGAGGCCCCCATCGACGCCGACAACCACGGCGTCTTCTTCCTCAACAGCCACGTCCGCTCCCGCGATATCTCCGACGGCGCTACCCATACGATCTTCCTCGGCGAGAAGATCATCGACGGGGACGACTTGGGTTGGATGTCGGGCACCCGGGCGACGCTCCGCAACACGGGCACGATGATCAACGCAACGCCCGTCAGGGACGCGTCGGGGAAGTACGAGGAGGTACGCGGGGCCGACCCGACATTGCCACAGGGCATCGAGCCCGATCTGTTTGTCGGAGGGTACGGCTCCTACCACCCGGGCGGGGCGAACTTCAGTTTGGGCGACGGAAGCGTCAGGTTCCTGTCGGAGACCATCGATCCGGGGATCTTCCAGCAACTGGGACACCGCGCCGATGGAAAGTTGATGCAACAGCGGCCGTGAGCGACGACGAAGTGACCGGGTGACGGGGTGACGGGGTGACGGGAGGCAAGGCGAACGCGGAAGGATGGACCCGCCCCGACTCTGAAATTACAGTCTTGCTCTGTAACGTGCGCTGTGCGCGCATGTTGTGGGGCACGTTTGCAGCGTGCCTCTTGGGTTGTGGGCACGTTGGAAACGTGCCCCACGTTAGGTTTCTTCTTCCATCACCCTTCATCCCTCTCTGACGACCCTCACCCCGTCACCTTGCCACCCCCTCACCCAGTCACGTCCTCACCCTGTCACCCCCTCACCCTCCCTGCCTCGTGTCAGAGAACGTTTTCGCGCCCGCTCGCGAACCGCCCTCCCAACAGGCCCGGCTTGGCATTATCATGAAGGGTTTAAGCGTGGCGAGCCGCTCCGGTCTTCTGTTGCAGGTTGCGGATGATTCTTCTGAGCGTGGCGGGTGTGAGAAAGCACTTCGGTCCCGAGCCGGTCCTGGCCGGGGTGACGTTCGAGGTGCGGTCCGGGGAGCGAATCGGGTTGGTCGGGCCGAACGGGAGCGGGAAGACCACCTTGCTGAGAATCCTGGCCGGCAAGGACGAGGCCGATGCCGGCACGTGCCGGCTCCGCCCGTCGCTCGCGGCGGCGTATCTGGAACAACGACCCCTGCTCGCGCCCGGCCGGACCCTTTGGGATGAGGCCCGAAGCGCCCTGGCCAGCCTGATCGCGCTCTTAGAGGAGATGGTCGAGGCCGCCCGGGCAATCTCGCACACCGCCGACGAGGCGGAACGCCGGCGCCTGACCGCCCGATACGACCACCTCCAGCAGGAGCTCGACCGTCGCGGCGGGTACCATCTGGACCACCGGATCGAGCGGGTGCTGGACGGTTTGGGGTTTCGTCAAGAGACGTACCGGCAGCCCGTCGAGTCGCTCAGCGGCGGCGAGCAAAACCGGTTGATGCTGGCGAAGCTGCTCTTGGCCGAGCCCGACTTGATGCTCCTGGACGAGCCCTCCAACCACCTGGACATCGAGGCCACCGAGTGGCTGGAGGAGTTTCTTGCGAAGAGCCGGGCCGCGATGATCCTGGTCAGCCACGACCGCTATTTCCTCGACACGGTCACCAACCGCACGGTCGAGCTGTTCCACGGGACGGTGGAGAGCTACGCCGGGAACTACTCCGCCTACTACCGGCAGAAGGCCGAGCGGCTCTTGGTCCAACGCCGCGCCTACCAGAAGCAGCAAGTCGAGATCGAGAAGGCCAGGGAGTTCATCCGGCGGAACGCCTACGGCCAGAAGCACGCGCAGGCGGAAGACCGTCGCAAGAAGCTGGCACGGATCGAGCCCGTCGACCCGCCCCGAGAAATCGACGCCCCGGTGATGGGCTTCCCCCCGGCGGCGCGAAGCGGGGATATCGTGCTCCGGGTGGAGCACCTGTCCAAGGCGTACGAGCAGCCGCTTTTCGAGGACGTCTCGTTCGACGTGACGCGGGGCCAGCGCTGGGGGGTGCTCGGGCCCAACGGGTCGGGCAAGACGACGCTCGTTCGATGCCTGATCGGGCAAATCGAGCCCGACGCCGGGCGCGTGATCGTCGGTCACGGCGTCCGGGTCGGCTACTTCGACCAGCACCTGACGATCCTGGCGGACCACGTCGACGTCGTCGATGCCATCCGTCCGGATCGAAAGGACTTCGACGAGCGGAAACGCCGCGGTCTGCTGGCCCGATTCGGACTCACCGGCGACATGGCCTTCCAGGGCGCCGCCAGCCTGAGCGGCGGGGAGCGATGCCGCGCCGGGTTGGCGCTGCTCTGCGCCGCCGAAGCGAACCTGCTGGTGCTCGACGAGCCGACCAACCACCTCGACCTTTGGGCGCGCCAGGCCCTGGAGCGGTCCCTGAAAGCCTTCGACGGGACCGTGCTGTTCGTCAGCCACGATCGCTACTTCGTCGATCAGGTCGCCGATCACCTGCTCGTGATCGAACCGCCCGGCCGACTACGAGTCGTCGAAGGCAACTACGCCACGTACCAACACCTGGTTGGTCGCGGGCTTGCCGGGGCGCCGGGCGAGTTGGGTAGCGACGAGCCGGCCGGCGGATCGTATCAGGAGTGCCCGAGAGCCGACAACGCCAGCGCCGAAAAGCGCGACTCCCGGGGGACCGGCGAGACGGCCCCCCGCAGGAAGCGACGTTTCCCCTATCGGAAGGTCGACGACCTGGAACGCGAGATCTTCGAGCGGGAGGCGCGGGTCGAGCAGATCTACGCCGCCCTGGCCGATCCCGAAACCCTTCGCGACGGCGAGCAGGTCCGGGAGCTCAAGGCCGAGATCGCCGACCAACAACAGACGCTCGAAACGCTCTATGAGCATTGGGAAGAGGCCACGGAGTTGAACTGGTGAGTCGCACGCGCGAAAGAAACCGCGTCCCAACGCCGCTCTTTGCGCCGTTCTATCCGCGACAAGCCTTGCATCCGGTAGCGCTGCCCGAAATCGCTACGATCGGGAGCGCCCACACCCGAGCGGAGCACGGTAGCGTGAAATATACTTTCGTGGCGCCGTGTGTCTCCCCCCGCCCGCGAGCCGCCAAGCGCCGGGCGTTACCGTGAGAGACTGCGCCGATCGCGTCGGGTAGCGCAGGTCCCGCGTCCGGAGCGCGGGTCTTCGCTGGTCGAGGGTCCTGCAAGCCTTGAGACGATCCACTGTTGAGGCGATACATGGAGCCGGGGTTGTGATCTGGTACATCTTTCTCGTGGCGGTGCTGAACGTGGGCGCGGGCTTCGCGGTGGCCGTGTGCGCGGGGCGGCGCTACCGAGAGCTATGTGTGCTCGCCGTGGAAGCGGCCGTGCCGGACGTCGGATTCCCCGCGCCGGGTTCCCAATCACAAATCCCTGCCTCTCCCACGGTGGACTCCGAGGACGATCGGCCCCATGAAGAAGAGCCTGCACGGCCTGAGGATCGCGTCGACGAGCCGGCGGACGATTCGCCTGACGAGGCCGAGGATGGTGGACACGCGCCCGGCGGCACGTCTGCCGACCAGAGCGATCCGGCCGAACCTTCGGCGGCTGACACGGAGTCGGCCGCTGAGGAGCCGCCCGACGGGGAGGCCCTGGCGAACGTCGCGCCGGACGAGAAGCGCGAGATGAGCCCCGGCGAGGCTTGTGTGCAGCAGTTCCGAAGCGAGGTGGACAAATACCATCAGGAGCTGACCCGTTTGGACAACGCGTTTCGTGCTTGTGCGGACAAGCCTGAGGCGGGCGAGGTCCAATCGCAGGTGGACTCGCTTCAGGAAGCCAACGAGGAGTACCTCGCGTCACGCGAGGAGGCCCACCAGACCTTCCAGGAGCTGCACGCGGAACAGGAAGACTTCAACGCCGTCAGCGACGAGCTCCAGGCGGTCCTCCGCGGGCAGGACACCCTGGTCGAAGACACCAAAAGCGTGATCGAAGGCTTGGACTACGAGGGTGACTTGGCCGAGGGCTGCCGGCAGATGGTCCAACAAACCACCAAGCTGCTGCACGCGAACCACGAGTTGCGCGACACGCTCGAGGAGGCGTCGGTGGCCGTCGCCCGACACGAGGGGCGACTGGAATCCATCGACGAAGTGAAGCGGAACGACCCGCTCACGGAGCTATCCACCCGGGCGCGGCTGGAAGCCTGTCTGGCCGACTGGTGGGCGAAGGATCCTCACCGGGCACGACAACTGCACGCGGCGATGATCGACGTCGACCAATTTGGGCGGTTGAACGAACGCCACGGCCAGGAGGTGGGCGACCGCATCCTCCGCGCGATCGCTCAACTGCTGGCGGCCGAGAGTCGCAACCACTTGCTGATCGCGCGCTTCGCCGGACAGCGGTTTCTGCTCCTCTTTCCCGACGTGGATCTCCGCTTCGCCACCAACCTGGTCGAGCGGATTCGACAGACGATCGAGATGGCACGCCTCGAGTACCGGAAGGAGGAGATTCGAGTCACGGTGAGTTGCGCGGTGACGGAAGTCGCGTGCCAGGACACCGCGGCGAAGCTGTATGCGCGGGCCGAAACCACGCTCCGCGAAGCCAAACGGTATGGACGCAACCGCACGTTCGTCCACGAAGGGAGATACCCGACGCCGGTCGTCCCCCCCAACTTCACGCTGAAGGAAAAGTCCGTCATTGTCTGAACAGGATTTCGTGCTCCCTAAGTCCAAGCAGCACGAACGAGGTCCAGCCCCTCGATGAGTCAGCCCTTGCCGCAAGACGCCACCGACACCAGCGCCGCGGCCGCCGCCGGCGACCGACGCGATCCGCGCAGCCGGCAGCAGGCGGTGGTGGCCATCGGACGGCGGGCGATCGCCCTGCCCGATCTCTCGATCCTCATGCAGGACGCGGCCTCCCTGATCGCGGAAGCACTCGGCGTGGAATTCAGCGGCGTGGCCGAGTTGACTCCCGACGGCTCCAAAATCATCCACAAGCTCACGCTCGAAGGCCCGGACGGGGCAAACACGCGACCGTTCGTCGGGGAGTCGGCTCCGGACGGAACCGACTCATTGGCCGGGTACGCCCTGGAAATCGCCTTTCCGGTCGCCATCGCCGAACTGTCCCAAGACACCCGCTTCTGCGACCCCTTCCTCCAGAGGCACGGGATTCGCAGCGCCATTGCCATCCCGCTGAAGCTCCCGGGGCAGTCGTTCGGGGCCTTGCTGGCTTGCAGCCGTGAGGTCCGGCAGTTCGATACCGAAGACGTGTTGTTCGTGGAAACCGTGGCCCACCTGGTCACGAACAACGCGGCTCGCGTTCGCATGGAAGAAGACTTCGCGGCCGAGCGTCGACTTGCGGCCGAGGTGTTGCAGACGGTCGGGGCCATCGTCCTGGTGCTCGATCCGCAGGGACGGATCGTGCGTGCCAACCGGGCCTGCGAACATTTGACGGGTTTCGCATCCGACGAGATCGAAGACCGGCCGATCTGGGACGTCCTCCCCGTGCCCGATGAAGCCGACTCGTTCCGGACCGTCTTCAACAGACTTAACAAGGGCGTCTCGACGATGGAGCACGAGAGTCAGCTCCTGACCAAGCATGGCGAGCGGCGCCAGATCTGCTGGTCCTACTCCGTCGTCCGCGGTGCCGACCAATCGATCGAGTCGGTCGTGGCCACCGGGATCGACGTGACCGCGGAACGACAAGCCGAGGAAAAGGCCGCCAAGGCGGAGCAGATGGCCGCGGCGGCCCGCTCGGCTTCCGCCTCGAAGCAGGAAGAAGACGGCACGCCGTCCGCCGGCGGGGGGCCGGCGACTCCGCAGGATCAGCCCCTTGGCGAAGCCGCTGCCTTGCCGGGTCCGATCAACAGCGAACGCCGCCGCCGTGCTCGCCTCTCCTATCCGTACCACCAACGGATCGCCCCCATTGTCGACGGGAGGCTGCCCGCCGACGACGAGTTCACCGAGATCCAGTGCAACGACATCGCCGCCGGGGGATTCTCGTTCATCTCGCCCAAACCGCCCCAATCCGGAATGCTCGTGGTGGCACTGGGAACCCCGCCCAAGTTCTCCTATCTGACCGCTCAAGTGGCGCACGTCACGCGGATCGAACGTGAGGGCCGGCGCATGTACCTGGTCGGGTGCAGCTATATCGGCCGTGTCGCCTATTGAATCGCGCAGCAATCCGCCGGGCCCGTTCTCTGGACGCAACCTCCGCGATACCCCCCCCGCGGGTGGAGAACGACTGGTGGATCGGAAACCGGCCAACTATAATAAGAGGGGACTCCGGGAAGGCCGCCCGTCGGCGGGGCCATCGCACGGAACGGCTCCGCCGGCCGCTGGTGATCGTGGACTCTCACGCTTCTGCGCTGGCGAAGCCTCCGCGGGAGGTGTTTTTGCCCAATGTCCCGGCCAAGAACCTTTTGGAGGACAAGCCGTGTCCAACTTCGAAGGCGAAGACCGCGAGTTTGACGAGCTGGATCTGCCCGCAGAAGACTCGACGCTACCCGAACCGGCGGACGAGACACTCGAGCTCGGAGGGGCCGGCGAGGTGCCGGAGCCCGGGGACGACGTCCTCGAGCCCGCCGAAAGTGACGCCTTTGCCGACATGGAGATGGCGGCGCCGGCCGACGAATTCGCAGCCGAGGCGGCCGAGGAAGAGCTGGAAGAGGAAGCGGTAAAGCAGCCCGGCTTCCTTCAGAAGGTGACAAAGGCCAGCCCTTACGTCGTGCTGCTGGGGATCTCCTTGCTGGCTATTCTGATCGGCATCTTCTGCTGGTTCATGGAACTGAAGAGCTACGATTTCCAGATGAAGCCCGCGCAGACGAGCATGGCCCCCGCCGTGCAATCCGGTCCACCCAGCACCACGACGACGGTCTGACCGATCCCGGTCCCGTCGACCACAAGCGCCGTGCGAATCGGCATGCGCGATCCGCCCTTCCGAACCACGCGCACGGGGCATTCCACGTCGGGACGCCGGTAATTGAGCGTTGCCGGCACGACCTCTTCGGCGAACGACGGCGGCGGGGTGGCACTGGCGTTCCGCCAGTGGGCTTTGCCGCCAGTCGAAGACGCCCGCGTGAAGGCACTGGCAAGATGCCGGTGCCACCCCGCCCGGCGAGATACGAGCGCTACCCCGCCGGATGGGGGTTGGTTCGTGCGGGACGCGCGGCTAAGATGAGCTGGGGCGCGCCGCAGGCGCGCTCATCGTACCCTCCGTTCGAGAGGCGAGCGTGCCATGGCCGATGCAAGGCGGGTTGCCGACGATTTGCTGACGGTCGAGGACTTCTACGCTTTCGTGTCCGACGGCCAAAAGGCCGACCTCATTGACGGAGTCATCTACATGGCCTCGCCCGACTCACGCCGCGCGAACGACTTGACCGGGTTCCTTCACTGGCTGCTACGGGGCTTCCTGGAGCGCCGCGGCATTGGGGGCAAGGTAGTCTTCAGCCGATTCGCTTTCCGGCTGAGCGAGTTCTCCGCGCCGGAGCCGGACGTGGCCTACGTGCGTCCGGAGCGCGTCGGCCTGATCGGGGAGGGCGGCATGCGGGGCGGGCCCGATGTCGCCGTCGAGGTGGTCTCCCGCGAAAGCCGGCACCGCGATTACGACCTCAAGCGGCAGCTCTACGAGGAGGCAGGCGTCTCGGAATACTGGATCATCGACCCGATCCAGAAACGCGTCGAGTTCCTCCTCCTGGAGGAAGGTCGCTACCAACTGGCCCCGCTCGACGAAAATCGCCTTTTCCGCAGTCGCGCCCTGCCCGGCTTCTGGATCGACGTCGATTGGCTCCTCGCCGACCCGCTCCCGCCCGCCACCCGCTGCCTCGAGGATGTCCTGCGCACAGAGCAGTAGGGTGCGTGAAACGCACCACATTCATGTACGAGCGGTGATTGGTGCGTTTCACGCACCCTACTGGTTTGCCGTCAGTCGAAGACACCCGCGTGAAGGCACTGGCAAGATGCCGGTGCCACCCTACGGCCGAGAACCGGCAGGCGAAACCGCAAGCGGCGGCTCAGGTTTGCGTCGTAGCGTCATTGGCCGCTGAGGATCGGCCGCAGCACCGGCTCCAGCGCCTCGGCCATGCGCATCATGCCGAGGTCGGAGGGGTGGGAGCTGTCGGTGGTGGCCTCGTCGTCGTCGCCCAGGAGGTGCTCGCCTTCGACGTAGTGGAGGCCCTTCACGCCCTCGGCGGTGAGCTTGTCGTACGCGGCCTTGAAGGCGGCCCGGGCGGCCGCGTGGCGCTCGCGGCGGTCGGGCAGGAGCCAGGCGTTGCCGTAGGTGCGGTCTTCGATGAGCACGATCGGCGTCTCGGGCCGCGCCTTCCGGAGCGTTCGCACCAGCGGCTCGGTCCGCTCGGCGACCTGGGGGCCCTCCATGTTGGGCAGGCAGTCGATGCAGTAGACCGCCGCGTCGAGCTCGGCCAGCAGGTCGACCACCTCCGGGTCCATGCGCCCGTTGCCCGAGAAGGCGAGGTTCACGACCGGCCGGTCGAGCCAACGCCCGAGGATCGCCGAGAACGACATCCCGGGACGGCTGGCGCAGGCGCCGTGGGCGATCGACGTGCCGTAGTAGACGATCGGCTTTTCGGAGCGCGGCGCCAGCGGCTCGAACGCGGCGTCGGCCGGCACGCCGATTTCGAGCGACTCGACGCCGTTATAGAGCGGCAGGTACGCCATGTAGGCGCGACGGCCGGCCGGAATGCCCGAGGCCAGCTTCGCCTTGACGGTCTGGGCCGACGGTCGGGAGACGCCCAGCCAGCGCCACGTCCCCTGGTCGTCCTGGGCGTAGAGGTCCACTCCGCTCACGCCCGTCGGCGGCATGTGCGGCATCCCCAGGCTCGAGGAGAGCAGCTCGTAGCGGGCGTGGATCTCGGTCGCGTCGGTCGCGAAGCGGACGCACATCCCGGCGGAGTGGCGGCTCAAGCTCCAGACGGGCGCGCGGACCACGCCCTCGGCCTTGGCGGGCAGGCGGTCGAAATATCGCGTGGTCTCCGACCAGCCGCGGCCTTCGACGCCCCACTGCTGGACGTCGAACCAGGCCAGGCCCTCCTCCACTTTGGGTGGGACCGAAGCGGGCTCCGCGCCCAGGGCACGGCCCAGGAGGCCCGCCGTCGCAAGGCCCGTGGTGGACAAGGTCAGAAACCGCCGCCGGTTGAGTCGCCGCTCGTACATCGCAGATCCTTTCAGAGTGTGGACGAAGCGAGGATGCCGTTTGCATCGCCCGGGGCCGCTTCCGCGTCCGGACGTCGCCGCCAGTATTCCCCGGCGCGGCGGGAAAGACAAGATCCGCCGGCGTGCCCAGAGGCCCCCATGCGGAGGGGCGAAGGGATGATTTCGAGACGTGCAGCGGGCGTATCCGTCGGCAGAACGCTTCGCCTCGCGGAACCGGGCTGCCCAATTGCCTGTCACCTGCTTGACAAGCGGGTCTCCGTTCTGTCCCATTGTGGGCGGGTGTGAAAGCAGGCAGGCCCCGGTTCTGCCGGCAGCGTGCTCACCAGATCTCCCGTTTGGACCCCAGGCGATGGTCGGAAGCGTGCCACGTGCCGCTTCCGTGGTGATTGAGCGTCGGTTGGCCAAGTCCTACTGGGCAGTAACGAAGGGAGAGGGGAAATGTCGGACAAGTCGCTCCACGACGTGAGGTTTGCCAGAGCCGGCGATGTGATGACCAAGGAGGTGATTTCCATCGAGGGCACGGCGACGGTGGCCGATGCCGTCAGGCTGATGAGGGAGAGGAAGGTCTCCAGCGTGTTCGTGAATCGAAGAAGCCAGGAGGACGCCTGGGGCATCATCACCCGCAAGGACGTGGTGTGCAAGGTCATCGATCCGGGGAAGGACCCCGCGGAGGTGAAAGTGTTCGAGATCATGTCCAAGCCGCTGATCACGGTTTCGCCCGGGTTGGCGCTGAAGTACTGCGCGCGATTGTTCAACTCGGCGGGCATCCGCCGAGCGCCCGTGTTCGACGGCAAGGACATCGTCGGGATTCTGAGCAACACCGATATCTTCAACGCGATCCAGGTGTGACTCCCGGTTCGTCCTCGCGAAGGTGCCTGGAGTCGCGCCGAAAGGACAAAGTGAAGCAGCCAACACCCTCATAACGGGGGCGCAGCGGACCGCCTTGTTCTGATGGGCACCCAAGGGGCCGGAACTGCCGGCTGCACGGTTCCGGCCTCTCCCGGCGCCCATGGGAAGACCTGACGCAGCGAGCGGGCAGCAAGAGCAGAGACAACCCCGATGAGTCGACGCGATCTTCTCGAGCGGGCCGGCCGTGCCCTGTTCGTCCTGGCCGGCTGCGTATTGCCGGTTGCGACCCCATCACCGTTGGCCCAAGGCTCGACCGTTGGCCGACCGAACGTCGTGTTCATCCTCATCGACGACCTGGGCTGGCGCGACGTCGGCTGCTACGGCAATACGATCTACCAGACGCCCCACGTCGATCGGCTGGCCGGCCAGGGGATGCGGTTCACCGACGGCTACGCGGCCTGCAACTGCTGCTCGCCGACCCGGGCGAGCATCATGTCGGGCAAATACCCCGCGCGACTCCGCCTCACCGATTGGATCCCCGGCTCCCACTTCCCCTGGACCCAACTCCGCCCGCCCGACTGGACGAAATACCTCCCGCTCGAAGAGGTGACGATCGCCGAGGCCCTGAAGGCGGCGGGCTACGCCACGGGCCACGTGGGCAAGTGGCACCTGGGCGGAGATCCCTATCTGCCCGAAGCGCAAGGCTTCGATTTCAATTTCGGCGGCTGCGCCTCCGGGGCACCGGGAAGCTACTTTTTCCCGTATCGAATCCCCGCGATCCAAGACGGGGCGCCGGGCGAGTTTCTCACCGAGCGGCTCACCGACGAGGCCCTGAAGTTCATCGAGGCCAACCGCAGTCGCCCCTTCTTCCTGTATCTCAGTCACTACACCGTGCACCGGCCCTTACAGGCGAAGAAGGACGTGGTCGCCAACTACCTGGCCAAGGGGAGGCCGGCCGTCGGGGCCACCAACGCCACCTTCGCGGCCATGGTCGAGAGCATGGACGCGAGCGTCGGCCGCGTGATAGCCAAGCTCGAGGAGCTGGGAATCGACGATCGCACCGTCGTCTTCTTCATGTCCGACAACGGCGGCTTGGCGCGAAAGATACAGGGCCCGCCCCGCCTGAAGCAGGCGAAGCACTGCGTGGCGTCGACGTCCAACGCACCGTTGCGGGAGGGCAAAGGGTCGCCGTACGAGGGGGGCATCCGCGAGCCCTGGATCGTGAAATGGCCCGGCGTCGTCCGGCCCGGAAGCACCTGCTCCGTGCCGGTCACCAGCGTCGACTTCTATCCCACGATCCTGGAGATGGCCGGCGCGCAGGGCGATCCCGACCACTCGGTCGACGGTGTGAGCATCGTCCCGCTGTTGAAAGAGACGGGAGGGCTCAGGCGCGAGGCCCTCTACTGGCACTACCCTCACTACAACGTGACGGGCGAGGCCGGCGTGCGACCGCACGGGATCGTGCGCAGCGGCCGGTACAAGCTGATCGAGTTCTACGAAGAGGGGCGCGCAGAGCTCTACGACCTGGAAAACGACGTCGGCGAGAAGCACGACCTGGCCCCGCAGATGCCCGAGAAGGTCGAATCGCTTCGCAAGATGCTCCATCAGTGGCTCGAATCGGTCGATGCCCAGATGCCGGTGCCCAATCCCGATTACGATCCGGCCGTGGCCGAGGAGATCTATTCCTGGTGGAGGAGTCTGCCGACGCGATAGAGTCCGTCAGGCGCAGCCGAGCCACGTGGCCCCGGTCGCGGCTTCGTCGCCGCCACGCGCGAAAAGGAGAGAAACGCCATGCGAAACCAGGTCGTGCCCACGCGAGCACAGGTTGTCCCCACGCGAGCCGTTGTCGCTCTTGCCCTGTTCGCTTACGGGCTGGTATCGTGGGGCGGGGTTCGGGGCGATGCCGCCCAGACGCCGCCGCGTCCGAACATGGTGGTGATCCTCGTCGACGACCTGCGGTGGGACGAGATCGGTTGTGCGGGCCATCCGTTCGTCAAAACGCCCCACGTCGACCGGGTCGGGCGCGAGGGCGCTCGGTTTCTCAACGCCTTTGCCACCACGCCGCTCTGCTCGCCGGTCCGTGCCAGCCTGCTGACGGGCCTCTACGCGCACGGGCACGGGATCCGCGACAACACGAACCGCAGCGCCCAAAGCCATCAGCTCGTCACGTTCCCCCGCACGCTTCAGAGTGAGGGGTACGAAACGGCCTTCATCGGCAAGTGGCACATGGGGAACGACCCGACGCCGCGCCCGGGCTTCGACTACTGGGTGAGCATCAAAGGGCAAGGCGAAACGCTCAACCCGGAAATCTACGAGGACGGAAAGCTCGCCCGCGTGCGGGGCTACATCACCGACGTCTTCACCGACCGGGCCCTGCGGTTCATCGAGCGCGACCGCGAGAAGCCGTTCCTCTTGTATCTCTCGCACAAGGCGATCCACCCCAACCTGACCCAGTACGACGACGGCAGCATCAGCGATCCCTCGGCGGCCGTCTTCATCCCCGCCGAACGGCACAGAAACCTCTACGCCGACGCGCCCGTCCCCCGCAGGCCGAACGTCAACGATAGCCTGGAAGGCAAGCCGTCGCTACAGCGCAAGGTCGACGACCTGCCCCCGCTGGGCCCCGAGACGGGCACTTCGGACACGACGGTCCGCAACCGGCTGCGCATGCTCGCGGCCGTCGACGAAGGGCTCGGCCGCCTGCTGGCCGCCCTGGAAAAAAGCGGCAAGCTGGACGACACCGTGGTCGTCTTCACCAGCGACCACGGCTACTTCAACGGCGAGCACGGGCTGAGCGTCGAGCGGCGCCTGGCCTACGAGGAGACGATCCGCATCCCGCTCATCATCCGCTATCCCCGGCTCGTCAAGGCCGGCAGCACGCCCGACGAGCTGGTGCTCGGCATCGATCTAGCGCCTACCTTCGTCGATCTGGCCCGCGCGAAGCCGACCGCCCCGATGCACGGCCGCTCCCTCGTCCCGCTGCTCAAGGGCGAGGCCACGGACTGGCGGACGTCCTTCCTCGTCGAGTACTACACCGACACGGTGTTCCCCCGCGTGCTCGACATGGGCTACAAGGCCGTGCGGACCGATCGCTACAAGTATATCCACTACCTCCAGCTCCAAGGCATGGACGAGCTGTACGACCTCGAGTCCGACCCGTACGAGATGAAGAACTTGATCGCCGAGCAATCCTCCTGGCCGGTCCTCCGCCAAATGAAGACCGAGCTGCTCCGGCTGTTGCGAGACGGGGAGAGGTAGGGAGAGTGACTTCTGAAGTTTGCGCGGCCAGTGAACGTCCGGCTCAACCTGAACCCTCTGTTTTCCGTCCCCCCGCTGGCCCCCTTTCGTTCCCGTCTTCCGTTGAGCTCCCCAAAGAGGAGGAATCGCATGCTTCGCAACAGACGCCCGTGTCGGCGAGGAGATTGGTTTGCTTGGATGGTGGCCATGCTTGGGTTGGCGCTGTTGGGAGCGATCGGTCAGGCCGGGGTCGCGGCCGGGGAGCCGGTTCAGGAACTGATCGAGCGGGCCGGAAACGCCGAGGACGACGCGCTCTGCCTGGAAATCCTGAAGCAACTCCGCGAGAGGCCCGACCTCGACGCGAGCCTCAAGGCCGACGTCGACAAGATGGTGGCGTTCGTCGAGCGGTGGATCGGCGAGACATCGCTCTGGCGGTGGTACGATCGTGAGGTCCGCCGCACCGTGGACTACGACTTCCAGATCGCCGAGGATTCGCCGCTCTATCCGCTGACCTGCTTCTACCGCGGACGGATGCTCTTCTGGGTGACCAACGAATACGGAAACATCATCGGCTACCACGAGCCCCGCCGGCAGTTCCTCGACAAGGCCGTCGAGCAGTTCAAGATCGCCGGGGCCGCGTTCCCCGAAAATCGCGTGATCGGGATGTATCTCGGCGAGCCGATCCCCGCCGAGAGGGCATACGCGAACGATTGCGGCGCGCCCGACTGGGCCGCGCTCGAGCGCGAGGGCCTCGAGCGGCTGGCCGACGTCGTCGAGTGGTGGATCGACAACCGGCTCCGGGACAGCGGCGAGTACGGCGGCGCGTGGGACGACGACTGCGAGATGTGGCGGAGCTGGGTTCCGGTGATGATCGCCTTCGAGCATCCCAAGCTCACCGACGCCCAGGCGTTCTTCTCCGACGCGCTGATGAGCCAGGACTACATGAAGGACGGCTACACCAGCCACGTCTACGACGTGGAGCACACGGCGGAGCCCTCCACCGACACGATCACCCCGATGATCCACCTGACGCCGGACGATCCGGTCTGGAAGCGCCGGGCCCTGCGCCTGGCCGAACTGATGGAAACGCTCTGGACCGGCACGAACCGGCGGGGCATGCTCCAGTTCAAGAGCACCTACTTCAGCGCCCGGAAGGTCGACCCGAATCCGGAGCGGGCCTGCGACACGCCGTATCACGCGGTCGCCATTCAGCCGGCGCTGGTCTTGTGGCAGCGGACCGGCGACGAGAAGCTCGGCAAGCTCTTCTCCGCCTGGATGGACACCTGGGTCGACGCCACCGCGCGGGCCGAGCGCGGCAAGCCGGCGGGCATCGTCCCCGCGGCGATCCGCTGGCCCGAGGGCGAGATCGGCGGCCCGGGGCCCGACTGGTGGGACCCCCGACACCACAACGAGCCCAAGCTCTACGTCTGGCCCACGTCGGTCGGAAAGCTCGCCGACGTGCTCCTGCTCACCTATCACATGACGGGCGAGGAGAAGTACCTCGAGCCGATTCGATCGATGGCCGCCATCCGCCTCGCGTGGTTGAAGAACCGGCCCCCAAAGGCCCCCGAGCCGGGAACGGAAGCGTGGTGCGCCGCGAAGCTCGGTTTCCTCGCCGCCACGCTCGCCAAGTACAAGCTGCTCACCGGCAGAAGCGAGTTCGACGAGATCCTGGCCCAAGACTATCGCGCGCTCGCGGTATCCGAGTCCCGGGCGGACCGGACCGCTCTGGTCGCCTCGCTCCGTGCGAGCGCCGAATCGCTCCGCGTCAACTTCCCCGGATTCACCAGCGAGGTCCGCTTCACCGACCGCGTGTTTGCCTTCCCCAGGATGTACGGGGCCGACATGATGTTTCCCGAGCCGGTCCCCGCCAACAACAAGCGGTTCAACGCGCAGTTGCTCTACGCCACGGCCACCGGCGACCGGGGCGATTTCCGCTTCTTCCCGCTAGGCGCCGTGCGATGGCTCACGCTCCCCCGAGAGATCGCGGCCCTGGTCACTCGGTCGGCCAAGGACCGCTTCACGGCCGAGCTGTTTCATTTCGGGTCGGGGGCGCGTCCGATGGGCGCGGAGCTCTACCTCCTCGCGCCCGGACGCTACACGTTCGAGATCACCGACGGCGACTCAGGCGACCCCATCACCCCGCCCAAGCGGTTCTCAGTCACCGGCCCGAGAACCCGCATCGCGTTCGAGTTGCCGCCGCGCAAGCTCTGCGTGCTGCGGATCGTGCCGCAAGAATCCGCCCAAGAATAGGTGCTAAGAGCGTGAACCAACGAGAGCGATTCCTGAAGTACATGCGGTTTGAGCCCGTCGACCGGATCCCGCTGATGGAGATGGGCGTCTGGCCGGAGACGCTCGAGCGGTGGCATCACGAGGGCTTGCCCCGGTGGGTCACCGAGCTTCGACACCTGGAGGACTATCTTCAGCTCGATCGCAGCTTCAACGTGAATTGGCTCCCGATCAGCGGCGACGTCTATCCTCCGTTCGAGCCGGAGGTGATCGAAGATCGGGAGGAGGACCAGATCGTCCGCGACGAGAACGGCGTCGTCTACCGGCAGCGCAAGCACCACAAGACCATCCCCCAGTTCCTCCGCTTCCCCGTGGAGAACGAGGCCGACTACGACCGGCTCCGGCCGCGCCTGGACGGGCGCAGCCCGGGACGCTACAGCGACGATTTCGACGAAGACCTCCACTGGCGCCGCTGGCGGGGCGAGATCGTCGGGGCCAACTTCCGCAGCTTCTTCGGGTTTCCCCGGAACATCGTGGGCATGGAAAACTGGTGCATGGCCTTCTACGACCAGCCGGGGCTCTGCGAGCGGATGATCGCCGACCGGCTCCAGTTCGCCAAAGACGTGTTCGCCCGGGTGCTGGCCGCCGGCGCGCTCGACTTCGTCCAGATCTGGGAAGACATGTCGTACAAGACCGCGCCGATGATCTCCCCCAAGCTGGTCCGCCGGCACATGCTGCCCGCGTACCAGGAGCTCGTCGGCTACCTCCGCGAGGGCGGCGTCGAGCTGATCATGGTCGACACGGACGGGCGCGTGGAGGACCTGGCCCCCATCTTCCTCGAGGCGGGCATCGACGGCACCCACCCCTGCGAGATCGCCGCCGGCTCCGACCCCGTCATGCTCCGTCGCAAGTTCCCGGGAATCACCCTGATGGGCGGGCTCGACAAGCGGGCGATCGCCAGCGGTCGCGAAGGCGTCGACGCCGAACTGCGACGCGTCGCCCCGCTCCTCCAAGAAGGCGCCTACATCCCCATGCTCGACCACTTCGTGCCCCCGGACGTCTCGTACGAGACGTACCTCTACTACGTCGAGCGACGGCGGGAGATGCTGGGCGGTCCGTAGGCGCAGGCTTGCCCGCGAAGTGCACAACAAGCAAAGCAATCCCTCCTGGCCCGTTGAAAAGGCGACAGTGACCGAACCGTGTGCCACTGCTTGCTTGCAAGCAGTGTTTCTTGCTGGGTCCTCGGCGGCACTGCTTGCAGGCAAGCGGTGGCACACGACTTTTTCAACGGGCTGCCAGGCCCGATGAATCGGGCCACTACGACCGGCCTGCCAACCGCCCCTTGCGGAGCCTGCCGGGCGGCGTTATTCTCACGGTTTCGGCTCTCGGTGGGTATTCGATAGATCGCAAGGAGTGGAAATCATGGGCGACGACCCCTTAACGCCTTATGGCAATCGGCCGATGGTGACGCCGATCGTGCACGCGGTGAACTACGAATACCGCTCGTTCGAGGTCCTCCGACAGATCACCGACGGGGAGATCGACGGCTACACCTACCACCGGGACGACAATCCCACGGTCCGGGCGGTCGAGAAGCAGATCGCGGCCCTGGAGGGGGCCGAGGACTGCGTGATCGCCACCACCGGGATGGCCGCCTGCACGATGATCTACCTGACCTACCTGGGCGCCGGCGATCACGTGATCCTGTTTCACGACGTCTACGGGGCGCACTACAAGATCTCGCTGATCCTCCAGCGGATGGGCGTCGAGATCACCTGGCTCGACGCGAACAACTACCGGGCGATCGGCGAAGCCATCAAGCCGAACACCAAGATGATCTTCCTCGAGACGCCCAGCAATCCCCTGTGCAAGGTGGTCGACGTCGCGGCGATGGCCGAGGAGGCCCATCGGGTCGGCGCCCTGTTGGTCGTCGACAACACGTTCGCCACGCCCTGCCACCAGAAGCCGCTCGCCCTGGGCGCCGACATGGTCGTGCACAGCGCGACCAAGGCGATGGGCGGCCACAACGACCTGATGGGCGGGGCGATCGCCACCAGCAAGGAGCACTACGACCTCCTCTGGTTCACCCGCCAGGCGATCGGCACCACGATGGACGCCTTCTCCGCCTCGCTCTTGGAACGGGGGCTGAAGACCCTCAAGCTGAGGGCGGACAAGACGGCCGAAAACGCCCTGGCCATGGCCCAATACCTGGCGGGCCATCCCAAGGTCTCTTCGATCATCTATCCGGGCCTGGAGACCGACGCCGGGCACGAAGCCGCCTTGAAGCAGATGCACGGCGGGTTCGGCGGCGTGCTGGCCTTCGACGTCGGCTCGTCCCAGGAGGACGCCAAGCGGTTCATCTCAAGCCTCGAGGTGATCGTCCACGCCGTCAGCCTGGGAGCGACCGAGAGCCTGATCTGCATCCCCTACCTGACCACCATGCTCTACCTGCCGGAAGAGCGGCGAACCAGCTTCGGCGTCAAGCTCAACACGGTCCGCCTGGCCGCCGGCATCGAAGATAGCGAGGCCCTGCTCGCGGACCTGGAGCAGGCGTTGGCGAAAGTGTGAGGACATCGAGCAATCGTAGGGTGGGTCGAGGCACGAGACCCACGCGCGTCAACAGGGGCCCCTGAACCATGCCGTGGTATCGGCGCAACTACGTACCTGGTGGGACCTATTTCTTCACCGTGGTCAGCCACCAACGCCGGAAAATGCTGGCCGATTCACTGTCCCGAGAATCCTTGCACGAAGCCATTGCGACGATCCGGAACAAATGGCCTTTCGAGATCGTCGCCATTGTGTTGCTCCCGGATCACCTGCATAGCGTCTGGACACTGCCGACCGGGGACGACAAGTACTCGCTTCGGTGGCGGCGTATCAAGGAGGAGTTCACTCGCAAGTTCGTGGCGGGTGGCGGGCATGAGCTGCCGCAAAGCGCTTCACGGATTCGTCAAGCGTACCGCGCGTATGGCAGAAGCGGTTCTGGGAGCACACTTGCGACGATGAGGACGACCTAAAGCGGTGTGTGGATTACGTACACTGGAATCCGAAGAAGCATGAGTTGGTGGAACATGTCGCGGATTGGCCCTGGTCCTCGTTCCACCGCTACGTGCAACTGGGCGAGTATCCGCTTGATTGGGGCAGTCAGGATCCGACACCCGGATACGATGCGCCGGAATGGGAGTGAGGGGACGTGGGTCTCGTTCCTCGACCCACCCTACACCTGGAACCCCAGAGACACCGTTTCCCACGGGAGCGTGAGACACAGATGAGCAAGCACCTACTCAATGGACTTGTCGCGGTTCTTTCGCTCTCCCTCGCCGGCGCGTCGGCCGCGGCGGAAGAGGGCACGCAAGGCAAGCGCCCACACGAAGCGAACAAAGAGCGGCTCGTGCTGGACGACATGGTCGACGTGACCGACTGGTACAACGGCTCCCCGGAGGAGACCGAGATCTCCTCGAGCGACGAGCACGCCGACGGGGGCAAGCGGTCGCTCAAGTTCGCCAACCTGGTCGACCACACCAAGGGCGAGAAGAACTACCCCATCGGCTGGCCGCGCGCCGGAAAGGACATGGCCCGAGGGGGCATCTCCGACTGGTCCGAGTACGATTTCTTCGAGTGCCGAATCTACGCCGACGCGAGCCGCGAGCGTCTGCCCGGCACGCCGCTCGGCGTCGGGTTCTATCACACGGGGCCCAAACGCTCCAGCAGCTTCCCGCTCAAGGACGTGCGAAAGGACCAGTGGACGGAGATCGTGATCCCGATCTCCGAGCTGATCGCCCCGGCCGACGTGCAGCGCGTGCAGTTCAACATCTCGGAATCGGACTACCAGCACGGCGACCGCGTCGACTTCTACATCAGCGACGTGGCGCTCACCCGCTTCGTTCACCCGGTCGTCGCCGAGCTGGCCCTCGACCGAAAGCTCCTCTACTCGGGCGACCGGCAGATCACGGCCCTCTACACGCTGATGGGCCGCAAGGGGCTCGACGAGGTGACCGTCGACTTCGAGATCGGCCGGGACGGCAAGCCGGCGGCCAGGGCCCGGGGCAAGGCAAGCCGGCACGGCGAGCTGCCCCTTCGCATCGCCGCACCGCTGACCCCGGGCACCTACTCCGCCACGCTCCGCCTCCGCGACGCGGCCGGGCAGCCCGTCGACCAAAGCCAAGTCGAGTTTCGCGTGATTGAAGGTCCGTTCTGAACGATTCCGCAAGGAGAACGTGTAGGGTGGGTCGAGGCACGAGACCCACGCGCCTCAAGAAGTCTCAAGAAGCGTGCTTCCACGTTCTGCGATGTTCCCGCGTGGGTCTCGTACCTCGACCCACCCTACGAAATACCCCCAATTGCGCGCCCCGTTTGGAAAGGAGCCGCCATGAGAAGCGATTTCACGATCCTGACGTTGTTCGCGGGTCTCGCCTTCACCCCCATGGTCTGCGGCGAGACGTACCGGTTCGACCTGGGCACCGAAACCTCGGAGCTCCGAGACGGATTCACCAGGATCACGGCCAGGTCGCTCTACTCCGAACGGGCCGGATACGGATGGAAGTCGACCGACGGCCTCCGAGAGCACCACAAGCACTACAGCCGCGAGTGGGAGTACAACGAAAGCCGCGGGCGCAAGCAGCCGCCCCCGATGTACACCAACGAGATCACCTGCGACGCGGTCTTCGGGGACAAGCCGAACGCGTTCCTGGTGGACGTGCCGCCGGGGGACTACACGGTCTATCTGCTCTGCGGCCGCAGCGCCGGCTCCTCGCGGGAGTATCACGACTTCGACGTGGCGGTCGGCACGTCCCGGTCGAACGTGAAGATCCCCGGCGCATACCGATTCGAGAAGCGGGCGTTGACCGCGTCGGCCGGCAAGGGGCCGCTCTCGATCGAATTCCTTCCCAAGACCGACTGGCTCGCGGCGTGCCTGATCGTCTTTCCGACGGCGGAGGAGGAGCGGGTCCGCGGCGATTTCCTGGACGCCTTGGAGCAGGAGGTCTACTTCCTGCCGCCCGACGTGGCCGAAGAGTGGAAGCGGACGGAGCACGTCGACGAGCGGCCGATGCCGGAGCTCTCCGCGCTGGACCGCGGGCGGGGCTACGCCCTCTTCGCCCGGCACTGGTCCGAGGTGATCTACCCCAACACCGTGCCGCGGGCCGGTGAGCTGGCCCCCGAGCTGGCGACCTTTGCCTCGCCGGGCGAGTACGAGCCGGTCACGTTCACCGTGCTTCCCCTCAAGGACTTGGGCGAGGCGAAGGTCACGGCCGGCGATCTTCGCTCGCCCCGGGCGGTCATCGCCAAGGAGAACGTCGAAGTCCGCTCTGTCCGCTACATGCTCGTCCGGCCCAACTACTCGATGTTCTTCTCCTACCACGTGGCCCCGGACGTCTTGGAGCAGAAGGAATCGGTCGCGATCGACGCGGGCAGCAACCAGCGGTTCTGGATCACCGTCAAGGTCCCGGACGACGCCGCGCCCGGCGTCTACGAGGGGAAGCTCGTCTTTCATCCGGCCCAAGGAGAGCCGGCCGACGTGCCGCTCCTGCTCCGCGTGCTGCCGATCCGGCTGGAAAAGAACCCGGAGCACATCTACGGCATGTACTACCGGGACCCGCTCTCGAACGTCGACGAGAACAACAGCCCCGAGGCCAACGAGTACTTCCGGCGCAAAGCGGAGCTGGAGCGCCGGGACATGGTCGCCCACGGCATGAACTCGCACATCTCGGACGCAAGCGGGCTGGACCGCGACGACGAGGGCAACTGGACCATGGACGGCGCCGAGACCGACCGCCGCATCGCCCTGGACCGCAAGTACGGACTGGCCGATCATCCGCTGGTCGTCGGCTTTCCCGTGAGCTGGTGGTACACGAAGCTCGTCGACAAGCAAGGGCTGGGGAGCCATCTGCGGCTCGTGCGGGCCGACGTGCCCCCATCGTTCTTCGACGAGGTGACCAAGATGGTCGAGGCCATCGAGAAGGCGCGGAAGGAATACGGCTGGCCCGAGTTTCTCTATTACCCGATCGACGAGCCGAGCACCAGCGAGGACGCGGTCCGCTTCATGGTGGGCGTGATGAAGGCGATCAAGCGGGTGCCGGGCGTGCGCACGTACGTGACCGCCGATCCGAGCCACGACCAGTTCGCCCCGATGTGGCCGTACGTCGACGTCTGGTGCTGCCAGCCGTTCGTGTTCGGCCACGAGAAGATCAAGCGGCTGAGCGAGGAGCACCACATCGAGTTCTGGTGCTACCCGAACCACATCAGCGGCGAGAACGACCACACGCCGATTCGCGGGGCGAGGATGACCTGGGGGTTCGGGTTTTGGAAGTCGGGCTTCCGGACGCTCATCCCCTGGATCTATCAGTCCAGCAGCGGCGATCCGTGGAACTACCTCGACGGCACCTCGATGGACTTCTTCAACCGCTCCACGCCCGACGGCGAGCCGATCCCCGTGACCATGTGGGAGGCCTATCGCGAGGGCATCGACGACGGCCGATACCTCTACACGCTCCAGCAGCTCGTCGACCGGGCGAAGCAGAAGGGCGGTAAGGCGGCCGAGATCGCCCAGGAGGGCCAAAAGGAGGTCGACTTCCTCTGGGACGCGATCGAGGTGCAGGAGAAGTACAAGTACGACGGGCTCTGGTCCGGCCGCGACTTCGACGCCTATCGCTGGCTGTTGGCCTCCCAGATCCTCCGGTTGCAGGAGGCGCTGAAATGACGTGCCGAAATCGGTCCCGGCGGGCAAGACGGCGAGCGACGAGGGGTTGTCTTGCCGCGTGTTTCGCCGTCTGGGCTTTTCTTGGCTCGTCGCCCTCCCAGTCTGCGGAAGAGCCCACGCGGCCACCGTGGGAAGGCCAATACAAGATCCGCCCGGACGAGAAGCAGCGGCTCACGGAGGCCGACGTGGTCGGGCCCGACGGGATCGTCTATCCCGATTGGACCTATGCCGGCGTGCCCGGCGGGATCCCCGACGTAGCGGTCCGAGCGCGGGCGGCCGACTTCGGCGCCGGGGGCGACGATGACCGCGACGACAGCGGGGCGATCGAGCGCGCCGCGGAGGCCGCGGCCGCGCAAGGCGGCGGTGCCGTGTTGCTTGCCTCGGGGACCTACTATCTCGACCGCCCGGTGATCGTCTGCGACGACGGCGTGGTGATCCGCGGCGAGGGGGCCGACAAGACGCGCCTGATCTTCCGCTACGCGATCCCGCCCGCGGGAGTGACCTTCTATCGCCGGCGGCCCGGCGAGGTCGTCTGCGCCGACACGTGGATCGAGCTGCACGCCGTGCCCAAGGATCTTGTGGCCCTGGAGGTCCGCGTCGACGGGGAGAGCGTTTCTCGCCGCGAGCGGTCGAAACACTGGGGCAATACGTTCTCGATCTCCGTAAGCGGACGCTCGCTTCTGGGGAAGGCAGGGCAGGGAACGCACCAGATGACGGGCATCGCCGAGTACCAGGACGGGACCAGGAAGGAGACATCCGAGGAAATCCGGCTCTCCAAGCAGCCTTCTCCCAAGCCCGACCCCCGTCCGCGCATGCTCGGGGCGATCACGTTCGCAGGCCCCGGCACGGTCGGATCGCGCATCCCGTTGGCGGCCGACGCATTGCGCGGCAGCCGCCGGATCAAGCTCCGGTCGACCCGGGGTCTCGAGGCGGGCGACCGGATCGCGATCGAAGCCCCCGCCTCGCCCCGCTGGAATCAACTGGTGCGCAACGCCTGCCAGTGGGGCACCTACCGGCGCTATCGGCTGGTGATCGAGGGCATCGAGGGCGACACGATCCGCGTCAACCAGCCGCTGCGACTGACGTTCCCCGTGGTCGACGGCTCCTACGTCGAGAAGATCGAAGTGATCCGCCGCTCGGGCGTCGAGAACCTCTACCTGGAACAGACCGAAAACCTCTGGATCAACGGGATCGCGTTCTCCAACGCCTGGGAGTGCTGGGCCAGCGGGGTGACGGTGAAGAAGACCGGGCGCCACGCCTGCTACGCCGTGGAGGCCAAGTGGTGCGAGATCCGCGACTCGGTCTTCGACGACGCCCACTTCAAAGGGGGCGGCGGCACGGCCTACGTCGGCTGGGAACACGCCTGCGACTGCCTGATGGAAAACGTCACCACCCATAAGATGCGGCACGCACCCTGTTTCCAATGGGCCGCCTCGGGCAACGTGATCCGCAAGAGCACGTTCCACGAAAGCGACGGCCAGTGGCACTCCGGATGGACCAACGAAAACCTCTTCGAGCAGTGCACGATCGACTCCCAGCGCGGTCACGGGGGCTACGGCTACGGCATGTGGGCCTCCCCGCCCGAAGACACCGCTCACGGGCCGAACGGGCCGCGAAACGTCGTCTACGGTTGCGACGTCCGCTCGCCGAAGGCCGGCGTGTGGATGGGCGGGATGAACGAGAGCTGGCTGATTCTCTACAGCCGGTTCCGGGTCGGGAGCGGTCCCGGCGTCTTTGCCAAGACCGCCAGCTTCGATCACGTCATCCGCGGGAACGTCTTCGCCCTGGATGAGAAAAACCAGCCCGCCGTCCGCTTGGCCACGCCCGACTGCATCGGCGTCGAGCTGATCGACAACCGAATCTACGGCGGCAGCGGCAAGCTGGTCTCCGGAGACGGCAAGCCCGAGGTCGAGCGAGACAACCGCCTCCTGCCCGCTACCGAGGACCCGCCCTTCCCCGAGGCCCCGGTGCCCTCCATCTTCGAGTGGCAGCGGCAGAACCGCGCCCCGCGGCGCGAACCGTAGCAGGTGAATCCATTCCTCGCCGGGGTTGCCCGGCGCGACAACCCAGCAATGCAAGATCACCCATGACCGGCCAAACCCCAACCGACCCAACCCGCTACGACGTCGCCGTCGTCGGCGCCGGTCCGATCGGGCTGGAGATGGCGGCGGCGCTCGAGCGGGCTGGCGTCAACTACGTCCAGTTCGAGGCCGGGCAGATCGGGCACACGTTCACCTGGTGGCCCCCGAACACGCGGTTCTTCAGCTCCCCGGAGCGCGTGGCCATCGCCGGAATCCCCGTGCAGACGGTCGACCAGGAGAAGCTCACCCGCGAGGCCTACCTGGCCTATCTCCGCGGCGTCGTCCAACAGCTCGATCTCGTGGTGAACACCTACGAGCGGGTGCTCAGCGCCCGACGCGACGGCGACGGGTTCACGCTCCGCACCACGACGCGCACGGGCGAACGGGTCTATCGTTGCCGCCGGCTAGTCTTGGCCACCGGCGGCATGGCCGGGCCCAACCGGCTCGATATCCCCGGCGAGGACCTGGCGCACGTCACCCACTACCTGGGCGACCCGCATCGCTATTTCCGCACGCGCCTTCTCGTCGTCGGCGGGATGAACTCCGCCCTGGAGGCGGCGCTGCGTTGCTGGCGGGCCGGGGCCGAGGTGACGATCAGCTACCGCCGGGCCGAGCTGGGACGCGACGCTGCCAAGCGGCACTTGACCGCCGAAGTGCTGATGTGGGTCCGCGAGGGCCGGATCCGATTCGTGCCCGAGACCATGCCGGTCGAGATCACGCCGGAGCACGTCGTGCTGGCCCCCACTCGCGACGGCGAGCGGACCGAAGGGGAGCCGATCCGACAGCCGGCCGATTTCGTGCTCCTCTCGACGGGCTTCGTGGCCGACATGAGCCTGTTCGAGCAGCTCGGCGTCGCGCTCCACGGCCAGCACAGAGTGCCCGAGTTCTCGCCGGAGACCATGGAGACGAACGTCCCCAACCTCTATGTCGCCGGCACCGCGGCCGGCGGCACGCAGACGCAGTACAAGCTGTTCATCGAGACGAGCCACGTCGACGTGGAGAAGATTGCGGCGGCGATCGTAGGTCGGTCGTGACGGGATGGACTGCCCTTCGCGCGCGCCGCGCGATGATCGGTTCGTCATCGCGTCACTTGGCGGTTGTCTCCCGGGCGGCATCGTCGTATTGGAAGACGTCTTCGACTCCCGCGCCGAAGGCCCTGGCGATGCGAAACGCCAGGAGGAGCGAGGGCGCGTATTTCACGATTCCGGGGACACGAACCGATTATGGTCGTCTGAGTAGTTTTGGCGGACGGCCTGGTTTTCCGGGACGGAGCCTGCGACCGATTGCTTGCTCCAGACGCTCCAGAAACGGTGCGTCTCCCAGCGGGCAGCCAGTGCGAGCATGTTCTCGCATATCCCGCAACTGCTCTTCCCGAAGGGCACTGTTCAGCAAACCGCGCCAATCAGCGACCATTGCCAGCATCGGAGCGACTCGGACTAATCGGTCGTCGCGGCCCGATAAGTGGGCTTGTGCACTGCTCCAACGCCAATCGCCGGCGTCGGCCGCCAGACCGGCCCGCACCGGATTCAATTCCACGTATCGCGCAGCCGCCAGCAAGTACGGCTCGTCCATCACGAACGAGGCAAAACGCCCTTGCCATAGATAGCCTCGCCACTTCTCGCGGAAGTTGATCCGTCGCGTATAACGTCGGTGAGCCTCCCCGACGGCGCGCGCCAGACCGTCTTCCGACCGTGGAACCGCAATCAAATGGACGTGGTTGGGCATGAGGCAGTAGGCCCATATCTCCACGCCGCGCTCCGTGCACCACTCCGCCATCAGTTCCACGTAAGCCACATAGTCTTCGTCGCAAAAAAACGTCTGCTGCCGACGATTGCCACGCTGGGTCACATGATGCGGCAAACCGGGGACGACCAATCTCGCTAATCGTGGCATCCCGGTAAACTAATGGAGATTCTCCAAAATGTCAATATCGGTTCGTGTCCCCGGATTCACAATATCGGTTCGTGTCCCGGGATTCGGATCGTGAGACGGACTGCCCTCAATCTCCGCCCGCCCGGCCGCCGGCGATCAGATGGGCCCAGTCTTGGCGGAGTCGGCGGAGCTCGAGCTCCTGCTCCTCGCTGAAGAAGCCTTGAATGTTCGCGTAGGTGTCCATCCAGGTGACCAGGCGGTCGAAGCTGCCGGCGTCGAGCTCGACGCCTTCGTGGCCTTCACCGTCGGTCAACAGCGCCATCAGCTTGCTCTTGCGTGCCGGGCAGTCGCCGGCGATCGAGCGGTCCTTCTCGAACGCGAGCTTCTTGATGTCCTCGTCGGCGTAGGAGATCAGGTTCCGGTAGGAGTTGGCCGGGGTAAGATCGAAGGCGGGGGCCTTGGCGGTGCCTTCGGGGCTGTGACAGCGAACGCAGAGCCGATCGAGCACCGGCTGCACCAGCTCGGCGTACTTCAGCGGCCAGGAGCCGGCCGGGCCCGGGGCGAGCTTCGACGGCCCGTGGACGGCGGCCAGCGGCGGCGAGGTGACGCCGGGCGCCGTGTCGCGATGCTCGTGGCAGCCGATGCAGGAGAGCGTCGTGTGGGGCTGGACGTAGGTCAGGCTCCGCATCGTCTGAACCGCCGTGCCTTTCTCGTCCAATGCCTGGAAGAAGACCGACACGCCCGAGGGAACGGGAAAGAAGGCCGAGCCGTCATCCTCCACCGGGACCGTCCCCAGCACGAACTTACCGGGGTCTTCGCGTGAGACGCCCAGGACGGGGTTGTTCATGTGCGGCTGCACCTTGGGGGGCACGCCGATGATCCGCAGGCGCTTGATCGAGCCCCGCTCGACGCCCTCCAGGCCCGCGTAGACGTCCTGGAGCAGGAAGCGGCCCTCCCCCGCGGCGTCCCAATCCGCGGTGTACACCCGAACCGGCGGCTTGGGCCGCGAGCGGACCGGGAGCGGGTACATGCTGGCGATGTCCGGGTCCCGGTGCAGAAGCTCCAGGTTGCCGAAGGCGTCGTAGAGGTAGATGCCCAGCGGGTTTCTCGGGTTGCCCTCGTCGGGGAGGAACGTGTGCCGCGGCAGCCGGCGGTCGCTCCAGGAGACGAGGAAGAAGTCCTCGCTCAAGGGATACGGGTTGGCGTAGTAGTGCTCGGGCCAGCCTTCCGTCTCGGGGAAGCAGACCTCGGGCGTGAGGCGCTGGAGCGGCCGCTCCAGCTCGGTGCCCCGCGTGCGGTCCAAAAGCACCAGCGATCCGCCCATGTTCGAGTGGTGCGAGGCGGCTGTAAAGACGAGCTTCTGCGAGTTGGGCACGCTTCGGGCCTCGAACGCGCACTGCGGCTTGCTGGTGAAGTTGCCGTAGACGAGCTGCGGGTTGGTGCCGTCGGGGTTGGTCGACCAGAGGCTCATGAACGCGCCGTTGAAGCGGTCGATGTAGTCCCAGCGGGCGTAGAGGATGCGCCCGTCGCTGGCCACCGACGGCGTCCATTCAAAATTCTCGAAGGCCGACATCGGCCGCAGGTTGCCGCCGTCGCCGTCCATCAATTGAAGCGTAAACACGGGGACCGGCCGCGAGTTCCCGCCGCCGCAGCGGACGTAGCTGTCGGGCAGATCGGCCGTCCGGGCGGTGGCCGACGCGCTCTTGAGGCCCACCTGAATCGCCTGGCCCTTTCGCGTGGAGAGGAACACGATCTCGCCGCTGGGGAGATAGCGGGCGTCGAAGTCGTCGTACTTGCCGTGGGTCAGGCGACGCACGCCGCTGCCGTCGACGTTCATCTCGTAGATCTTGTAGAACGTATCCTCCGGCAAGTTGTCCTTGTTCACCTTGTCCTCGACGCCGTGGGAGGCGGGGTAGAACTTGCAGTAGGCAAAAACAACCCGCTTCCCGTCGTAGGAGACGTCGGGCCGCAGGAAGCTCCCCTCGTCCCAATCCTCCGTGATGCAGCGGACCCGCGGGTCGTCGCCCCGGAAGCCTTCGAGCAGGTAGATGCCTCCGCCGCCCCGCGACCACCAGCCGTAGTATTGGTCCGACATGTGCGGAAAGGCCGGCGGGACCCGCTTGACGAACAGGATCGTGTCGAAGTCCAACAGCGGGTTGGAGAAGGCCATCTTGCGCACGGCCCAGCGGGCCCGCATGTAGAGCTGGCGCCGGGCCTGCTCGGGCACGTCGGGCGTGAGCTTCTCGGACTCCTCGGCGACCTGCCTGAGGGTCTCGACCTGCGGCTCGACGACCGCTCCCAGCCTTTCGAGACTCTCGGCCAGCTTGAGCCCCCGCTCGAGCACCGGGGCGATCTCGTACTCCGGCTCCCCGGCGCCGGCTTGCGCGTGCCGGACCGACCATTGGCTGGTGCTGCTTTGGGTGGCCGGTTTGCCCAGGGCGACGTTTTGGTCCCCGTCGGTCGCGTAGATCTCGACCTCGTCGAGGTGGAAGTAGCTCGTGCCGGGAAGCTGGAGGCGGACGTAGCGCGCCCGGGCCCCGCCGAGCTTGGCCACCATCGGCTTGCCGTCGCTCTGGCCGTAGAAGACCGTCCCGTCGTGCCGGTAGAGCTGCTTCCAGCCCTGGGCATCGTCGGAGGCCATGACGAGGATGCGGGAGTTTCGGGCGCCGCACTCGTCGCAGCGGTTGTACAAGACGATGCGGTCGAGGCGGGTCGGCTCCCGGAGATCGACCTGCCACCAGGGGTCCGGCTCGTTCAGCGTGTGAAAGCCCCATTTGCCGTTTTTCACGCCGTCGACGCCCCCGACGGCGTCCTCCTCCGGCTCGACCTGAGCCCCGGAGGTGGCGCTGGTGCGGCGCATCGCGTCGTGGTGGAGCCAGTCGGCCTCGATCCGGTCGGGCGTGAGGGCAGGCCGCGACGGGTCGGGATCGGCCGGATCGGCCCCCCAGGCCACGCTGTAGACGCAACACACGAACGATGCGACCAGAAGCAGGGCCGACCTGGGGTACGTCACGGCGGGTCTCCTTCCAGGAATGCGGGTCACGGTTCGGGCGGAGTCGACGTCCTTGATCTCTGCCCAATCGACTCGTGCTCATCGTACCCAGAGAAGCGGTCCGGCAGCAAGAGTGTACCCAGTATTTTCGGGGTGGCCCGTCCGGCCTTTACAGGGGGACGCCGCAGGAAGAGAATACTCCCGAAAGGCTGTGGTCGCCGTTTGGCCGGAAGGGCCGTCGGCCCGCCTCGCGTTGGACAAGCTAGGCAAGGAGACGCGCGATGGGAGAGTTCTTGTCGTTCAAGAAGACGGCTCTTCCGGGTTTTAAGTGGCAGGTAGGAGGTCGAGGCCGCCGCAGTGGAAGTAGATGGCGGTCTTGAAGTTGTCTCGGTTGCGGAAACCACGAGCGGTGTACTTCACCCATTGGATCTTCCTGACCGTCACGGGTTTTGGGGGGCGAATGGTTCGGCAATTGGCGACTTGGCATATTTCGGGGTCCGACTTGCCTTGGCTCAGGGCTCTTCACGCAGCCGAAGGATACAAAGTCCAAGTACGAACCGCACAAACCAGGTAGGCGGGGTTGTTTGGCGAAGTATCT